>JAKFFF010000012.1:0-42058 GCA_036677145.1 Alcaligenaceae bacterium
CATCGAGATGGGCTCCTTGGCGATCTTGAGCACCTTGCGAACCTTGTCCTCGGGCATCTCCATGCGCACGGCGAGTTCTTCCGGCGTCGGCTCGCGGCCCATCTCCTGCAGCATCTGCCGCGAAATGCGGTTCAGCTTGTTGATGGTCTCGATCATGTGCACGGGAATACGGATCGTGCGCGCCTGGTCGGCGATCGAACGCGTGATGGCCTGGCGGATCCACCACGTTGCGTACGTGGAGAATTTGTAGCCACGGCGGTACTCGAACTTGTCCACCGCCTTCATCAGGCCGATGTTGCCTTCCTGAATCAGATCCAGGAACTGCAAACCACGGTTCGTGTACTTCTTCGCGATCGAGATCACCAGGCGCAGGTTCGCCTCGACCATCTCCTTCTTCGCGCGGCGTGCCTTGGCCTCGCCGATCGACACTTCGCGATTGATCTCTTTGATGTCCGAGATCGTGAGGTGATACACCTTCTCGAGCTGCGCCAGCTTTTCCTGGCGGCGCGCAATTTCTTCCTGCAGCCGGCCCATGGCGTTCGACCACTTCTTGCCGCCCTTGACCTGCTTCTGCAGCCAGCGGCTGGAAGTCTCGTTCTTCGGGAACGAAAGGATGAATTCCTTGCGCGGCATGCCGGCGTCGCGCACGGCAATGATCATGATCTCTTTTTCGAGCTGGCGGATTTCGTTGACGCCATGGCGCAGATTCGCGATCAGCGCTTCGAACATGCGCGGCGCGAGCTTGAGCTCCATGAACTCGTCGGAGAGCTTCTTGCGGATCTTCAGCGTCTTCGGATCCTTCGCGCCCATCTTTTCGATGTGCACGAGCGCATTCGCGAGGTGTTTGCCCACGGCCGCGAATCGGCGCGCCGCTTCTTCCGGATCCGGGCCGGTGTCGACGGCTTCTTCTTCGGTGTCGGTGCCCTCGGCTTCCTCTTCCTCGCCTTCGGCCTTTTCCTCGGCCGCCGGCGCCGCCAGATCCATCTTGGTCGGATTCTGCGGCTGCGCGATGACGTCCGGCGCGTTCGGGTCGATGAAGCCGACGATGATGTCGACGAGGCGTGCGCCACCCGCCTTCACCGGTTCATAGGCCTTCAGTAGATAGTCGGCCGTCGACGGATAGTTCGACAGGGCCAGGCGCACGGCGTCGAGGCCTTCCTCGATGCGCTTCGCGATGCGGATTTCGCCTTCGCGCGTGAGCAGCTCGACCGTGCCCATCTCGCGCATGTACATGCGCACCGGGTCGGTGGTGCGGCCGAGTTCGGCATCGAGCGCGGCCAGCGCGGCGGCGGCTTCTTCGATCGCCTCTTCATCGGTGGGCGCGGACGGCTCGGGCGCGAGAATGCTCTCGTTGTCCGGCGCCTTTTCGTACACCGGAATGCCCATGTCGTTGATCGTGTTTACGATCTCTTCGATCTGTTCGGGATCGACGATCTCCGAGGGCAGGTGATCGTTCACCTGCGAGTAGGTGAGATAACCCTGTTCCTTGCCGCGCGCGATCAGCAGCTTGAGCTGCGACTGGCGTTCTTCGGGCAATACATTGCGGCGCGCGGGAAGATTGATCAGTTCCGCAGCGCCCTTCTTGCCCTTCTTGCCTTCGGCGGGCGCGGGAGCGGCAGCGCGCGCGGCCGCGAGTTTCTGTGCGGGCTTGAGCTCGACGACCTTCGCCTTGGAGTCGGGCGACGCAGCAACTTTCTCGGGCGCCTTGCCCTTCGCGAGCGGCTTCTTCACCTCGGCATGTTTCTCGACGTGCTTCGCTGCCTTCGCGGCATGCGCAGCCTTCGGCTGCGCGACCGCGGGCTTGGCCGCTTTCTTCGGCAGCTTCTTGGAGGCGGGTGCAGTGGGACGCTTGTGCTTTTGTGTCATTTGATTCCGAACGCCAGGGCGTATTGGGTCAGCACCGCGAAGTCGTGCGACGGTGCGAGCGAAGGTGGCTTGCGGGAAAGGGGGCGCATTCTACGCAAAGACCTACGGCTTGACAAAGCGAAAATTGCCAGTAGGTCAACGACTTCCGTTCGACTTCAGCCTTCCCGAGAACGCAAAAACCGGGCCAAACGGGTCACCCCCGAGCAAGTTTCTGGCGAAGTCTTGATCAGTCCGATCAGACGCGCGATGGGACGTCCGGGTTATCCCCTGCGCTTCGCCATGTGGATGGCGACATTCAACTCCTTGAGCTCGGTACGTTCATCGTCGTTGAGCTCGCTCTTGCCGAGCAGTTCATCGTGCCGACGCAAGGTGGGCTCCATCGCCAGTGTTTCAATGGCCGAGGCGAGTTCGAGCGCCGCGCCGGCCTCGTCGATGCCGGGCAATTCCTCTCCGGCCAGTGCGCGCATGCGGGCGCCTTCCGGCCGTTCCCGCCATCGCTCCAGCAACTGCCCCGTGTGGGCGGCCGGGTCCTGCTGGAGCTGGTCGACGAGCTCGAACAGGAAGCGCGATCCGGCATCGTCGGTCATCTCGAGCCGCGTGAGCTGGGCCCCCGAAATGGTCGCGGCTATCGGCGGGAAATGGACCAGCAGTTTCACCGCCTTGGTCACCAGGCCCCGGCCGCCGCCGCCATCGCGGGCACGTTGGGTGCGGCCAGCCGCGCTGAACCGGGCCGGTTCCGGAGAGGAGGTGATCGTATGCGTGCCGCCAGCACCCGTGGCCTCGTTGAACCACAATTGATTCAATCTGGCCGTCGGAATCTTTATAGATTCAGAAAGACGGTCAATGAGCAGGTCGCGATAGACACCCGGCGCGACCTTCGTGACCAGTGGACGGGCGAGCTCGGCGAACTGCGCGCGGCCGTCGGCATGGGACAGATCGGCCTGTTCGGCCAGTGCGGACACGAGGTACTCCGACAACGGAAGGGCGCCCTCCAGCCGGCGTTCGAAAGCTTCCCGGCCTTCTTCGCCGACCAGTGAATCGGGGTCGTGACCCTCGGGCAGGAACAGGAAGCGGATCTGCCGCCCGTCGCGCGCCTCGGGCAGGGCGTTGCCGAGCGCCCGCCAGGCGGCGGCGCGGCCTGCCTTGTCACCGTCGAAACAGAAGACCACTTCGTTCACAAGCTTGAAGATGCGGCGCAGGTGCTCGGGCGTGGTCGCGGTGCCGAGCGTCGCCACGGCGTAGGTCACCCCCGCCTGGTGCAGACGCGCGACGTCCATGTATCCCTCGACCACGAGCAGGCGCCGCAGGGTGCCGCGGTTCTGGCGCACCTCGTACATGCCGTAGAGCTCGCGGCCCTTGTGGAACAGCATGGTCTCGGGGGAGTTGAGGTACTTGGGTTCGCCCTGGTCGATGATGCGTCCGCCGAAGGCCAGTACCCGGCCGCGCGAATCGCGGATCGGGAACATGAGGCGGTCGCGGAAGCGGTCGTAGTGGCGTTCGAGCGCGCGTGAGTCCGTGCGTTCGCGTTCGATGATCAGCCCGCATTCGAGCAGCGCGCGTTTGTCCGCGTCGTTGCCGCCGAAGCGCTTGAGCACGTCGTTCCAGGAATTGGTCGCGAAACCGATCATGAACTTGTCGATGGTCTCGCGCGTCAGGCCGCGCTTCTTCGCGTATTCCTTGGCGCGCGCGTCGTTGGGCAGCACGCTCGCGTAGAACTTGGCGACCTTGAGGTTCATGTCGTAGAGCGGCGCGGTCGAACCCGACGTATCGGGCTGCGACGACGCCTCGCGCGGCACGTCGAGCCCGAGCCGTCCCGCCAGCTCTTCGATCGCCTCGGGGAACGACAGCTTGTCGTACTCCATGAGAAAGCCGAGGGCCGTGCCGTGCGCGCCACAGCCGAAGCAGTGATAGAACTGCTTCGCAGGGCTCACCCAGAACGATGGCGTCTTTTCGTTGTGGAACGGGCAACAGGCGCGGTACTCGCGGCCGGCCTTCTTGAGCTGCACCCGCGAGCCTATGAGTTCGACGATATCCGCGCGCGCGGTCAGGTCGTCGATGAAGCTCTGGGGAATGCGGCCGGCCATGGGGGCAATTATGGCGGTCCTGTCGGAAATCGCACCCACGCCCCGGGCGTTCGGCGGGGGAGTTCGGAACCTGCCGACGGCGATTCGGGTTCGATGCCGGGGGCGGTTGGCCGGGCACGCTCGCAGGATGCGCGCTTCCCGGTTGCTCGCGAGGTATCTCCATGCGCACCGACAGCAGCAGGCCGACTCCCGTGAAGTCCGCGCTCGCCGAGGCCGTTGGCCAGATGCGCGCCGACGACGACATGCTCGAAGTTCTGACCGCGTTCGCGAGCCTGGATCCCGATGCGATCGAAATGGTCGACGCGGACGCGGCCCGCCGGAACCCGACACCTGCCGATGCCGTCAAGCGCGTGCTCGAGCAGCAAGGCCGCCCGACCGACCCCGAACTGCTGACGCCCGGCATCCGGACTCGGGACTTTTCCATCCCGGGGCCGGCCGGACCGCTCGAAGCCCGTCTCTATCTACCCGAAGGCGATGGGCCGTTTCCCGTGGTGCTGTATTTCCACGGCGGCGGCTGGGTCATCGCGGACAAGGACGTCTACGACGGCGGCGCGCGGGCGCTGGCGAAATCCGCGCAGGCGGCCGTGGTGTCCGTCGACTATCGACTGGCGCCGGAGCATCCATTCCCGGCGGCCTGGGATGACGCATTGGCGGCGTACAAATGGCTGCTCGGCAATCCCGCCAAGGTGGATGGCGACGGAGGGCGCATTGCCCTGGCTGGCGAAAGCGCCGGCGGCAATCTGGCGGTCGCCACGGCCATCGCCGCGCGCGATGCGAAGCTGCCGATGCCGGAGCACGTGCTGGCCGTTTATCCGGTGGCGCAGACCGATCTCGATACGGAGTCGTACCTCGAGAACGCCATCGCCGTGCCGCTCAATCGTCCGATGATGAAGTGGTTCTTCGGACACGTGACCCGTTCGCGGCAGGATGAACTCGACCCGCGGCTGCGCCTCATCGACGCGGATCTCGAAGGCCTGCCACCGGTCACGATCATCAGTGCGCACCTCGATCCGCTGCGCTCCGACGGCGCGAAACTCGCGGACGCATTGAAGGATGCGGGCGTCGACGTCGAGCGCCGCGACTACGAAGGCGTCGTGCACGACTTCTTCGGGATGGGCGCCGTCGTCGCGAAGGCGCGCGAGGCGATGGCGTACGCGGGCGAACGTTTGCGGTCGACGCGGTTGGGCGCCGCCGCGGCGCCCACGGCACAGACGATCGCGGAGAGGCTGCAGTGAATTCGCTGCATGGCAACAGAAGTTAGGTGCACCAACAAGACGCCGCGGATTCTTCCAGCTAACAAATTGCGGTATTAGTTCTCACGCGGAATGAGAGAAGCTCGCGCGAGCTCTCGACAAGGCCAGTGCACGTGAGTACAACAAGAATGCGTCGCCCGCTCATGCGTTGCGGCGGAAGAACCGAAAGGGAGTGCACATGGGCGTCGAAACGATTCCTGGAAGCGACACGAAGTACGGACTCATCAGCTACGACAAGGACGGTCGCGAGCGCGCGGAAGGCAACGGAAGAAAAGCCAGCGCCGATGTCATCGCGAAGGCCAGCGATGGCAAGGTGACCGACATTTTCTTCTTCTGCCACGGCTGGAAAGGTGACGTGCCGGCGGCCAAGGATCAGTACAACCGCTGGATCGGCGCGTTGATGAAATCGAGCGGGCTCGCCAAGGCGAAGACCGTGTTCCCCGGCTTCACGCCGCTGCTCGCCGGATTGCACTGGCCAAGTCAGCCCTGGGGCGATGAAGACCTCGGTGATAACGGCGCCTCGTTCGGTGTCGGCACCGGGAAAGCCAAGTCCGCCGATGCGCTCGTCGAGCAGTACGTCAACGCGCTCGGTGATGATCCGAAGATCGTGGCGGCGCTGCGCATCATCATCGACGGGGCGCGCAAGAGCGCCGGGGTGACCGAACTACCCGCGCCGATGCGCAAGGCCTACCAGGATCTCAACAAGGCGCTGGGTCTCGATGCCAAGGGCAAGGGACTCGGCGGGCCGCCGGATGCGGATCGCGAAGGTTTCGATCCCGATGCGGCCGTCGGCGATCTCGAACAACAAAGTTTCGGCGGCCTGAAACTCGGCGGACTGCTGTCGCCCCTGCGCCAGCTGTCGTACTGGACGATGAAAAAGCGCGCGCGTTCGATCGGCGAAGGCGGCATCCATACGTTCCTGACGGATTTGCAGAAAGCCACGGCGGCCAAGGGCACGCGCATCCATCTGATGGGCCACAGCTTCGGCACCATCGTGATCTCGAGCATGATCGGCGGCCCCGATGCGAAGGCGCCGCTGCCGCGCCCGATCGATTCAGTGACGCTGGTGCAGGGCGCGGTTTCACTGTGGTGTTACGCGAATGACATTCCGTACAAGAAAGGCACCCGGGGCTACTTCAATCGCATCCTCACCGACGGCAAGGTGCGTGGCCCCCTGTGCGTCACCAAGTCGAAACACGACAAGGCCGTGGGCACGCTCTATCCATTCGCGTCGCGCATCCATGGCACCGCGGCGTTTCCCGCCGTGGCGTTGCCGGAGTACGGCGCGATCGGCGCGTTCGGCATCCAGGGTGTCGATCCGGTTGCGCTCGACATGAGCGATGCGAATGGCGCGTACTCGCTGCAGAAAAAGAAGGTCTACAACGTCGAGTCGTCGAAGTTCATCGCGAAAGGCGGCGGCGTGAGCGGCGCGCACAGCGACATCGACGGTCCGCAGGTCGCGCACCTGATCTGGGAGACGGCGTTTGCGTCGAAGTAAGGAGTGCCGGCATGGCCGACGATGACAGGACTCTTTCGTTCGGCATCGACGCGAAGAGTGGACGTCCGCTCAAGGAACTGACCGACGCCGATATCGCGACTATCCTGGGGGTCTCGAAGAAGCAGCCCGGCGATCTGCAGAAGGCGCTCAAGGCGCGCGTGAAGGCGGAGGCCAGGAAGCAGGCCGCGGCCGAGAAGCGCAAGCTCGCGAGCGAAGGACGCGCCTTCGGCATCGCTCCGGACGAGGCGGGCTCCGACGCCAACAACCTCGAGCGCGCGGGCTGGGGAATCCTCTATGGCCCCACCGTCGACAAGAAGATCAAGAAAGCGCTCGAGCCGCTGATCGCGCACCGTCGCAAGCAGGCCAAGCCCTTCGTCGTCTACGACGTCGACGGGTTGCTGCCCGGCGAAGACGTGTACGCCTGGCTCAAGCGCCGCAAGGTGCGGCTCGATCAAGTCGAGCCCGACAACGGCGTGCCTTACTACCTGCTGATCGTCGCTTCGCCGCAGGACATCAGCTTCGAGTTCCAGTACACGCTCGATCTCTACTGGGCCTGTGGCCGGCTGTGGTTCGATTCACCCGAGGAATTCGCCCGTTACGCCGAGAGCGTCGTGAAGTACGAGACCGCGAAGAAGCCGCCGGCCTCGCGGCAGATCGCCATGTTCGCGCCGGAACACGATTTCGACGACGCCACGCAGCTGTTCACGCGCCAGGTCGCCGATCCACTCTGCGGCAGGCCGGATGGCAAGCCGCTGGGCAAGGGACTCAATTACAAGCTGCACGAGTTTCTCGGCGAGAAAGCCACCAAGAAAAATCTCGCGAAAATAATGAAGGGCGGAATCCAGGGTGGAACACCGGCACTGCTGTTCAGTGGCGGGCACGGTATGCAGTTTCCGAATGGCGATACATTGCAGCTCGCGACGCAGGGCGCGCTGGTGTGCCAGGACTGGGGTGGCTACGGCGAGATCACCGCCGATCACTGGTTCGCCGCGAAGGACGTGCCGGCGGATGCGAAGGTGCACGGCATGATTCATTTCATGTTCGCCTGTCACGGCGGGGGCGTGCCGCAGTTCGACGATTTCGACCGTCTCAACGACAAGCCGGCCGAGATCGCGCCGCGCGCGTTTTTCTCGAAGCTGCCGCAGGCCTTGCTGGCGCACAAGAATGGCGGGGCCCTGGCCGTGCTCGCGCACATGGAACGCGCCTGGGCCTACAGCTTCCAGGGCGACGGCGGGTTCGCGCAGAACCAGGGATTGCTGGGCGTATTGCGGCAAGTGTTGCGTGGCGACCGGATCGGCAATGCCACGGATGCTTTCAACATCAACTGGGCCGCCATCAGCACTCAGCTATCGACCGAGCAGCTCAACCTTCCGAAACAGAAGAAGAAGGCGGCGAAGGAGCTGGCGGTGAAACTCATCCGCAAGTTGTGGGTGCGGCGCGACGATGCGCGCAATTTCATGGTGTTCGGCGATCCGGCGGTGCGGCTGCGGGAACGGGAACTCGAGTAGATAGTCCGGGGCCGGAGCGCCCGAAGGATCAGCGCAGGATCGCGATGACCACGATCGCGCACAGGAGCAGGGCGCCGATGGCGCCGCCGATCACCAGCGGCAATCGATGACTCGGGAATCTTCCGAGCTCACGGCGCTCGGATTCGATCTTGCGACTGATGGAGATGCAGATCAGCGCGATGAGGATCAGCGCGCCGGCGGTGGCAATGCCACGTCCGCCCAATCAACCGCCTAACTTGGCTTTGATGCGGGCGCCGACCGCGCCCATGTCGGCCTTGCCGGCCGCCTTGGCCTTTACCACGCCCATCACCTTGCCCATGTCCTTGATGGAGGAGGCAGAGGTTGCGGCGATGGCTTCGGCAATGAGTGTGTCGAGTTCGGCGTCGGAAAGCTGCGCGGGCAGATAGGGCTGCAGCACGGCGATTTCGGCGGCTTCCTTCGCGACGAGGTCGGCGCGGTTGCCCTTCTCGAACGCGACGATGGATTCCTTGCGCTGCTTGATCATCTTCTCGAGCACGGAAGTGATCTGCGCGTCGTCGAGCGTGATGCGCTCGTCGACTTCGCGTTGCTTGATCGCGGCCTGCAATAGACGAATGACCGCGAGACGATCCTTTTCACCGGATCGCATCGCGGTCTTCATGTCTTCAGTGATGCGCTCTTTGAGCGTCATCGCGGGAGCCGGATCTCTACGATCAGCTCGGACGCGGACGCGCCGAGTATTCGCGCGGGCTGTTGCGCTTGAGGTGACGCTTAACAGCGGCCGCCTTCTTGCGCTTACGCTCCTGCGTCGGCTTTTCGTAGAATTCGCGGCGCCGAAGCTCCGTCAGCACGCCCGCTTTTTCACACGCGCGCTTGAAGCGGCGCAGGGCGGCATCGAAATACTCGTTTTCACGTACACGAACGCTCGGCATCGAAACCTCAAACCGTTGATCTATCTGGAGTTTTGCCACAACCTGCCTGTAGCAGGGGTGGCGATTCTATAGAACGGCCCTCAAAAATCAAAGCAGGAATGTAATGCCCCACCGTTTACGGTTCTCAGTCTGACCAGATGCGCATCCTGGCCCTCGAATCTTCCTGTGACGAATCCGCGGTTGCCGTCTATGACGACTCGGCGGGCCTGCTCGCCCATGAGATCTACAGTCAGATCGACCTGCACCGGGTTTATGGCGGTGTGGTGCCCGAACTGGCCTCGCGCGACCACGTGCGCCGTCTGCTGCCGCTGGTCCGCACCGCGTTGGCGGATGCGAAAACCCGGCCGGATCAGATCGATGGAGTCGCCTATACCGCGGGGCCCGGGCTGATCGGCGCGCTGCTCACGGGGGCGGCACTCGGACGGTCATTGGCGTATGCGTGGGGAGTGCCGGCGGTGGCGGTCCACCACCTGGAGGGACATCTGTTGGCGCCGTTGCTGGAGCCGGTGCCGCCACCGTTTCCACACCTTGCTTTGCTGGTGTCGGGCGGGCACACGATGCTCATCGACGTCGCGGCGCCGGGCCAGTACGTAGTGCTCGGCGAAACCCGCGACGACGCGGCGGGCGAGGCATTCGACAAATCCGCCAAGCTGCTCGGGCTGCCCTATCCGGGCGGACCGGAGCTGGCGCGGCTCGCGGCGCTGGGCAATGCGGCGCGCTTCACCTTTCCCCGCCCGATGGTCGATCGCGCCGGGCTCGAGTTCAGCTTCTCCGGCCTGAAGACCGCGGTGTCCCTCGCAGTGCGCGATCAGACCGCGGCGGGGACGCTCGACGAAGCGACACGCAATGACATTGCGGCCGGGGTGCAGGCCGCCATCGTCGACACGCTCGCGGTGAAGACGATGCGCGCACTCGAAGAGACCGGCTATGGCGCGCTGGTCGTGGGAGGAGGTGTCGGCGCCAATCGCCTGCTGCGCGAACGGCTCGCGAAAGAGGCGGCGCGCCGGGGCACGAAAGTCTTTTACCCGCGGATCGAGTTCTGCACCGACAATGCAGCCATGATCGCCGTCGCGGGCATGGCACGGCTGAAGTCGGGCGTGCACGAGACGGCTGCGATCCGCGCACGCGCCACCTGGTCCCTTACGGAACTCGGTCCGCTCGCGGTACCGGCGAATAGCTAGAGACAAATATCGAACATGGCGCGAACCAAGGTAACCAGCGGTCCCAAGACCAGCACGCTGCCTAACAATGCGGCGACTCCCGACGCGGGTGATCGCATCTTCCTGCACGGACTCGCGGTGGACTGCATCATCGGGTTCATCGAGTGGGAGCGGCGCGTCAAGCAGACCGTGGTGATCGACGTGGAGATGCCCGTGGATTGCGCGCGCGCCGCGCAGAGCGACGAAGTCGCGGACACGCTCGATTACAAGAAAGTCGCGAAGCGGCTGATCGGGTTCGTCGAGAACTCCGAGTTCAAGCTGGTCGAGACACTGGCGCACAAGCTGGCGATGCTCATCGTCGAGGAATTCAGCGTGGAATGGGTGCGGCTATCGGTGAACAAGCCGGGCGCCATCCGCGGCAGCAAGGACGTCGGGGTCGCCGTGCTGCGTACGCGCGCCGACCTGGCGAAATGAGTCTCGCGCAGTGACCGGGGCGCGACTACTGAAGCCCGGGCACGTGCGCGTATTCGTCGGCGCGGGCAGCAATGTCGAGCCGGAGAAGAATCTCGCGCACGCCTGCGCGGATATCGCCCATTCGTGGCCGGATGCGTATTTCTCGCGGGCGTACCGCAATGCGGCGGTCGGCTTCGAGGGGCCGGACTTCATCAATCTCGTGGTGGGGTTCACGACCGCGCAACCGCTGACGGCGGTCATCGCGCGATTGCACGCGATCGAGACGCAGTGCGGCCGGCCGCGTTATGCGCCCAAGTGGGCGTCGCGCACGATGGATCTGGACGTGCTGCTGTACGGCGATCTCGTCGAGAAAACCGCCGAATACACGGTGCCGCGTCCGGACCTGCTCAAACGTCCCTACATGCTCGGGCCGATGGCGGAGATTGCCCCTGAAGTGGTCCATCCGACCGCCGGCAAGACGATCGGCGCGTTGTGGGACGAGTTCGATCGCAACGGCCACACGATGCTCGAAGTCCCGATCGAATAAGCGCGTCCTATCTACTCGATCCGGGGATTCGTCAAAAAACGCTGGTCGTGCAGCGCACGCCTGCGCAGACTCGGCGGCGTTCGAGTCGGGCCTTTTCTGAAAATGGGGGAGGGGCTTCCGGACGAACTTCATCGAAATCCCTGCTGAACCAACCCTCCGGGCCGCGCGAGCGGCCCGATTTTTCACCAGGCGACGCTGCGGCCGCCGTCCACGGCGAGCACCTGGCCGGTAATGAAGGGCGCGTCGGCGGAGAGAAACAGCGCGGCGCGCGCGATGTCGGCCGGCGTTCCCATGCGCTTCAGGATCGTGCGCTGGATGATCTTCTCGCGGTGCGACTCGTCACCCGCGCCTTCGGGCCACAACACCGGTCCCGGCGAAATGCCATTGACGCGGATCTCGGGACCGAGCTCTTTCGCGAGCGAGCGGGTGAGCATGTGCAGGCCGGCTTTCGCGGCGCAGTACACGGTGTAGTTGCGCAGCGGGCGCAGCGCATGGATGTCCACGATGTTGAGGATGAGGCCGCCAGAAGCGCGCAGCAAAGGTGTGGCCGCCTGCGCCAGGAACAAAGGCACCTTGAGATTGGTGCCGAGCAGGTCGTCAAACGCCTGCGGCGTGATCCCGCCGATCTTGGTCGGATAAAACGTGGACGCGTTGTTCACCAGCACGTCGAGTCCGCCGAAGCTGCGCTTCGCGAAATCGACCAGCATGGGAAGCTGATCGACATCGAGTAGTTCGGCACGCACCGTGGCGGCGGAGCCCGCGCGCAGATCGTTGAGTTCGCGCGCGAGCACGGCGGCTTCCGCCGCCGACTTGCGGTAGTGGATGGCGAGGTTGGCGCCGGCCCCATGCAGTTCGCGTGCGATGGCCGCGCCCACGCGGCGCGCGCCGCCCGTGATCAACACAGTCTTGCCAGCTAGACTCGCCACTTCGTTCCCCATCCGTCGCACTCTATGACTTCTGCCGCATCGGTCTCAACCCTGCCCGCGCTCACCCCGGAGGAGCATGCGCATTCGGAACGCGTGGCGGCGCACATCCGCGAGTTTCTCCGCGAGCGTGGTGGCGTCATCGGTTTCGACGCCTTCATGCGCCTGGCGCTGTATGCGCCGGGACTGGGTTATTACAGCGCGGGAGCCACCAAGATCGGCGCGGGCGGCGATTTCGTGACGGCGCCCGAGGTGTCGAGCCTGTTCTCGCGTTGCCTCGCGCGGCAGGCGGCAGATGTGCTGCGCGAGACCGGTGGCGACGTGCTGGAGCTCGGCGCGGGCTCGGGCCGCATGGCGGCGGACGTGCTGCTCGAGCTGGAAACGCTGGAAGCGCTGCCCGGACGATACCGGATCCTCGAAGTCAGCGCGGACCTGGCCGATCGCCAGCGCGCGCGGCTCGCGCAGCTGCCGCCGGAGCTGGCGCGGCGGGTGGAGTGGTTAGACCGCTGGCCGGCGGAGCAAATGCGCGGCATCGTGCTCGCGAACGAAGTGCTGGATGCGATGCCGGTGGAACGATTCGTCTTGCGTCATCGCCCGGGCGGACTCGACGTGCGCGCGCTCGGCGTCGGGCTCGCCGGCGACGCGTTCGAATGGCGCGAGTTGTCGCCATCGCCCGAGCTCATGCACGCGGTCGCGGACATCGTCGAGGGATTGCCCGCGCCGTTGCCCGATGGATACGTGTCGGAAGCCTGCCTTTCTTACCAGCCGTGGATGGCGAGCCTGGCCGAACAGCTCGAGTCGGGAGTTGCGCTGTTGATCGACTATGGATTGCCGCGCGCGCACCTGTATCACCCGGAACGCGCGCAGGGCACGTTGCGCTGCCATTTCCGCCAGCGCGCGCACGACGATCCGTTTCTGTACCCGGGCCTGCAGGACATCACCGCGTGGGTCGACTTCACGCGTGTCGCGGAGGCGGCGGACACCGCCGGGCTCGAGGTGCTCGGCTTCGCGACGCAGGCCGCGTTCCTGATCGGCGCGGGCATGGAGTCGTTGCTAACTACCGAGATGCAGATCGCCGCGGACGACATGCAGCGCCAGGCGCGCCTGGCCGGCGAGGCGCGGCGGCTCATGTTGCCCGGGGAAATGGGCGAGGTTTTCAAGGTGATCGCGCTGGGCGCCAGGTTCGACGCGCCGCTCGCCGGATTCGCCATGCAGGACCTGCGCGCCAGCCTTTAGCCAGCCGTCCGCAATAGTTCCCGGTGCCCGTCAACGTTTTGAGCCGGTTGGTCAAACAAACAATCACATGCCTGCATCGACCCGGTGCGCCGGGGGTTAAGCTCAGGTTCGCCCCATGAACCTGCGCAAGCTCAGGCCCTATGCGTTCTACCTCCTCGCGTGGACGGTGGTCGGGGTCATCTATTTCGCGCAGAACGTGACGCGGCGTTTTTACTGGGATGACCCGAATCCCTGGCAGGACATCCGCTACTGGTCGGTCAACATCTACATCTCGGCGCTGCTCACGCCGCTGATCGTATGGGCGGGGCAGCGCTGGCCGCTCGAGCGCCGGAACATCGGGCGGCTCCTCGGACTGCATTTCCTGTTGAGCATCGCGTGGGCCGTGAGCCGCCTTTCGCTCGAAGCGGCTTTTCACCTGGCGTGGAACGAGTTCTGGCCCATCCAGCCGGCCATCACGTTCAAGAGCGAGATCACGCTGCTCTTCATCTTCGGATTCCATACCGCGATCGTCGCGTACTGGGTGGTGTTGTCGATCCAGACCGCGTTTCGCAACTACGCGCGTTTCCAGGAGCGCGCGCAGGCGGTGTTGCGCGCGGACCTGCGTGCCGCGCAGCTCGAAACACAGATCGCGCAGGCGCGGCTCGGCGCGCTCAAGGCGCAGCTCCAGCCGCACTTCCTGTTCAATACGCTCAACGCAATCGTCGTGCTCGTGCGTCAGCAGAAGGGTCAGCAGGCCGAGGAAACCCTGGCGCGGTTTTCCGACCTGCTGCGCGCGGTGCTCGCCGACATGGATGCCCAGGAGGTGCCGCTGGCGCGCGAACTCGAATACCTCAAGCTCTATCTGTCGATCGAGCAACTGCGATTTTCCGACCGTTTGCGCGTCAACACCGACATCGATCCCGAGGCGCTCGATGCGGCCGTACCGCACATGGCGCTGCAACCCATCGTCGAGAACGCAATCCGACACGGCATCGGGCAGTGCGCCAATTCCGGTGTCATCGACATCCGGGCGGCGCGGGTGGGTGACTCGCTGCAGATCGCGGTCAGCGACAATGGCCCCGGTTTCGGCGGATCGGGTACGAGTGGCCTCCACCTGGGGCTCGCCAACACCCGTGCGCGGCTCAAGCAGCTCTACGGGGATGCCGCGGAGCTGCGCACCGGGGATGGTGCGCAGGGTGGCGCGGTGGTGACGCTCGTGATTCCATTTCATATCGTGGAAGAGACATGAACGTTCTCATCGTCGACGACGAACCCCTGGCGCGCGCGGGACTCGCGCTGCTGCTGCAGGAGGAATCCGGCATCACCTCGATGTCCGAGGCGCGTAATGGCGCCGAGGCCGTCGAGCGGATTCGCGCCGCGCGCCCCGACCTCGTGCTGCTCGACGTGCAGATGCCGGAGATGGACGGCTTCGACGTGTTGCGCGCCGTCGGCGCGGAGCGGATGCCGCCCGTCATCTTCGTGACGGCGTTCGACCGCTACGCCATCCAGGCGTTCGAGGTGAACGCGGTGGACTATCTACTCAAGCCGGTGACGCGCGAACGGTTCTCGCAGGCGCTGGCGCGCGTGCGGGAGACGCTGGACGCGGGCGTCGATAACCAGCACGTGCTTGCACTGCTGCAGCAGCTCGCCGCGCCGCGCAAACATCTCGCGCGCATCGCGTTGCGTTCGGCCGGGAAGATCTCGTTCGTGAACGTCGAGGACATCCTGTTCGCGCAGGCCGCGGAGAACTACGTGCAGTTGCACCTGAAGACCGCGCGGCACCTGCTGCACGTGCCGATCGCGACGCTCGAGGCGTCGCTCGATCCGGAGCGATTCATGCGCATCCATCGCTCGCTGATCGTGAACGTGCGGCACATCGCAGAGCTCGAAACCGGCGCGCACGGCGAATACGTCGTGGTGTTGCAGGGCGGGACGCGGCTGCAGTCGAGCCGCACCTATCACGACAAGATCAGAAGCTGGGCGGCGAATCCGTTCTGATGAAGTCGACGAGGCCGAGCGCCGGGCTTGGCGCGGGCGGTTCGATGTAGACGAAATCCGCGGGATTCAGCTTGGCCCAGAACGACAGCGCCGCGAGCCCGTCCGCGTCGGGCCGCTTGTTCTGCGCCATCCGCGCGAGCGTGGATTTGCCAATGCCGATCTCGCGGGCCACCTGGCGCCACGACGCCGCGCGTTCGGTGCGTTTGGCGTTGACCGCTTCGTAGAATTTCTGGAAGTCGAATTTCATTGGCCCAAAGTTGCATCAGGCCTGGGCCGCGGGAAACCAGATTTTGACGAAGTGGAGAAACGAGGTGACGAAACGGGGATGGTCCCCGTGTCACCAGCGGATGAGGCCGGTGTACGCGGTTCCGAGGATCACGAGTCCGAACACGATCCGGTACCACGCAAATGCCGCGAACGAATGCCGGCTCACGAAGCGGATCAGGAATTTCACCGCGAGCAATGCGCTCACGAATGACACCACGCAGCTCACGATGAGTGGGCCGGTCTCGAATTCGGTCATGGCCGCGCGTTCTTTCCACAACTCATAGACGGTCGCCGAGACCAGCACGGGAATCGCGACGAAGAACGAAAACTCCGCGGCGGTGCGGCGCGAGAGACCGCACAACAATCCGCCGATGATGGTCGCGCCGGAGCGGCTCGTGCCGGGAATCAGCGACAGCGCCTGAAACGCGCCGAGTTTCAGCGCATCGGTCGTGGTGAGCTGATCCACGTCCTGCACGCGTTCGGTGTGTTGTCGACGCTCGGCCCACAGGATGATGACGCCGCCCACGACCAGCGCGATGGCCACGGTGATGGGGTTGAACAGCAGTGCCTTGAGCTCATCGCCGAACAGCAAGGCGAGCACCGCGACCGGCAGGAAAACGATCAGCAGATTGAGCACGAAGCGACGCGATGCCGGCTCTCGATGCAGGCTGAAGGCGGTGTGCAATAACTTCTGCCGGAACTCCCAGCACACTGCGAGGATCGCGGGACCCTGGATGACGATGACCAGCGCGTCGACCGCGGGTCCTTTCAGGCCGAGCAGCGATTGCGCCAGGATCAGATGCCCGGTGCTCGAAATCGGCAGGAATTCGGTGATGCCTTCGACGAGGCCGAGAATGATCGCTTCGAGGTAGGACATGCGCGGTTCTGTGGTGTCGGGGCACGCAGTTTACGGGATGGCCGCAACGCGCGTGGCAACAAGTATCCGTTCAAGGCGTCGCGCAGCCGGCCTTCAGTTCCTCGATTTTCGCGATGCGCCGGCGCCGGAGTTCTTCGCCGATCTGCGGGCCTGACAAACCTTTGCGCTCTTCGGCCGTGAGCACGACGGCGCTCGCGGCGGCGCGCGCGCGGGTGAAGAATTCCCGCTGCGGGTAGGGGCGGGCTTCGAGTCCGGTGCGGCCGCGAGCGTCCGCCTCGCAGGCCAGCAGGAAATCGGCGAAACGTTCCGGCCGCCGCAACGCGTCGCAGCTCTCGAGTGTGCTCAGCACCGTGGCGGCACGCAGCTCCTCGGCGCGGTGCACGTGGGTGTGGTAACGCGCCGTGATGACCGCGAGCTCTCGCAGGTTGTTAGGCACGCGCAGCCGGGCGCACAGCTGCTCGACCAGCGCGACGCCGGCATCTTCGTGGCCATGATGCGAGGGCAGGACTGCGGCGGGCGTCTTGCCCTTGCCGAGGTCGTGCATGAGCACGGCAAACCGCACCGCGACTCCGCCGCCGAGCTTGACCGCTTCGCGCAGGCTCAGCAGTTGATGAACCCCCGTATCGATCTCGGGATGCCATTTCTCGGGTTGCGGCACGCCGAACAACGCGTCGACTTCCGGATAAATGACCTTGAGCGCGCCGCATTCGCGCAGCACGCTCACGAACACGTCGGGGCAGGGCTCGCCCAGCGCTTTTTCCGTTTCGGTCCACACGCGCTCCGCGACCAGCGCGTCCGCTTCGCCGTCCGCGACCATCTGCCGCATCAACGCCATCGTTTCGTCGGCGACGCGGAAACCGAGCGGCGCGTAACGCGCCGCGAAGCGCGCGACGCGCAGGATGCGCACCGGGTCTTCGACGAAGGCGTCGGACACGTGACGCAACAGCCGCGCGGCGAGATCGGACTGGCCCCCGTGAGGATCGATGATCTGGCCGGCGTCGTCCTCGGCCATCGCGTTGATGGTCAGATCGCGCCGCTTGAGGTCGTCCTCGAGCGTGACGTCGGGTGAGTGTTCGGTCGTGAAGCCGCGATAGCCGGGCCCGGTCTTGCGTTCCAGGCGCGCCAGCGCGTGTTCCTCTTTCGTCTTCGGGTGCAGGAACACGGGGAAATCGCGGCCCACGGGAATGTACCCGGCGCGTTCGAGTTCGGCCGGAGTCGCGCCCACGACGACCCAGTCCCGCTCGGCGACTTCCCGCCCGAGCAGGCGATCCCGGACCGCGCCACCCACCAAGTACACTTGCATGCAGCTCATGTTAACCAAAGTCCGCAACCTGCTCGCCTTTCTGCTGACGGTCGCCGCATGCCATGGCCTCACGGGCTGCGGGACTACGTACGTCGCCCAGGCCGCGAAGGGACAGTTTCAGATCCTGACCGCGCGCCGGCCCATAGACCGGGTGCTGGCCGACCCGAAGTCCTCGCCCGAGCTCAAGCAACGCCTCGAATCGGTCCGGGAGGCGCGCCAGTTCGCCGCGCGCGAGCTGGGCCTGCCTAACAACAAGAGCTACACCTCGTACGCGGATCTCAAGCGCGAGTACGTGGTCTGGAGCGTCGTGGCGACGCCGGAGTTTTCGGTCGAGCCGCACGAATGGTGTTTTCCGATCGTCGGCTGTGTCGCGTATCGCGGCTATTTCAAGGAAGCACGCGCCGGGAAATTCGCCGCCGAATTGCGCGCGCGGGGTTTCGATTCGATGGTCGGTGGAGTGCCGGCGTATTCCACGCTCGGAAAATTCAACGATCCCATCCTGAGCACGATGCTCGGTTACGGCGACGACGAGCTCGCGTCCATCCTGTTCCACGAGTTGTCGCACCAGGTGGTCTACATCCCAGACGACAGTGCGTTCAACGAAGCATTCGCGGTGACCGTCGAGCGCGAAGGCCTGGCGCGCTGGCTCAAGTACCGCGGACGCGAGGCGGATCTCGACAAGTACCTGAAGCGGCGCGAGCGGCAGGCAGAGGGAATGCGGATCGTCGCGCGCCACCGGCGCGAGCTCGCGGCGTTGTATTCATCGGCGATGGCGCCCGAGGAGATGCGCGCGCGCAAGGGTGAGGTATTCGCCCGTCTCGTGACCGAGCTCAAGGCGCTCGATGCGCGGAATGGCACCCAGTCGCAGCTCGCCGCCGAACTCGACGGTAAACCGAACAACGCGCGGCTCGCCTCGCTTGCGACTTACTACGACTGCGTGCCCGGATTCGAGCGGCTGCTCGCCGACCAGCAGCGCGATCTGCCGGCTTTTTACGCCGCGACGCGCGCGCTGGCCAAACTACCGCGCGAGCAGCGGCGTGAACGCCTGTGCGTGAGCGGCACTTAACGTCGGCGTTTGGCGGAAATCCCGAGTGAGTCGCCGTGCGCAATTCCGCGAACGCACACTCATTTCCGGAATTCTTCGCGCGGCAGCGCCGGTAGTCAGGACGTCACCGCGTGTTATGTCGAGTCAAAAAAATGGCATGAGGGTTCGTGGTGAACGCGTGCCATGATGGTTCGCGTCGACATGCGCACCTCGTTCAACAAGCCGAAATCCTTTCTCGATGCGTCACGCCGCGACTGGCAATTCGACGCTTTCGCCTGGCTGCTGCGCAACTGCGGTGGATACCCGAAATTCCTCGAGACGACGCTGGTGTTGCCGACCGAGGAGCATTTCCCCGAGCGCGGCATGAGCGGCCACGCGGGTGCCGCCGCGTTGTTTCGCCAGGTGCGCGATCACGCCGGCATGGCCGATTGGCCCTGTGCGGTCGAACCGCGGCCCGAGGTGCGCCCGGGTCTCGCGCTCGGCGCCGACCGGCTGCCCGTCATCACGTACCAGCCCGACCGTATCGAGCCTGCGCCGCTGGTCGCAACGTTCGCGCACGAACTCGCGCGTTATCTCGTCGAGACACTCGACGAAGCGCCGCCGGGCGGCGAATCCCTGCACGAATCCGCGATCGACCTCGCGACGGTGTTCCTGGGTTTCGGCGTGTTCATGGCGAACGCGGCGTTCACCGCGGCGGACTACGAACTCAACGAGGGCGAAATGGCGCACGCGCTCGCGTTGTTCTGCCTGCTGCGCAAGCTCGATCCAGCGCGCATCGAAAATCACCTGAATCCGCACCTGCGCAAATACCTGCGGCTCGCGGCCCGCGACCTGGCGCAGCACGATGCCGGGTTCCAGCGGTTGCGCGGCGTGTTTCCGGTCGTGCCGTTCGATCTCGCCGACCGAGCGCGCTGACTAACTACCCCGGCAGAGTTCCGCGAGCGCGCGCAGCCGCCGGCCGGATTGCGGTCCGGTGTAGGGATTGTCCCGGTCCCAGACGTATCCCGCGAGCACCGAGCAGATCATGCGGCGGATGTTGTCCTGCTGGCGCGGGAAGAAGATGACGTCCTGCAGGCTGCCGTCGTACCAGCCGGCGACGAAATTGCGGAAGGTCTCCACGCCGTACATGAGCGGCTGCGCGAAATCGCGTTCCCAGTCGACGCTCTCGCCCTTGAACTGACGGTCGAGCGTCGCGGCCGCGAGGCTCGCCGACTTCATCGCGATGGTCACGCCCGACGAGAACACCGGATCGAGGAACTCGGCCGCGTTGCCGAGCAGCGCGAAATGCCGGCCATGCAGTTTCGTGACCGTCGCCGAATAACCGACCATGTCGCCGACCGGCCGCACGGTCTGCGCGTTCGCGAGCAGTTCATGAAGGCGCGGCTCGGCGCGCAGGGCCTGCCAGAACTGTTCTTCGAGCGAACCCGAACGTGCGCGGTGATGATCGACCGACGACACGACGCCCACCGACGCGGTTCCGTTCGAGAAGGGAATCAGCCACGACCACACCTCCCGGTCCGTGGGATGAATGCCGACGCGGATCTTCTGCCGGTCGAACGCACCCGCCAGTGTGGCGTCGCGCACGTGCGTGAAAATCGCCGCGCGTGGCGGGAATGCCGAAGGGCGGTGCAGGTCGAGTAGTTTGGGCAGCGTGCGGCCGAAGCCCGAAGCGTCGAGCACGAAGCGCGGCCGATGCAGCTCTTCGCCCCCGTCGGCCGCGCGGCTGGTGACCGTCGGCGTATCGCCGCTGAAGTCGACCGCGGTGATCTCCACTTCGTGGCGGATGTCCGCGCCCTGGCGCGCGGCTTCGCGCGCGAGCGTCGCGTCGAAATCGGCGCGCGGCACCTGGAAGGTGAACGGATAACCGGGACTCGACTTCTCGGCGAAGTTGAACTCTGAGTGGGCGCCGTCGCGGTCGAACACGGCGCCGTTCTTGAACTGGAAATTGCGCGACAACACGGCTTCCACCATGCCGGCCTCCTCGAGCAGCTCCATGCTGCAGGCGAGCAGGCTTTCTCCAATGGAGAAACGCGGGAATTTCTGACGCTCTAGCACGCGCACGCGGTAGCCGCGGCGCGCGAGCAGCGCGGCCACCATGGAGCCGGCGGGGCCGGCGCCGATCACCAGGACGTCACAACTCAAGGGGTGCGGTACTCCGATGCTTGCGCGCGCCTCACGGCGCGGGCAAGTTCGATATTCGCGTGCGCCTCACGGCGCGCGCAGGTCCGATACACGCGCGCGCCTCACGGCGCGCGCAGGGGCACGAGCACCACCGCGTTGCCGCGGCGGATCTTCAGGACCAGCGCGCCGCCGCGCTTGGCGATCTCGCGAAAGTCCTTGAGGTTGGCGATGTTCGTGCGATTGACGGCCTCGATCCGGTCGCCGGCGCGGAACAGCTGCGCGGCCGCGCTGCGCGGCTCGACGGCGCGGATCAGAACTCCGCCCTCGGGCGCGTCCGCGAGCGTCGCGCCGGCGAGTCCCGGATGCACGGTGGCGGCATCACCCTGCGCGCCGGGCGCCGCTTTCGTGCCGGCCGAAGGCGCGGCCTGCGGCAATTCGGTGATCACTGCGGTGATCACCTGCGGCTTGCTGTCGCGGATGATCGCGACTTCGAGCTTGTCGCCCACGCGCGCCAGCCCGATCGCATTACGCAGCTCGCTGTTCGATTTGATCGGCTGGTTGTTGATGCTCGTGATCACGTCGCCGGGCTTGATACCGGCCTTGTCGGCGGCGGAGCCCTCGGTGACCTGCGAAACCAGCACGCCCTGCGTGTTCGGAATGTTCAGCGACTTGGCCGTGTCGGGCGTGAGCGAGTAGATGCTCACGCCTAACAAACCGCGCTTTACCGAGCCGTACTTGAGCAGCTGATCCATGATGCTGCGGGCCATGTTTACCGGGATCGCGAAACCGATGCCGATGTTGCCGCCCGAGCGCGAGAGGATCGCGCTGTTGATGCCGACCAGTTCACCCCTGAGATTCACCAGCGCGCCGCCGGAGTTGCCCGGATTGATCGAGGCGTCGGTCTGGATGAAGTCTTCGTAGCCGTCCGGATTGATACCCGATCGGCCGAGGCCCGAAACGATGCCGGAGGTGACGGTGTGCTGCAGGCCGAAGGGATTGCCGATGGCAACCACGAAGTCGCCCACCTCGAGCTTGGTGGAGTCGCCCATCGCGACCTGGATGAGGCTCTCGGGCGAGACCTTGAGCACGGCGACGTCGGAGGGCACGTCGCTGCCGACGACCGTGGCGGTGAGGTCCCGGCCGTCCTGCAGGGTCACGGTGATCTCGGTGGCGTTATCAACCACGTGGGCGTTTGTAACGATGTGCCCGTTCTTCGCGTCAAAGATCACTCCGGAGCCGGCGCTCTGGAACTGACGCTCGCGGGGGCCCATGTCGGGGATGTCGAAGAACCGGCGGAAGAAGGGGTCCTCGAGCAGCGGGTTCTGGGGCGAACGCTCGCGGACGGTGCCGCGCGTGGCGATGTTCACGACGGCCGGCGAGACGCGCTTGATCATGGGCGCCAGGGTCGGCACCGGGGTTTCACCCACGGCTTGTGGGAGGGCGGCGTGGCTCGTCAGGGCGAGCAGCGTCGCGGCGACGAAGTAGGCGATTTGCCTGGGATTTGAACGACTGATTGGCATGACGCGAGGATATCAAACGATGATCAAGTTTCTCCTGTGGCTCCTGTTGCTGGTGTTCTGCTGGCCCCTCGCGATTCTCGCGTTGTTGTTATGGCCAATCGTCTGGCTGCTGTCGCTGCCTTTCCGCCTGCTTGGCATTGCGGTCGAGGGCGTTTTCGGCTTCCTCCGGGCGCTGATCACGCTGCCGGCGAGAATCCTCCGAGGCGGAGCGGCGCGCTGAGGGACGCCGGAAACCCCGGCGGTCGCTCGCGCGTCGGATAATTCCGCGCCGGCCCGTGCCGAGTGCCGCGCGGCGGAATGAATCGCCCGCTGGCAGGTCGAAACGAGGCCGTCCCCGAACCGCGGACGCTTTTTCCGGAGTTACCCATGAAACCTCTCCAGCAGCTTCGTTCCGCAGGTCAAAGCCTGTGGCTCGACCAGATCACCCGCGAGCTGCTCGATGACGGCACTCTCGAGCGATACATCCGCGAGTTCGGAATCACCGGTCTGACCTCGAATCCGACGATCTTCGAGGGCGCGATCGGCGGCGGCCCTTCCTACGACGCGGACATCCTGCGCCTGGCGCGCATGGGCAAGTCCGGCGACGCCATCTTCCTCGATCTCGCGATCGCGGACCTGCGGCGTGCGGCGGACCTGTTTCGGCCGGAAAACGAGGCCACCCGGGGCCTCGACGGCTGGGTGTCGCTCGAGCTTTCACCGCTGCTCGCGGCCGACACGAAAGGATCCATCGCGGCCGCCGAACGCATCCACCGCGAAGCGGGGCGCGCGAATCTCTTCATCAAGATTCCGGGAACGCCACAGGGCGAGGGCGCCATCGAGGAGTCCATCTTCCGTGGCATTCCCATCAACGTCACGCTGCTGTTTTCGCGCGAGCAGTACCTCGCGGCCGCGGAGGCCTATATGCGTGGCATCGAGCGGCGTATCGCCGCGGGTCGCGATCCGCGCGTCGCCTCCGTCGCGTCGCTGTTCGTGAGCCGCTGGGACCGGGCGGTCGCGCAAAGTGTGCCGGACAGCCTGCGCAACCGGCTCGGAATCGCCATCGCCCAGCGAACCTATCGCGCGTATCGCGAACTGCTGGATTCACCGCGCTGGCAGCGCCTGGCCAGCGCGGGCGCGATGCCGCAGAGGTTGTTGTGGGCGAGCACGGGAAACAAGGATCCGCAGGCGCCGGAAACGCTCTACGTCGAGGCGCTGGCCGCGCCCGACACGATCAACACGCTGCCGGAAAAGACGCTGCATGCGATGGCCGAGCACGGCACTGTCGGGAAAATCATGGACCCCGAGGGTGGCGACGCGGAGAAAGTCCTCGCGCAATTCGCGTCCGCCGGCATCCATGCCGATGAGCTCGCCGGACAGTTACAACGCGAAGGCGCCGCGGCGTTCGTCAACTCGTGGAATGGGCTCATGCAGAGCATTGCCGACAAGGGCGGCGCGCTCGCCCGGCCGGCGAAACGCGCCTGACGCCGGCGTTGCCGGTGGGCGCCTGATATCGAGCCGGCGCGCGGGGTATTGCAGCGCGCCGAGCAATTCGGCTTCCGCCACCACGAAGATCACGTGATTGCGGATCTCGTGCGTGATCACGTCGCTCACGAGGACGAAATGCCCGGCCGCCGCTCCCCGGGGCGGCGCGAACGTGAGCTCCGCGCGGAAGTACTCGTGTTCGAGATAGGTCGTGGCGCGCACCTGCGTGATCTCGACTCGCCAGGGTTCGCCGCCGGCCGTCTCCGCTGCGACGTGCCGCATCAGATAGGCGGCGACAGTGTCGACAGAAGGCTGCGCGGCCGTCGCGAAGCCCAGCTCCGAAACCGGAACGAGCAGTTCCGCGCCGACCGAATCAGCGCGAAAGTCGAGACGCAGGATGGAGTTCGGCGCCGGGTGCGCGTCCGCCGACGGTCCGGAGGCCACGAGCAGCAATGCGAGCAGCGCCGCGGGCGCCTTCATCAGTGACCGCCGACCTCGCCGCCATAGTCCGCCTGCTTGTCGCGCCACAACGCGTGATAGTGCAGCTCCGCAGGATTGGCGACCGCCGGCTGCACGACGAACTCCATCCAGATGCGCGGGCCATCGATGCGTACGTATGAGCCCTTGGCGCTGAGATCGGTCGCGCCGGCGTAGCCGATATAGGTCTGTGCGAGCGCCGCGGACGATTCGTACGCGCTCACCAGCGGCCGCGTGATCGCCGCGCCCGGCAACGATGCGTAGCTCTCCAGCGCGTCGCGCACCCGCTGCTGCTGTTCCGCGGTGAGTGCGCCGTACGCGATGCCGCGATCGGTCTTGCCCGTTGGATACGTGTGCGGGAATCCGACGTCGGTACCGCCCTTGGGAAGCTGGCCCGGGACCATCTCGACCACCACACCCTTGACCACGTCCGTGAACGTGCCGGAAAGCTGCGCCTCGGGATGTACGGCGATCGCTTTCGCGAGATTCGACATCGCCGTGCTTTGAACCGTGAGCGGTTCGTGCTCGGCGCCCTTCATCGTGAAGCGAATGGGCTCACTGCCAAAGAACAGCGGCGTCGCTCCCGCTTCGCGGCCGTTGAAAGTGAGGTTGTAGGCGAGGTGATGGCCGCCCAGCTGGAGCAGCCACGGAGATTTCGCCACCGGCGAACCGAGCACCGATAGATAGTAATTGCGACCGTCCCAACCGATCGGCCGCTTGTCGAAGGGGATCAGGTAGTCGTCCGCGAGGCGGACTTCACGAAGCAGGTCGTTGCCGCAGGCCGAGAGCGCGGCGCTGAACACGCGTTGCGCGGCCGCGGTCTGGGCCGCATCGAGGTCACCGAGGCGCAGTCCCGTGCGCGGCACGACACCCACCGGAAGGTTCGACCAGCCAATGGCGTTTTCCCGAGTCAACGGACGCTCGAGCAACGCGCGTTGCGCGTCGCTGAGACGCGCCGACAGATCCTTGACCGCCGCGGCGACTGCGCCAGGCTCACCGCGATCGGTGGCGTCGAGACAGGATGCCTGGACCGTGTTTGCGTCTGGCGCCGCATGAGCGGCCGACACCGTGAGGAAGAAAACCGCGGCACAGGCTGGATATCTGGACATTTCGCGCACCAAACAAAGAGGGGACAGGCTTCGAGTCTGTCCCCTCCGTGAGTTCCGGTCGAGTGCCTCGCTCGGGTTACGCGGCCTGAACCTCGATGCGTCGCGGCTCCGGCTTCGCGATCTTCGGAATCGTCAGCTCGAGCACGCCGTCCTTGAACTTCGCATTGATCTGGTCGGTGGCGACATTCTCGGGCAGCGTGAAGCTGCGCACGAACTTGCCGGTCACGCGCTCGATGCGCGAGTAATGGCCGTCATCGGGCTTCTGCTCGAAGTTGCGCGAACCCCGCAAGCTCAGCACGCCCTTCTCGGCGGTGATCTCGATGTCCTTCGCGGTGACGCCCGGCAGATCGGCGCGCACGATGAACTGCTTCGCCTCTTCGTGGACATCGACCGCCGGCGTCCAAGACGCAGCGGTGGCGCCGGTTTCAAATGTCTGATCGAGCTCGCGGCGGAAACGGTTCAACAGGCCCCAGGGCTCGTAACGCACGACAGTCATGACTCTCTCCTTAACAGCTTTCAGTGTGAGTGACTAACTACCGGGGGTAGCCCGGCGTCTTGGATGCACCCTTTCTGCGGGCCACACTCATTCGTTCAAGTGCCTTGAAATCACGCATCGGGGAGCCACCTTGGCCGACCCTGCGGGCGTGGGCCCGGGCGGATCACTCAACAAGTTGTGGATGACTTGTGGGTAGCCGGTGGGCAGGGGGTGGACACAAAATATTGTGTGCGGCCCGTTTCCTGCATTGCGTAAAAAAGAGCCTTATTGACACCGCTCCACCACCGCAGGAAATAGCGTAACTCATTGAGCGTGCAAGGCTTTATTGCACTGCGATTATGACAACAATGTTTCTTGACGAGCCGTTTTCTCGGGCCTAGGCTTTCGACCCCAACACAAGATGTTGTGTCACGACATCTCGTGGTTGGGGAGCCGGGGAGAGGAATGGCGGCTGTCTGACAGCAGTCGCTCCAAATAGACACGCTGACTCGCGGAAACGCGGGCGATGGGTCGTTCTTTCTCTTCGGTTCGGACGTAAATCTTCAAGCTCCTTCAGAAAGAGCGTGTCCGGAACAACGGGGGACAGGTCCCA
The DNA here is from genome assembly GCA_036677145.1 of Alcaligenaceae bacterium. Lineage (GTDB taxonomy): Bacteria > Pseudomonadota > Gammaproteobacteria > Steroidobacterales > Steroidobacteraceae > CADEED01. The sequence goes on from JAKFFF010000012.1 coordinate 26,685, forward strand.
TCCATGAATAGCGTGGTCAAACTCGAGCAGAAAGACGTCGATGCCATTCCTTTCCAGGAAGCGTCGCTCGACATCTGGGACAAGAAATACCGCTTGTCCGCCAAAGATGGTTCGCCCGTCGACAAGACGATGGACGACACCTACAAACGCGTCGCGCGTGCCCTCGCGGACGTCGAACATGAATCCGTGCGCGAACAGTGGAACGAACGATTCGTGTGGGCGCTGCGGCGGGGAGCGATTCCCGCCGGCCGGGTGACCTCGAACGCCGGTGCGCTCGAACACAAGCCCGCGACCTCCACGATCAACTGCACCGTGTCGGGAACCATCGGCGATTCGATGGACGACATCCTCAACAAGGTCCATGAGGCGGGTCTGACGCTCAAGGCCGGTTGCGGTATCGGCTATGAATTCTCGACGCTGCGTCCGCGCGGCGCCTATGTGTCCGGAGCCGGCGCGTATACGTCCGGTCCGCTGTCGTTCATGGATATCTACGACAAGATGTGTTTCACCGTGTCGTCGGCCGGTGGCCGCCGCGGCGCGCAGATGGGCACCTTCGACATCGGCCACCCCGATGCGCTCGAATTCATCCGCGCCAAGCGCGAGAACGGCCGCCTGCGCCAGTTCAATCTCTCACTGCTGATCACCGACGACTTCATCGCCGCGGTGCGCGCAGACCAGGACTGGAATCTGGCCTTCCCGCTGCTCACCAAGGAATACGATCCGGCCGAGCACAAACTCGACGACAAGACGAAGTTCATCTGGCGCGAATGGCCCACCACGAAGAACTACGTGTCGCGGGAAGACGGCCTGGTCTGCTGCAAGATCTACAAGACCCTGCCCGCGCGCCGCATGTGGGACGTCATCATGTCGTCCACCTACGATTTCGCCGAGCCGGGTTTCATCCTCATCGACCGCGTCAATGAGATGAACAACAACTGGTGGTGCGAGAATATCCGCGCGACCAACCCCTGCGTCACCGCGGACACCTGGGTGCAGACGGCCGAAGGTCCGCGCCAGGTCGCCGAGCTCATCGGCAAGCAGTTCACCGCGCGGGTCGACGGCAAGGATCATGCGAGCGCCGCGGAAGGCTTCTTCCGCACCGCGACCAAGCCGGTCATCCGCGTGATGACCGACGAAGGTTATTCGCTGCGCCTCACGGCCGATCATCGCGTGCGCCGCATTTCGACGCTGACGCGCTGGCGCCTGGCGTCCGAGTGGTGCGCGGCCGGCGACCTCGTCGCGGGCGATCGCGTGCTGCTGCAGGATCACCGCGCCGCGGGCTCCTGGGCTGACGCCCATTCTTCGAACGACCATTCTTCGAATGGCAAGGGTGAAGGCGAGGGCTACCTCATGGGGCTCCTCGTCGGCGACGGACGCGTCACCGAGCAGGGCGCGGTCCTGTCGGTGTGGGCGCGTTCGGCGGTCGGCAACAGCGACGTGGACGTCAGCGGTCCGCATTCGGTGATGGCCGCGGCGCTGCACGCGGCGCGCGGCTTCAATCACAGCGCGGATTACTCGGGCTGGCAGGAAGTCTCCCGCCGCGGCGAATTCCGCCTCAGCATGAACTCGATCAGCAACCTCGCGCGCGAACTCGGCATGCGTTCGGACCGCATCACGGTCACCCCCGAGATCGAGCGCACCTCGAGTGATTTCCATCGCGGATTCCTGCGCGGCCTGTTCGATGCCGACGGCAGCGTCCAGGGCACGCAGCTCAAGGGCGTGTCGGTGCGCCTCGCGCAGCACGACCTGTCGCTGCTCGAAGGCGCGCAGCGCATGTTGCTGCGCATGGGTATCGCGTCGTCCATCTACAAGCACCGCCGCGAGACCGATCATGAGCTCGTGATCACCGGCGCGAACGTCGCCCGTTTCGCGGAGCTGGTGGATTTCGCGGACACCGCCAAGCGCGCGCGCCTGCACGGTCTGCTGGCCAACTACAAGCGCATGTTGAACCGCGAGCGCTTCGTCGCGACGGTCGAAAGCGTGCAGCCGGCCGGCGTCGAAGACGTCTACGACGTGCAGATCCCGGGCGTCAACGAGTTCGATGCGAACGGCTTCCATGCACACAACTGCGGCGAGCAGCCGCTGCCGCCGTATGGCTCCTGCCTGCTCGGCTCCGTGAACCTCACGCGTTTCGTGAAGAACGCGTTCACGGATTTCGCCGAGTTCGACTGGAACGAATACCGCGAAGTCGTGAAGGTCTTCACGCGCATGCTCGACAACGTCTGCGAGATCAACGGCCTGCCGCTCGAGCAGCAGCGCAACGAGATCATGCGCAAGCGCCGCCACGGCATGGGTTTCCTCGGGCTCGGCAGCACGATCACCTGCCTCGGCATGAAGTACGGCGCCGAGGATTCGATCAAGTTCACCGAAGACGTCTCGCGCGAGATGGCGGTCGCCGGCTGGGAGGCCGCGCTCGAACTCGCCAAGGAGAAGGGTCCCGCGCCCATCATGAAGGAAGAGTTCACCGTGACGGCCGAGATGCTGCGCAAGCGTCCGGAGATGGCGAAGGACGGCTGGAAGATCGGCGATCTCATTCCCGGCCGCATCCTGCACGCACGGTATAGCCGTTACATGCAGCGCATCGCCGAGACGGCGCCGTGGCTCGTGGACCAGCTCGCGAACGTCGGCGCGCGTTTCACGCATCACAGTTCGATCGCGCCCACCGGCACGATCTCGCTCTCGCTCGCGAACAATGCCAGCAACGGCATCGAGCCCTCGTTCGCGCATCACTACTTCCGCAACGTCATCCGCCCGGGCAAGAAGTCCAAGGAGAAAGTCGATGTTTTCTCATTCGAACTTCTCGCCTATCGCGAGCTCATCAATCCGCGTGCGATGCCGAATTCAACGAGCCCGGCCGAACAACTGCCTGCATATTTCACGACGGCGGATGACATCACGCCAAAGGAACATGTCGACATCCAGGCCGCCGCGCAGAGATGGGTCGACAGCTCCATTTCAAAGACTGCGAACGTGCCTACGGATTACAAGTATGAGAGCTTCAAAGACATCTACTTGTACGCCCACGAGAAGGATCTGAAGGGCTGCACCACGTTCCGCTTCAACCCCGAGGCGTTCCAGGGCGTGCTCGTGAAAGAGGACGACCTCAAGAACACGACCTACGTGTTCACGCTCGAGGACGGCTCCGAGATTTCGGTGAAGGGAGACGAAGAGATCGAATACGACGGTGAGAAACACTCCGCCGCGAATCTCTACGACGCACTCAAAGAAGGCTACTACGGGAAATTCTGACGGGCAGTTCGCCGCCCGGAACAGAGGAAAGACAATGGCCGCCATCAAGATAGACAAGAAGATTTCGAAGTACCGCGTGCAGAAGCCGGTGACCGCCGAAGAGAAGGCCGCCGAGCTGGCCGCCGCGGAGATCGTCAAGCTCGCCCCCGCGGTGGAGATGACGCACGACCGGCAAGGGCGTTCCTCGAAGGTCGTGCGCATGACCGAAGAGGTGCAGCGCCCCGAGATGCTCGTGGGCAGCACCTACAAGATCAAGACGCCGGTATCCGATCACGCGATGTACGTGACCATCAACGACATCATCCTGAACGAAGACACGCCGTACGAACAGCGCCGCCCGTTCGAGATCTTCATCAACTCGAAGAACCTCGATCATTTCCAGTGGATAGTTGCGCTCACACGCATCATCTCCGCGGTGTTCCGCAAGGGCGGTGATGTGACGTTCCTGGTCGACGAGCTGAAGGCCGTGTTCGATCCGCGTGGCGGCTACTGGCAGGCCGGCGGCAAGTTCATGCCGTCGATCATCGCCGAGCTCGGCTACGTCATCGAGAAGCACCTGCAGATGATCGGCCTGCTGAAGAAGATCGAGCTCGACGAACACTCACAGAAAATCATCGCCGAGAAGAAGGCGGAATTCGTGGAACGCACGAAGCAGACCGACGCATTCGCCAAATCGCATTTTCCGGAAGGGGCGCAGCTGTGCGCGAAGTGCAGCACGGCCGCGGTCGTCATGATGGACGGCTGCATGACCTGTTTGAACTGCGGTGATTCGAAGTGCGGTTAGTTAGATAGAGGGGATTCAATAGCGCGCGCGGCCAGCGGGTTCCCCGCCCGCCTCCCGACCTGATGGGAAGTGTTGCGCGCCTTCTCGAGGCAGCTGCAAGGCTGCCTTGTTTTTGAGGGCCCGCGGCGCGTGATGACAATACGTTGGACCCGGGCCCCACAGCCGACGTGTGCAATTCTTACGCGCAGCGGCCCCCCGCTCTGGCTCCCGCACCGCGCCACCCGGCGCAACATGTCCGCAACGAAATTGACTGCGGAGCTACCATGAAAATCTCGCGTGCCATTGGCTTGGGCCTCGTCTCCTCGTTTTTGCTGGGGACGGCTGCCTTCGCGCAGTCGACGCTCGTGTACAACAAATGGAACATCGAACTCGAAGGCACCGCGATCAAGGCGGGTGACATCGTCTTCCGCGTGACACCTCGACAAGGCGATCCGACCGACATCACGGTGAACGTCATGCCGGGCCGCGACGAGAACAAGGTCGTGAAAGATGTGCGCGACGCGCTCGCCGCGAAACTGAGCCCGGATCGCTACGTGGTCGAGGCCAGCGGCAACGACATCACGATCAAGAAGAAGGACGGTCAGCCGGACTTCGCGCTCGAACTCGTCGATTCGACCGTGCAGAACGTGAGCGTCAAGATCGAAGGCGAATGACATTGTCTTTGTCATGCAGGCGCGCCCCGGGATCCGCCGGGGCGCATCTGGCAGGAGGCCACATGAAATTCCGCGCGTATGCCTGCGTGTCCGCGTTTGCGTTCCTGACACATGGGGCCTTCGCGGCAAGCGATCCGCCACTGTCGGAAGCATGGAATATCCGGCCTAGTGGCAGCGCGTCGAACAGCGGTGAGTTGCTGTTCCGCGTGATACCACCCGATGGCAGCGATCCGGTGGAGATCACGGTGTCGGTGCTGTCGGGAACGGACGATCTCGCGATCGCCCGCAACATCCGCCGTGCGCTCGACGCGCAACTGCGTTCGGATCAATTCAACGTGACTCTCGGCGAAGGCGCGAACGTGCTGGTCAGCGATCCGCGTGGCCGGGCTAACTTTTCCGTCGAGCTCGTGACTTCGGATGTCGGCAATCTGCGCGTAGCCGTGAATGCGACCACGCCGGTCGCTTCACCCACGGTACCGCCGCAGTCGATTCCCGCGATGACATCTCCGCCGCCGACGCCTCCCGCCGCGGGTAGCGTCGTTCCCCCGGCGAATTCCATTCCTCCGCCGAATCCTTCGGTGACACCGCCGGCATCTTCGATGAGTGTTCCGCAACCCTCGATCCCGCCGCCCACCAGCACGGTGACCCCGCCAGCTCCGTCACCTCCCTGATGAAGCCCCGGGGTTTCCCCGAGGCGCGACGGTATGGGCCTTAGGGCCGACTATCTACCTTGGAACAACCCGATTAGTCTCGATGCGTGACGGTCTCGATCCCCATCCTAGGATCGCGCGCGCGGGAGCAGTTTCCCGGCACCAGCATCACGCTGCGCGCCACGGGATTCCGCGGCGAATTGTCGCGGGTGGCCGGCGCGATGGAGCCCGGAGATTCGGATCCACTGCCGCTGACCGCGGCGGCCGCCGGCACCGATGTCATGCTCGCCTCGTGGCTCGACATGCAGATCGAAGCGCAGCAGCGCGACGATGCGGGCCTGCGCACGCGCAGCGCGGCCGTGATCCAGCCACAACTCATCGTGCCGCGGCGCCCGGGCATCGCATACGCCATGTTGCAGACCTGCGCGGACGGAGTGTCCAGCTTCGTGCTGCCGCTGCCGGGCGACACCGAGGAGGCAATCTTCCCGCTCGACGTCCGGGCCACGGGCCTCACCCACCGCGCGATGCGCGTGTTGATGTGGCCGGGCCACAGGGTTCTCGAGCCCGGCGCCCGCGAGACGACGGCGCGCTGGGAGCGTTTCCGTCGACCTAACTACATCACGGCCGTGGGTTCGGGTGGCCGGCGATCGATGCCCAAGTGGAGAGAGCTCGATACCGGGCCCCTGCTGTTGCTGCTGCACGGTACGTTCGGTACGCCGGACTCGGCGTTCGGCGCGTGGTTCGCCGATCCCTCGTTCGGCCGCATCGTCCAGCAATACGAGGGCCGGGTGCTCGCGTTCGCACATCCGACACTCGCGACCAGCGTCGCGGAGAATCTCGTCTGGCTGCTCGCGCAGCTGCCAGCGCGAACTCAGCCGGTTGATATCGTGGGGCACGGTCGAGGTGGCTTGCTGGCGCGGGCGCTCGCCGCGGACGGCCGCCTGCCGGTACGAAACGTCTGCCAGGTCGGATGTCCCAACCACGGCACGCCACTGGTGCGTGAACCGCTTGCCTGGCTCAACGGTCACGTCGCGTTGCTCGCGTCACTGCCGGCACGCCACGCATTGCCGACGCTCGAAGGAGCGCTGGCGTTGATGCGCAGCGTGGCGCTGGGCGCGGAGCCGGGATTGCCGGGCATCGAAACGGTGACTCCGGAGATGGTGGTGCCGACGACACCCGGGACCGGCGCCGCATCGATCCGCTGGCACACCATCGGCGCGCACTACGCCGGCGACGCCGTCCTGTATTCCCGCGACGTGGCCACCGACCTCGTGGTCGCGAGCGAGGACTGCCACCGTCCCGGTCCTGAAGTCACTGATTCGCTGCGGCTCACCGGCGACGTCGTGCACCACCATAACTACTTCACCGACGCCCGGGTGCGCGAACGCCTGCTCGACTGGCTTTGCGACTGACGTCGATCGAGAATGTAGGAAGCGTCTCACATCGCGATGTGACCATGGTCGATGGTTGGCCTCGCGACGCACAGGCAAGCTCTCCACAACTTCAGGCAGGGATCGACATGAGCTCTACAAAAATCATCGCAATCATTCTGATCGTCGCCGGCGTACTCGGGCTGGTTTACGGCAAGTTCTCGTACACCAAGGAAACCCACGACGCCAAGGTCGGCCCCATCGAACTGTCGATCAAGGACAAGGAAACCGTGAACGTCCCCGTCTGGGCGGGCATCGGCGCGATCGTCATCGGCGCCGGACTGCTGCTCACCGGACGCCGCGCGTGATGTCGCGCCTCGGGCGCGCATAAAGATACCGGGAAGGGATTGCCGGGAATGGCTTTGTCCATCCGGCGTTCCATTGTGAAGTAGGAACGACCCCGCCTTGTGGCGCGGGGTCGTTTCTTTTTGCCCGCAAGTCGGGGCGTACATCGAGTAGTTGAGAATCAAGAAGTTAGGTTGCCGGCGTCGCGCGGGAATGTGCGCGATTGCGCGGCAGCGGACGCGCCACTTCTGGCATAAGGCGTCCATGAAGACCCTTCCATGGCTCGCAGTCCTCCTCTTTTCGACGGGTGCATCCGCCCAGGTAACCGATGCGGCGTCCGAACGCGCGGCCGCGGCGCAATTCGGCGAGGCAATCGCAACGGCGTTCACGGAGCGCGACGCGAAAGCCGCGGCGTCGATGATCGACATTCGCGAACTCGCGCTGCGTGCGGCGCGTGTGCAGGGGCTCTCGCCGGACGAACAGGAGAACTTCGCGCGCGGCGCCGAATCGGTCGGCGCGGGTCGCGTGGTCGCAGGGTTCATGCAGAGTCTCGAAACCGGCCAGGGAACCGTCAAGTTCATGCGCGTCACGAATACTCGCCCGGCGCGCGCGCTGATTCGCTTCGATCTCGGCGACCACGGGTTCGACTACGCCGAGTATGTCCTGGAGACCAAGGCGGGCCGCACGCGCGCGGTCGACTGGTTCCAGCTTTCCACGGGCCAGCTCATGAGCGTCACCATCGGCGGCATCGCGCAGTTGTTCAACACCAGCGATCCGGGCCTGCTCGCCCGCGTGCTCGGTCTCGACAACGTCGATCGCTCCTCGATGGAACGGTTGCGCAGGATCGGTGACCTGCAGCGCAGCGGAAAGTACGCGGAGGCGCTGGCGCTCTTCAAGGAGCTGCCGGATCCGATCTCGAACTCCCGCATCATGCTTTCGATCCAGTCGTCGTACGCATCGCTTGCCGGACTGAACAAGGAGCACGCCCGCATCCTCGCCAAGCTGGCGGAAAAATATTCCGACGATCCCGCGGCGTCGTTCTTGCTCCTCGACCACTACTTTCTGACGAAGGATTTTTCGAGAATGTTAGTGGGGCTCGACGCGATGGAAAAACGCATCGGCGCCGACAGCGTCACGAACCTGTTGAGGGCGGCCGCGTACCTATCGGCGGGCGACCTGGCCAACAGTCTGAAATACGCGGAAGTCGCGATCCAGCTCGAGCCCGATCGCATGGCGGGATACGACACGCGGGCCACGCTGCTGGTGCAACTGGCTCGCCACGCGGATGCCGTGGCCGCGTACCGCGACATGGCAACCCGATTCGATCTGCATTTTACGCGCGAGATCTTCAGCGCCGATCCGGTCTTCGCGCAGTTCGTCGCGTCGAAGGAATTTCGCGCCTGGTTGCCGCGCTGATCTCGGCTAGTTCTTTAGCTTGTAGCCGGTGCGGAACATCCACACGATGATTCCGAGACAGATCAGCATGAACACGAACGTGATGCCGATGCTCAGGATCACGTTCACGTCGGCTCTGCCGAAAAAGCTCCAGCGAAAGCCGTTCACCAGGTAAACGACCGGGTTGAACAGCGTGATCTTCTGCCACACCGGCGGCAGCATCGACAGCGAATAGAAACTGCCGCCGAGGAAGGTGAGCGGCGTGACGATCATGGTCGGCACGATGCTGGTCTTCTCCCAGCTGTCAGCCCAGATGCCGATCGCGAAGCCGAGCAGGCTGAACGTCACCGACGTGAGGATCAGGAAGCCGAACATCACGAACGGATGCTGGATCTCGAATTCCACGAACAGCCGCGCGGTGGCCAGGATTATCGCGCCCAGCATCACCGACTTCGTGGCCGCGGCGCCGACATACCCCGCGAGCACTTCGAACACGGAGACCGGCGCGGAGAGCAGCTCGTAGATGGTGCCCGAGAACTTCGGCATGTAGATGCCGAAGGAGGCGTTGTTCAGGCTCTCGGTCAGCACCGTGAGCATGATGAGTCCCGGCACGATGAACGCGCCATACGACACGCCGTCGATGCTCACCATGCGCGAGCCGATCGCGGAACCGAACACCACGAAATACAGCGAGGTCGTGATCACCGGCGTCGCGATGCTCTGGAACACCGTGCGGAAGGTGCGCGACATCTCGAACGAGTAGATGGCATGGATGGCGTGGATGTTCATCGGCGCGCCCTCACCAGGCTCACGAAGATGTCCTCGAGCGAACTTTCCGTGGTGTGCAGGTCCTTGAAGTCGATGCCCTGTTCGTTGAGTTTGCGCAGCAGCGCCGCGATTCCGGTTTCCGCGGCCTGGGTGTCGAAGGTGTAGATGAGCTCGGAGCCTTCCTTGCCGAGCTCGAGCGGCAGTCCCGCCAAAGTGGCTGGGAGCTGGGCCAGGTGCTGGCTCAAGGTGAGCGTGAGCTGCTTCTTGCCGAGCTTGCGCATCAGCGCGTGTTTCTCCTCGACCACGACCAGCTCGCCTTTGTTGATGACGCCGATGCGATCGGCCATCTCCTCGGCTTCCTCGATGTAGTGCGTGGTGAGGATGATCGTGACGCCGCGCTCGCGCAGGCCGCGGACCATCTGCCACATGTCGCGCCGCAGCTCCACGTCGACGCCGGCGGTGGGCTCGTCGAGGAACAGGATAGTCGGCTCGTGAGACAAGGCCTTCGCGATCATGACCCGGCGTTTCATGCCGCCCGACAGCGTCATGATCTTCGAGTCCTTCTTGTCCCACAGCGACAGGTCCCGCAGGACTTTCTCGACGAAGGCCGCGTCGCGCGGTTTGCCGAACAGGCCACGCGAATATTGCGTGGTGTTCCACACCGTCTCGAACATGTCGGTGGCGAGTTCCTGCGGCACCAGGCCGATCTTGGTCCGCGCCGCGCGGAAGTCGCGCACGATGTCGTGGCCATCGGCCGTGATCGTGCCGGCCGACGGCGTGACGATGCCGCAGGTGATGTTGATCAGCGTGGTCTTGCCGGCGCCGTTCGGACCCAACAGCGCGAAGATCTCGCCGCGGCGGATCTCGAGGTCGACATTCTTCAGGGCGCTGAAACCAGACGCGTAGGTCTTCGAGAGACCGGAAATCGTGAGCACAGACATGGGGCGGTACGTTAGCGAGGCGGGCCGCGCTACTCAATCACTCCAAAGGGTCAGAACGCTGATAGATTCTGACCGTGCGGTTAGTTTTCCTTCTCTTGCTGGCGTTCAGCGGCGCGGCGGTCGCAAACAACCCCGATATCGTCGTCGCGGCCCGCGCGCAGGTGGGCGTAACCGTGCATTACGATCCGGCCTATCGAAAACTGGGCTATCCGGGCGGAGATGTGTCGCCCGAGCGTGGCGTCTGCACGGATGTCATCGTGCGGGCGCTACGGGCGGCGCGCGCACTCGACCTGCAACGCCAGGTTCATGAGGATCTCGCCGCGCATTGGGATGCGTACCCCCACCGGGCCCGCTGGGGATTGTCGAAGCCCGACCCGAACATCGACCATCGTCGCGTCCCGAATCTCATGACCTGGTTCAAGCGGTCGGGGTATTCCCGGCCGCTCACGCGTATGCCGGCGGACTATCTACCCGGCGACGTGGTGGCCTGGGATCTCGGCCGCGGCATCCTGCACATCGGCATCGTGAGCGACCTGAAGTCCGACGGCGTGCCCCTGGTGATTCACAACATCGGCGCCGGCGCCCGCGAGGAAGACATCCTGTTCCGGTACACCATCATCGGGCATTACCGCATGCCGCCGCCCCCGGCGAGTGCGCCGGCACCTGTCGCCGTCCGCTGACGTTTTTTCCTGCCCGTTTCACGTTAGGCTTGCGCGGTCCACATGACCGCCCCACCCAGAATCGCCAAAGCCCCCGACGTCCACGGCGAAGCCCTCAATTCCCCGCGTCAGTTCTTCGGGGTTTTCCGCTACAGCAAACGCGCGCTCGGGCTCGTCTGGACCACCAGCCGCAAACTCTCGTTCCTGCTGGCGTTCGTCACGCTGCTGGCGGGCGTGTTGCCGTCGGCCGTCGCCTGGGTTGGCGCACGTATCGTGGACAGTGTGCTGGACGCGGCCGCGACCCGGAACACCGCGGCCGGCCCCGATTACAACGCCGTGATCATGTGGGTGGTGATCGAGGCCCTCATCCTGGTCGGTATTACGGCGTGCCACCGCGGCATCACGCTGTGCCAATCGCTGCTGAAGGCGAAACTCTCGAACCGCGTGAACGTGATGATCCTCGAGAAGGCGCTGACCCTCGAGCTCACGCAATTCGAGGACTCGGAGTTCTACGACAAGCTGACCCGCGCCCGGCGCGAAGCCTCGAGCCGGCCACTCTCGCTCGTGATGCGCACCTCGGGGCTGCTGCAGAACGCGATCGCGATCGTGAGCTTTTCGGTGCTGCTGGCCCATTTCTCGCCGATCGCCGTCGTGATGCTGCTGCTGGGCGGACTGCCGGCGTTCTTCGCGGAGACCAAGTTCTCGGGTGACGCCTTCCGGCTGTTCCGCTGGCGCGCGCCCGAGACGCGCATGCAGTCGTACCTGGAAACCGCGCTCGCGCGCGAGGACCACGCGAAGGAGGTCAAACTCTTCGATCTCGGCCGCCTGCTGCTGGGAAGGTACAAGGCCATATACGAAGGCCTGTACACGAAGGACCGCAACCTCACGATCCGGCGCGAAGGCTGGGGATTGTCGCTGAGCATGATCAGCATCGCGGCGTTGTACGGCGCGTATGCCTGGGTGGCGATCTCCGCGGTGCGGGGCACGATCACGCTCGGCGAGATGACGATGTATCTCATGTTGTTCCGTCAGGGGCAGGCCGCGGTGACCGCGAGTCTCGGCGCGATCGGCGGCATGTACGAAGACAACCTGTATCTGTCGACGTTGTACGAGTACCTGGAGCAACCCGTGGATCCGCAGACCGGCACCGCCGTCAGCGGTCCCGACCCGGGCGCGGGCGTGCAGTTCGAAGACGTCGAATTCCGCTATCCGGGGTCAACGCGCATCGCGGTGTCCGGCATCAACCTGCAGATCAAGCTCGGCCAGAGCCTGGCGCTGGTCGGCGAGAACGGCTCGGGCAAGACGACCCTGATCAAACTACTCACGCGGCTGTACAAGCCGACCTCCGGACGGGTGCTGCTCGACGGGCGTGACCTGCAGGAATGGGATGCGCAGGTGCTGCGCCGGCGCATCGGCGTCATCTTCCAGGACTTCGTGCGTTACCAGCTGCTGGTCGGCGAGAACGTCGGCGCCGGCGACGTGCGCGCGTTCGAGGATCGCGAGCGCTGGAAGGAGGCGGCCACGCAGGGCCGCGCGGCGGGATTCATCAACGAAATGCCGAACCAATACGAGACGCAGCTCGGCAAGTGGTTCAAGGACGGCCGCGAACTGTCGGGCGGACAATGGCAGAAGATCGCACTGTCACGCGCATTCATGCGCAGCGACGCGGACATCCTCGTGCTCGACGAACCGACCGCCGCGATGGATGCCGCGGCCGAGGCCGAAGTGTTCGAACATTTCCGTTCGCTCATGGGCCGGCGCATGGCGATCGTGATCTCACACCGGTTCAGCACCGTGCGCATGGCCGACCAGATCGTCGTGCTCGACCAGGGGCACATCGTCGAGCGCGGCAATCACGAATCGTTGATGAAGGAAGACGGCATTTACGCGAAGCTCTTCACCCTGCAGGCGCGGGGGTATCGGTGATTCTGGGGATTTGAGAGTAAGAAGGTTGCGGTCGCACGCCGTCGCCCGCGCATGACCGAGCTCGCTTTTCGCCGGGCCATTCGGGTGTTTGTTAGCGCCAGATTCGGGCCGCCGGCCGCGTATGGGGAAATTTGGTCCGAGGTGAATTGATACGGACTGCCTCCGCTCGAAGTCACCTCTTGCCGGCTTCGTGCCTTGCGAGGTTGCGTACCCGGCCCGCTCACTCGGTCATGCACGTGCACCGTCGTGCGTCCACAACCTGCGCACGTTTCGGCCCCCCAATCACCAACGGTCGCGGAGAAAGGAAAAGAGAGCCGCGAGATTCGATTTCACTGCGCCGCCTCCAGCCCGCTCTTTTCCCGAACTCCGCCACCCTTTGGTTGTTCGTTCCGAAGCCAGGGGCACGAACTCGAACGAAGGAGAGGGTGTGAGCGGAGGGCGCACGTGCAGGGGTGGGTGAGCGGGCCGGGTACCTAACTTCGCAAGGCACGAAGCCGGCAAGAGGTGACTTCGAGCGGAGGCAGTCCCTATCAGGAAATCGCGGACCAAATTTCCCCATACGCGGCCGGCGGCCCGAATCTCGCGCTAACAAACACCCGAATGACCCGGCGAAAAGCGAACCCACCCCTGCACGGGCGACATCCGCTCACACCCTCTCACCCATCAATTTCGTTTACCTATCTATCGAATCGAACCAACCAAAAAAAACGGCGCCGTTTAAGGCGCCGTTTAATCGAACTACTTCGATGTATCAATAGCGGCCGCGGCCACCGCCGCCACCACCACCACCGAAATTGCCACGCGGGGCGCCACGATCACGCTCCTGGGCTTCGTTAACCTTCAGCGGACGACCGCCGAAATCCTTGCCATCGAGCGCCTGCATGGCGCGGGTGGCATCGGCATTCGGCATTTCCACGAAGCCGAAGCCGCGCGGGCGGCCGGTTTCGCGATCGTTCACGAGAGACACCTTGTCGACGGTGCCATGGGTTGCGAAGAGGGCGCGCACCTGGTCTTCAGTGGCGGAGAAAGGCAGATTTCCAACGTAAAGTTTCGTCACAAACAACTCACAGAAAAAAGAGAAACGGGTGACAGATGAGGCCCTGACCGGCCGGTTCGCAGAATACTTTGCGGGTTCGACGCCCGGGAATGCGGGGTCGCATCAACGAAGAATCAGCAAATCCGCGGGCGACGGTACAGGAAACCCGGTTCCGATGCGAATAATTTCCCAAGGAATGGTCGTCGGCCCCCCGGTCCGCACCCTTCCAGGGCGGATCCGAGGCCCACCTATGTCCGTCTACAGCAACAGAGCCCGTCCACGCCCCGGACAGGCGGCGCGGGCGGCGTCTGTCCGGCCCGATCAACGGGTCCGGCGCGATAACCCCCGAGATTTCGACCGGCCCTACCCGGGCAGGCCCGCGTATCGGGCCCGGCGACCGTGGCCCTGAACCGGCACAGCGCCATCGTCGAAAGGGCCGGAGCTCCCTGGAAGTCCTCGAGGGCCGCGCGCGCCTGGAACCATCTCGCGGCCAGAGCCCGGGCCGGCATCGACATCCCGCCATCAAACTACTTGCGCCGGGCGGCGTACATGTCGTGGCTAGCAACTCCGATCTCAGAGAATTTCCGCCGATCACCTATCATGGGTCCGCCGCTTGACCCTTCGCGAACTTCCGGGAGCGCTCATGTCCGTACTCAGTCTCGTGTATCCCATGGCCGCCATGGTTCTCCTCACGATGTTCGTGCTCGTCCGGATGTTCCGGGCCCGGGTCGGCGCGGTGAAGGCCGGCCAGATCGACGCGAATTTCTATCGACTTTTCCAGGGCGCGACCGAACCGGCGAACGCGCAGAAGGTGTCGCGCAATTTCTCCAACCTGTTCGAGGCGCCGACGCTTTTCTACGTGGTCTGCCTGGCCGCGATGATCACGGGCGTTACCGGCGTCCTCATGGTCACGCTGGCCTGGGCCTATGTTGCGATGCGGGTCGTTCACACGGCTATCCACCTGGGTCCGAACAAATTGCGCTGGCGGATACGGGCATATTTCGCCAGTTGGCTGCTGCTGGCCGCGCTGTGGGTGACTCTGCTCGTGGGATTGGCCGGCGGCGGATGACGTCCGTATGATCCTGCTCGCGAGAACACCGTCCAAAGACGGGGAGTAGACAGGGTGGGATTCAAGAAGTGGATGGTGGCGACCCTGGTCGTCCTCGGGATGCTCACGGCCGCGCACGGCCAGTCGATGCGCATCCAGTACGCCGAGCCCGTAGCGATTGCAGCGCGCGCCGGCAGCGCACAGTTCGAAGCCTACGGTCAGCGATTCGATCTCGATCTGGCTTCCAACGAGCGGCTGATCGGTGGACTGCCGGCCGCACGCAAGGCGACGCTTGCCACCACGCGCCTGTTGCGCGGAACGGTGCAGGGACGGCCGGGTTCCTGGGTTCGGCTCAGCGTGCGCGGCGGGGTACTCGCCGGCGCCATCTGGGACGGCACGGATTTCTACATCGTGGCCCGGTACGCCGAGGTCGCACCCCATCTAACTACGCCGCTCGCGCTCACGGCCGACCAGGCGGTGGTTTACCGCCTCTCGGATACGCTCGATTTCCTGCCGCACGATTTCTGCGCCACCGAGCCGGCCGGCCGCG
>JAKFFF010000013.1:0-4592 GCA_036677145.1 Alcaligenaceae bacterium
CCGCGGCAGCCGCGAGTCCCGCGCCGATGGCTTCTCGGCGATTCCAGGACGCCACGCTCACGACCCCCGCAGGTGCTGCGCGAATTCGCCACCCGGCATCGCGCGATCGAGGTAGCCGAACGTGCCGCTGCCGAGGATTTCCCGCGCGCCGTCCGCAAGCCCCTGCATCGCGCCGCGATACAAGGATGTCGCGAAGCTGATGCGCCGGACTCCCGCGTCGCGGAGCTCCTGCACGCTGAAGGATTTGCCGGGCACCGCGACCATGAAATTGACCGGCTTGCGCACCGAGGCACACACCGTGCGCACGGCATCGAGTGTCGGCAGGAGCGGCGCGAACAACACGTCCGCGCCCGCCTTCTCGAACGATTGCAGGCGGCGGATCGTGTCGTCGAGGTCATTGCGGCCGAGCAGGAAATTTTCCGAGCGCGCGGTCAGCGTGAACGGGAAGGGAAGTGCGCGCGCCGCTTCGACGGCGGCGGCCACGCGTTCGGTCGCGAGCGTGGCGTCGAAGATCGGATCGTCCTTGCGCCCGGTGGAATCCTCGATCGAGCCGCCGATGAGTCCCACTTCCGCGGCGCGGCGAATCGCCTGCGCGACGGCGGCGGGATCGTCGCCGAAACCCTTCTCGAGATCGCCGGATACGGGCAGGGAGGTGGCATCGCAGATGAGTTTCGCGTGCGCGAGTGTTTCCTCGAGGGAGACGCCGTGGTCGAGCCGGCCGTAGGTTCCGGCGCAGGCGCCGCTGGAGGTCGCCAACGCGGGAAAGCCGAGCGAACCGAGAATGCGAGCCGATCCGCCATCCCAGCAGTTCCCGATCAGGAACGTGCCGCTCTCGTGCAGAGCGCGAAACGCGTGAGCACGTTCAATCTGAGATTTCTGTTCCATTTTTCCCCCGGCGCGCAGTCTAGCGAGTGTTTGTTGCCCGCGAACAGACTGTCTCCCGGCGTCGAGGTTCCGTCAATCGAGGCGTTTCTTGAAACGCGCCACCGCCACCGTGAGCATGATCACGATGAACACCGCGAGCTTCGCGACCTGCGGCCACACTTCGGGAAGGTCCGCGCCGCGCAGCATGATGCCGCGCACGATCACGTTGAAATGCGTGAGCGGCAGAACCTGCGCGATCCATTGCGCCGCCTCGGGCATTCCCTCGAACGGAAACATGAACCCGGACAGCAGGATCGAGGGCAGCAGCGTCAGGAACGCAAGCTGGAAGGCCTGGAACTGCGTCTTCGCGAGCGTCGAGACGAACAGGCCGAGGCCGAGCGACGCGGCGATGAACAGCAGCGCGGCGGCGTAGAGATTCCCGAGATTGCCGACCACCGGCACGTTGAACAACGCGGACCCGACGATGAGGATGAGCGTGGTCTGGATCAGCCCGATGACGATATACGGCAGTAGTTTGCCAATCATCAGCTCGAGCCGGCCGAGCGGCGTGGCGATGAGCAACTCGAGATTGCCGCGTTCGCGTTCCCGGACAATTGCGCCGGAAGTGAACAGCACCATCGTCATCGAGAGGATCACGCCGATGAGCGCGGGCACGATCTGCACCGCGGTGCGTTTTTCCGGGTTGTAGAGCGTGCGCACCTCGATGCGCCGCGGCGTCAGGCGGTTTCCGCCGGAATAGGGGCCCGCGCCGTGACGGGCGAGGACGGGCATCGAGGCGATGCCGGTCGCGACACTCGCGAGCGTGGGCTGAGACCCATCGACGAGAACCTGCACGACGGCGCGGGTATCCGATTGCAGCCGCCGCTCGAAATCACGTGGGATCACGACTGCCATGCTCGCGCGGCCTTCGCGCATGAGCCGGTCGACCTCCGCCGCCGACTCCGTGGTGTAGGCGACGCGCACCACCTGCGTCGCGCGCAATTGCGCGATGAATTCGCGCGACATGGAGGTGTTCGCCTGGTCCTGCACGACGGTCGCGATGTTGCGCACGTCGAAATTGATGGCGAATCCGAACAGCATGATCTGCATGAGCGGTACGCCGACGATCATGCCGAACGTCACGCGGTCGCGGGACAGCTGGCGCACTTCCTTGGTCGCAACCGCTCGCATCCGCCGCAGGGAGGAGGTGAACTTGTTAGCCGGCACGCGGATCGCGCCTCGTCGCGACGACGAAAACATCCTCGAGACTCGCGGAGGTTTTCGTGATGCGCGCGTCGATGCCGTGCGCGGCGAGCAACTCCCGGAGTTTCCGTGCGGGATCCTGCACGTTGCGATCCGCGAGCACCCGCAGCCGCGTGCCGAGCTGCGTCACGCCGTGCACCCACGGCAGCGGTTGCAACACGCGCGGCGCCTCGCTGCCGTCGGCGTCTTCGATCTCGAGGACGTCCGCATCGACTCCGGCCATCAGTGAGCGTGGCGAACCTTCGGCGACCACGCGACCTTCGGCGAGGATCGCGAGCCCGTGGCAACGTTCGGCTTCGTCCATGTAGTGAGTCGACACGAGGATCGTCGCCCCCGCGTCGGCGAGGCCAAACAACCGCTCCCAGAAGTCGCGGCGGCTCTGTGGGTCCACCGCGCTGGTGGGTTCGTCGAGCAGCAGCAGTTCCGGCTCGTGCAAGGTCGCGGCCGCGAGCGCGAGGCGCTGCTTCTGGCCGCCGCTCATCGTGCCGGCGCGCTGGCCGCGCAGTTCGTCGAGGTTGTACGTGGCGCGCGCGCTGGCGATGCGCGCTTCGACATTGCCCTCGAGGCCGTACAGCTCCGCGATGAAACGCAGGTTTTCGTCGGTGGTCAGGTCGTCCCACAGCGAAAATTTCTGCGGCATGTAGCCGAGACGGCGCCGGATGGCTTCGGCGTCCGTCGCCACGGAAAGGCCCAGGACTTCGGCGTGCCCATCACTCGGCAGCAGCAGGCCGCACAACATCCGCAGCGTGGTCGACTTGCCCGAGCCATTGGGACCGAGGAATCCATAGATGCGTCCCGCCGGAATGTCGAGATCGATGTGATCGACCGCGATCTTGTCGCCGAATTTTCGCGTGAGCCGCCGCGCGGATATTGCCACCGCGGCCGATGCGGCCGTCCTGGCAGGCGCATTCACGACGCGTCCAGCTCCAGCGTGACGTCGACGGGAACACCGGAGGGAATCGCCGCGGCATCTTCGGAGTCGAACACGACTTCCGCGACGAACGACAGCCGCGAGCGATCCGCGGCGGTGAGTGAGTAGTAAGGAGTGAACTCGGCATCACTCGCGACGAAGCGCACCTGGCCGCGGAACGCCTGATCGATGCCGTCGACGCGCAGTGTCGCGACCGTGCCGACCTTCACGCGCGCGCGCAGCGGAGCGGGCACGTGAATGCGCGCGTACGGCGCCGTCGTCGCGAGCAGCACCGCGACCGTGGCGCCGCGCGCGGGTTTCTCGCCCACGCGATAGGGAAGGGCGTCAATGGTCGCGGCAACGGGTGCGCGCACTTCCAGGCGCGAGGCGCTGGTTTCGAGTCCCGCGAGATGTGCGCGTGCGCTGTCGGCGGCGCGCCTGGCCTGCGCGAGCTGTTCTGCGCGAGTGCCCTGCTGCAGTTCGCGCAGATCCGCCTCGGCTTCGTGCAGGCTGGCCTCGGCGGCGCTCGCGGCGGCGGCCTGCCGGTCCGCGTCGGACTTGCTCACGAGACTGCGCGACACCAGGTCGAGCAGGCGGTCGCGTTCGCGCACCGCGTCGTCGCGTTCGGCGCGGGCGCGGTCGCGCCGCGCGGCCGCGGCACGGATGGTCGTCGCGAGCGGGCCCGCCTTCAGCTCCGCGACGCGCTCCTCGGCCTCGGCGAGCTGCGCGCGCGCGGCATCGACCTCGGCGCCCGTCATCACGCGATCCTGCACGACGACGATGTCGCCGGGTTTCACCGTCGCGCCTTCGGCGAACGGTAGTTCGATGATGGATTCGTTGGCTTCCGCGGCCAGCTCGATCCGATCGCGTTCGACCGTGCCCGGCAAGGTATCCGCGTCGTGGCGCGCGCAGGCGCCCAGCGCAACGACGATCGCGACTGCGATCGACAGCAGCGGCACGACGCGCAGGTTCATGCGACGAACTCGAATCGCATCGACAGGTCGACCGCCTGTACGTGTTTGGTGATGCTGCCGATGGAGATGTAATCGACGCCGGTCATCGCGATTTCGCGCACGGTCGTGAGCGTGACGCTGCCCGAGGCCTCGAGTTTCGCCTTGCCACCGAGTTGGCGATTGCGTTCCACCGCGATACGCATGTCATCGAGCGTCAGTTCATCGAGCATGATGATGTCCGCGCCCGCCGCGAGCGCCTGGTCCAGTTCGCCCAGGGATTCCACTTCGACCTCGACCGGCACACCGGGAGAGTTCCGGCGCGCGGCCGCGATGGCGGTTGCGATGGAGCCGGCCGCGATGATGTGGTTTTCCTTGAGGAGCACCATGTCGTACAGACCCATGCGGTGATTCTGCGCGCCGCCACATCGAGCGGCGTATTTCTGCGCGAGCCGCAGACCCGGAAGTGTCTTGCGTGTATCGAGGATGCGGCAACCGGTGCCGGCGACCGCCTCGACGTAACGGTTCGCGATCGTGGCGGTGGACGAGAGCGTCTGCAGGAAATTCAGCGCGGTGCGTTCGCCGGTGAGGATCGGCCGCGCGTA
>JAKFFF010000014.1:0-6073 GCA_036677145.1 Alcaligenaceae bacterium
GGCCTGATCCTCGACATCTTCGCGCAGCGCGCGCGCAGCCACGAAGGCAAACTCGAAGTGGAGCTCGCGCAGCTCAAGCACATCGCCTCGCGCCTGGTGCGCGGCTGGACTCACCTCGAGCGCCAGCGCGGTGGTGGCATCGGCAATCGTGGTCCCGGCGAAACGCAGCTCGAAACCGACCGCCGCCTGCTCGGCAAACGCGTGAAGACACTCACCGCGCGGCTCGAGAAGATCAAGCAGCAGCGCGAAACCGGACGCCAGCAGCGCGCCGAGATTCCGGTTCCTTCGCTCGCGCTGGTCGGCTACACGAACGCGGGCAAGTCGACCTTGTTCCGCGCGTTGACCGGCGCGGATGCCTACATCGCGGACCAGTTGTTCGCGACGCTCGATCCGACCGTCCGGCGCATCACGCTGCCGGGCAACACCAAGGTCGTCGTGGCCGATACCGTCGGATTCATCCGCGAACTGCCGCACGAACTGGTCGCGGCGTTCCAGTCGACCTTGACCGAGGCGCGCGAAGCCACGCTGCTGCTGCACGTGGTCGATGTCAGCGATCCGCGGCGCGATGAACACATCGACGAGGTGAATCGGGTGCTGGCGGAGATCGGCGCCGCGGATCTGCCGCAGATCCTCGTGTTCAACAAGATCGATCGCATCGAATCGCCGCCACGCATCGACCGCGACGAATCCGGCCGCGCCACCCACGTGTGGCTGTCGGCCGCGAAGTCCACGGGCCTGGATCTGCTGCGCGAAGCGGTCGCGGAGCGGCTGGCCCGCGTGGCGCGCCGCGTGACTCTGCGCCTGCCGGTTGGGGCGGGCGAGGTGCGGGCACGGCTATACTCTGCGAACCTCGTGCTTGCCGAACGTATTGCGGAAGACGGTGCGTTCGAGATCGACACTGAACTCTCCGAATTCGAGCTGCTCAAATGGGCGCGCGAGCCGGGGGTCGAAGTGCTGGTGCTCCCAGACGACTCAACTTGTACGGCCGCAGGCCCCTACCTACAATCTGCGCCCGCCCGAAGCGCCCACTGACCGAAGTAGCTGAAATCTATGGCTTGGAACCAACCCGGCGGAAGTAACAACAATCCCTGGGGTCGCAAACCCTCCCCGGGTGGCAGCGACCTCGACCAGGCCTTCAAGGACTGGCAGAAGCGCATCGAATCGCTGTTCGGCGGCGGCGGCGGCGGCGGCCGTTCGGGCACGCCGTTGTTGTACATCGGGATAATCCTGATCGCGATCTGGCTGGCCACGGGCTTCTATACGGTTTCGCCCGGTTATCAGGGTGTCGTGCAGCGCTTCGGCGCGTATCAAGGCACGGTGCCCAACGGCTGGGGATGGCGCTTCCCCTGGCCGATCGAGACGGTCACGAAGGTCGACGTGCAAGGTGTCGCCTCGGAGTTGATCAAGTCGCGCGTGCTCACGGCCGAACCCAACATGGTCGAGCTGCAGGTGGCCGTGCAATACCGCGTGCGCGATCCCAAGGATTTCCTCTTCCGGGTGCGCGATCCCAAGAAGACGCTGGCCGAAGTCAGCGAGAGCGCGGTTCGTGAAGTCGTCGGACGCAACAACCAGCAGGCCATCCTCGAAGCGGAGCGCGTACGCATCGCCTCGGACACACGCGACATCATGCAGCGGACGCTCGACCAGTACGGCGCCGGCATCGAAGTGCGCAACGTGAACATCACCGACGTGCAGGTGCCGGAAGCGGTGCAGGCAGCGCAGCGCGATTCGGTCAAGGCGCGTGCCGACCGTCAGCGCATGATCAACGAAGCCCAGGCCTACGCAAACGGCATCCTGCCGAAAGCCGAGGGTCGCGCGGCCGGCATGATCCAGGACGCCGAAGCGTACAAGGCGCAGGTCGTATCGCTGGCCACCGGCGACACGGCGCGGTTCAACCAATTGGTCGCGGCGTATGAACGCGCGCCGAACGTCACGCGCGAGCGCATGTACATCGAAGCGGTCGAAGGCGTCCTGAGCCGCTCGCGCAAGGTCATCATCGATCAGAAGCAGGGCAGCGGCAACATGCTCTATCTACCGCTCGACAAGCTGATGGAGCGCCGCGATTCCGATGGCACGGGTACGGTCCGGCCTTCGGTCACCGTGGATGCCGAGCCGACCTCGGTCACGGACGGACGTCAACGGGTGGAACGCTAATGGGCTCGCGCGTACTCGGTTTACTGGTCATCCTGCTGGCGATCGTGCTGCTGGTCACTTCGTCGACGTTCATCGTGAAGGAGCAGGAGCTCGCGCTGCGCGTGCAGATCCAGGAGATCATCGGCAAGGACTACAAGCCCGGCCTGCATTTCAAGGTGCCGCTCATCGACAACGTGGTCCGCTTCGATCGCCGCGTGCTCACGCGCCGGTTCGACGGCGAGCAATTCCTGACGCGCGAAAGCCAGGGTCTCACGGTCGACTACTACATCAAGTGGCGCATTCACGACGCGGAGCGGTTCTACCAGGCGACTACCGGCGGTGACGAAGGCCGCGCCGAGACGCTGGTCGGCGAAAACATCCAGGACGGCATCAAGAACGCCGTTGCCCGCCGCACGCTGCGCGAAATCGTCACCTCCGACCGCCAGGAGATCACCGGCGAATTCATGGAGCGATCGAGCGAAGGACTCGCCAAGCTCGGCATCGAGCTCATCGACGTCCGCGTGCAGCGCATCGACCTGCAGGAAGAAGTCGCGACCAGCGTTTACGACAGCATGAAGCGCGGCTTCGAGGGCATCGCGAACACGATGCGCGGCGAGGGCGATCGCGAATCGACCATCATCAAGGCCGAGGCCGAGCGCAAGCGCACGGAACTCATCGCCCGGGCGCAGGCGGATGCACAGCGCATCCGCGGCGAGGGCGAGTCGGCGGCCGCGGGAATCTACTCCACGGCGTTCAACCGCAATCCCGAGTTCTATGCATTCCACCGTTCCCTGCAGGCCTACCGCAATTCTCTTGGTGGCGATCGCGACGTCATGGTGCTGACACCGGACAGCGAGTTCTTCCGCTACTTCAAGAGTCCCACGCCGGCGCGGCGCTGAAATCGTCCTCCGTATTTTTTTCGCCGCGCCCGCGCGGCGCTGAGTAATCATGGGCAAATTCGTCATCATCATCGGCACCCAGTGGGGCGACGAGGGCAAGGGCAAGGTCGTGGACCTGCTCACCGAGCGGGCCGCCGCCGTGGCCCGATTCCAGGGCGGACACAACGCCGGCCATACGCTGGTGATCGGCGGCAAGAAGACCGTCCTGTCGCTGATTCCCTCCGGCATCCTGCACAAGAACGTGCAGTGCCTGATCGGCAACGGGGTCGTGTTGTCGCTGGAGGCGTTGTTCCGCGAGGCGCAGACGCTGATCGATACCGGCGTCGACGTGTTCGCGCGGCTGCGCATTTCACCCAATTGCCCGTTGATCCTTCCCTCGCACGTCGCGCTCGACAAGGCGCGCGAAGCGGCGCGTGGCGCGAATGCCATCGGCACGACGGGCCGCGGCATCGGACCGGCGTATGAAGACAAGGCCGCCCGGCGCGCGGTGCGCGTGCAGGACCTGTTCCAGCGCGAGAAATTCGCGGCCAAGCTGGGCGAGATACTCGACTTCCACAATTTCACGCTGCAGCACTATTTCAAGCAGCCCGCGGTCGATTTCCAGAAGACGCTCGACGAGCAGCTCTCATACGCGGAGCGCGTGCGTCCGCTGGTGACCGACGTCACGCAGGCGCTGGCCGATATCCGCAAGGCTCGCGGCGACGTCATGTTCGAGGGCGCGCAGGGCGCGATGCTCGACATCGACCACGGCACCTATCCGTTCGTGACTTCGTCGAACACCACCGGTGGATTCGCCGCCACCGGAACCGGAATCGGGCCGCGTGAGTTCGACTACGTGCTGGGCATCGTCAAGGCCTACACCACGCGTGTGGGCGCGGGTCCGTTCCCCACCGAGTTGTTCGACGAGTACGGCGAACACCTGTCGCGCGTCGGCCATGAATTCGGCGCGGTGACGGGGCGCAAACGCCGCTGTGGCTGGTTCGACGCCGTTTCGTTGCGCCGGTCCATCATCAATTCCAGTGTGTCGGGACTTTGTTTGACCAAGCTCGACGTGCTCGATGGCCTCGAGAGCCTGCGAATCTGCGTGGGGTACAAGTCGAACGGCAAGGTGTCAGAACAGCCGCCGCTGTTCGCCGAGGCATTTGCCGAAGTCGAACCGGTCTACGAAGAGTTGCCGGGCTGGAAGGAATCGACCATCGGTGTCACGTCGTACGACGCGCTGCCGAAGAATGCGCGCGCGTACCTCGAACGACTGCAGGCGCTCGCCGGGGTGCCCATCGACATCATTTCGACGGGGCCCGATCGCGAACAAACCATCGTGCTCAGGCATCCGTTCGACTGATACACGAGCGCGCGGCGTAGGCGCAGTCTGACAGGCCACGCCGGCGCCGGCCGCTTGTAGAAAAAGTCTTACGTCTAACTAGTGGAGATTCGCGCCGCGCGCGTCGCGAGGGTTCATATACTCGCGGGATGACGCAGCTCGCGATGCGCAATCCGGTCTCCGCGCGGCCCGAACCGCCGGTGCCCACCGGTCCCTGGTGCCTGTTCCTCGACGTCGATGGCACGTTGCTCGAACTCGCGCCTTCACCGCGCGCGGTGGTGGTCGAACCAACGCTGCTCGATCTGCTGCGCGAGCTGCGGGTGGCCGCGGATGGTGCGATCGCGCTGGTGAGTGGCCGCACCGTCACGGACCTCGACCGGCTGTTCGGGGCGTTGCTTTTGCCGGTGGCGGGACTGCATGGCTGCGAACGCCGCTCCGCCGACGGCGCGGTGTATGTCGCCGAGATCGTGCATGAACAACTCGCCCATGTGCGGCGCGGCCTGCACGAGCTGGTTGCGCGTCATCGGGGCCTCGAGCTCGAGGACAAGGGCGCGGGCCTCGCGCTGCATTTCCAGGGCGCGCGCGATCTCGAACACCAGTTGCGCGCGGAAGTCGCGATACTCGCGGCGCCGCTCGTGCCGGAATTCGCGCTGCTCGACGGCCATGCCGTCATCGAGATCAAGCCGGCGGTGCACACCAAGGACAGCGCGGTCAGCGCGTTCATGGTGGAACCGCCATTCCGCGACCGCACGCCGATCTTCATCGGCGACGATCAGACCGATTACGGCGGATTCGCGGCGGTGCGCCGTTATCACGGCATCGCCGTCGCCGTGGGGCCGCGCGTGACCTCGGAGTGGTGGCTGCCGGGTCCGGCCGCTGTGCATGAGTGGCTGATGCGGCTCACGCACGTGGAGAGTGCGTGAATTACGGCGTGATCGGCAATTGCCAGGTTGCCGCCCTGGTCGACGAAAGAGCCCGCTTCGTATGGGCCTGCCTGCCCCGGCCGGACGGCGATCCGGTGTTCTCCGCCTTGTTGCGGGAAGAGGGTGGCGCGGCGGAGCAGGGCGTGTTCGCGATCGACCTGCTCGATTTCTCGCATTCCGAACAGAACTATCTACGCAACTCCGCGCTCATCGAAACGCGGCTCTTCGACACCCATGGCGGTGCGGTACGCATCATCGATTTCGCGCCGCGATTCCGTTCGCGGGGCCGCGTGTTCCGCCCGATGATGTTCGTGCGCACGGTGGTGCCGATCAGCGGCCGGCCCACGGTGCGGCTGCGGCTCACGCCGACCGCGGGATTCGGCGAACGTTGCGAGCCCGGCGTCATCGGCAGTCATCACATCCGCTTCGCGGCCGACGGCCTGAGCTACCGGCTCACGACCGACGCCTCGCTGGCGGCGCTGCTCGAGCGGCGGCCCATCGTGCTCGAGCGGGCGCTGCACTTCATCATCGGTCCGGACGAGACGCTGGAGGAATCTCCCGGCGCGCTCGCGCGCGAGTTCGAGAGCGCCACGCTCAGCTACTGGCAGGAATGGGTGCGTACGCTCGCGGTGCCGGCGGACTGGCAGGACGCGGTCATTCGCGCGGCGATCACTCTGAAGTTGTGTACCTACGAGGACACCGGCGCGGTGCTGGCCGCGCTGACGACGTCCATTCCCGAGGCCGCGCATTCCACGCGCAACTGGGACTATCGATATTGCTGGCTGCGCGACAGCTAT
>JAKFFF010000015.1:0-3962 GCA_036677145.1 Alcaligenaceae bacterium
TTGCCCGTCGTCGCGAATCGAAACAACGCGGCGGAATACACGCCCTGCAGCGCGGCCTGTATCAAGGCCAGCAGGATGAATGCGGCGATGAACATCGCGCCTGTCGTGATCGCCAGAAGGCCACTCTGAATATTGACCAGGCCCACGACCGTCGCGACGCCGAGCGCGATCAGTGCGAAATACGCCAGGCCGAAAACCAGCCCCATGCCGGCATTTCCGATGATGCTTTCACCCCAGGTTTTCTTCAGCAACGAGGCGCTTTCCTTGACCGCATCGACCGGGCCGATGTCGCGCGTGACCAGCAGCGGCACGACGAGGAAAGTTGCCAGCGTGAACGCGACACCCAGGAGCCCGGTCACCCATCTACCGACCACGCCCAATCGTTCTTCGATCATGCGCAGCAAGATTCCGACCGTCGCCGCGATGGCGGCATAACCCAGGATCGCGCCCAGCTTCGAGTTCGCGATGCGCAGGCCGTCCGACACCGTCGGATCTCCGCCCTCGAGGCGGATCATCGCGGCGCCGACCAGCGCGGCGTTGAAATAGAAGATCACGAAATTCTGTGAGAGATAGAACGCGAAACCCACCACGACGTGCAGCGGCTGAAGCTCGCCGTTGTCGTGCAATTGCGCGAAGGCGCCAGTTGCGACCAGTGGCAGGATGAAGCTCAGGGCTACGATAATAGCGGCGAGGCTCGAGAGCAGAGGGAACACCAGCAGTTCCTTGTCCTGCCGCAGCACCGCGCTGCTCGCCTTGATGAGCTCCCAGCTACGCGAGAATTTGTCGAACATGTGAGCCTCCCCTGATCCATTCTTCTAATTATTCTAACGGACCGCCGCGTCGGCTGCGTGAAGAGTGGGGCATCGGCCCCTGACTAAGTGCAGCAGGTCAGCGTGAACGGCACATCTTCAGTAGTTTGCTGCGGCCGTTCCTTCAACCCATTCCACGCCAGCAACCGCACGCTGCAGCGGTAGTGAGACCCCGACGTCTCCGGATACAACCCCGAGTTCGCCGGCAGCGCGATGCGCACCAGCTGGATCGGCGTGTCGCGTTCGAAGGTGATGTGATACACGCCGCCGCGCGCGATCTCCTGGCGCGGCTTGCCATGCTGCCGGGTGATCCACAGCAGCTCGGCGATCGCATCGCACAACGGCCGCAACGCGGCTAACCACTCGTTGAACGAGCGCGCGCGGTTGTCGGTCGCCTGGTTCAACCAGAAAAAGAAATCCGGCAGGTCGAACTCGCAAGTGCCGCCCGGGATCGCGCTGCGATGTTTGATCGCGGACAGGAACTCGGAGTCTTTCAGGCTGGCGAGGTAGTTGGACCCGCAGGCGACCAGGTCGGCGCGCAGGCGCAGTAGATTGGACATCACGGTCCGCAGCCGCGCGGAGTCGACTCCGGGTTTGCTCTGGAACACGTTGAGCTGCGCGAGATTGCGCTCGAGCTCCTTCTGCACGTCGGCGCGCACGTCGCCGCGGGCCGCGATCGCGAGAATGTCGAGCAGGCTGCCCATCGCGGCGCGGCTGCCCCACTGGCTCTGCATTTCGTTGTGATACAGCGCCTGGCTGTACAGGAAATCCAGGCGCAGGAACGTGCGCATGCGCTCGTTGAGCGGCTGCTCGAATACGAGCGGCGCGGCTTCCGCGATGGGTTCCTGCTGTTGCTGGGCTTCCTCTGCCATCGGGCTATTCTGCGGGAGCGTGTGGGGCGCGTAAACCGCGGATGTCGCTTATCTCGGTCTGTCTCTGGTCTATCTGCGCAGGTGTCCGGCCGCGGCGACATAAGTTCGATGCAGTCTTTCGACCTGATCGCGCAGATGTGCGATGTCGCCGTCGTTGCGGATCACGTCGTCGGCCACCGCGAGCCGCTCGGCGCGCGAGGCCTGCGCGGCGAGCATCGCCTCGGCCTGCGCGCGCGTCGTGCCATCGCGAGCCTGCAGCCGCGCGAGCTGAACTTCGGGCTCGCAATCCACGACCAGCACGCGATCGAAGCGGTCCTTGCTGCCGGTTTCGACGAGCAGGGGGATCGCGACGATGGAATAAGGCCCCGGCGCGGCGGCGCTGCGCTCATCGGTGAGCTGGCGGATCACCGGATGCGTGAGTTTTTCGAGCCACTGGCGCTCGGCTGGATCCGCGAATACCCGCTTGCGCAGTGCCGCGCGATCGAGACTGCCGTCGGCGGCCAGCACCTCGGGCCCGAAATGCGCGGCGATTTGCGGCAACAGCGGTGAGCCCGGCGCCACGACCTCGCGCGCGAGCACATCGTTGTCGACGATGGTGATGCCCAGCGCCGCGAACAGGTTGGCGACGGTGCTTTTGCCGCTCGCGATGCCGCCGGTCAGGCCCACTCGAAAACCGCGCGGCATGGCTCAGGTGGGCGCGAACAGGCCGAGATAACGCTCGACCACCGCGTGGCCGAAGATGAGCGCGAGCCAGCCGGCAATCGCGAGAAACGGACCGAACGCGATCTGGGTTTCCTTGCCGCGGCGCTGGCGGATCATGAAGACGATACCGAATACGGCGCCGACGCCCGACGCGAACACGATGATGGGCAACAACATCTTCCAGCCCAGCCAGGCGCCGAGCGCGGCGAACAGCTTGAAGTCACCGTAACCCATGCCTTCCTTGCCGGTGATGAGCTTGAAGATCCAGTAGACGCTCCAGAGACTCAAATACCCCGCGGCCGCGCCAATGATGCTCTCGCGCGGGCCCACCGGCGCCGCGCCCTCCGCCCACACGGGATGCCACAGACTCACGATGAGGCCGAGCCACAGCAGCGGGTAGGTGAGCTGGTCGGGCAGGAACTGCGTATCGAAGTCGATCATCGTCAACGCGATCAGGAACCACGTGAACGCCAGCGCGGCCAGCGCCTCACCGCCATAGCCGAAATGCCACGCGATGAACGCGGACAGGACGCCGGTGGCGAGTTCGACCAGCGGATATCGCTTGGAAATCGGCGTCCTGCAGTTCGCGCACCGGCCACGCAACACGAGCCAGCTCACGACCGGGATGTTTTGCAGCGCGGTGATCGGCGCGTTGCATTTCGGGCAGGCGGAGCGCGGCGTCACCAGGTTGTATGGTGCCGGCTCGGCGGCGGCGTTTCCCGCGAGGTCCGCGCACTCGGCCCGCAATGCGTTGTCCATCATCACCGGCACGCGGTGGATCACCACGTTGAGAAAGCTGCCGATCATGAGACCGAGCACGGCGCAGACACCGATGAACAGCGCCGGACTAGCCGCCAGTGTGTCGAAAAATTCCATCGTGCCCGTCGCTCAAAAAGAAACGCCGCGGGGTGAGCGCGGCGTTCCGGTTTATTGTTGGAAGCGGATGGACAACCGGGTCAGACCACGGCGCCCAGCTTGAAGATCGGCAGGTACATCGCGATGACCAGGCCGCCGACCAGCACACCGAGGATCGCCATGATGAGCGGTTCCAGCAGCGAGGACATGCTGTCCACCGCGTTGTCGACTTCGGCTTCGTAGAACGTCGCGACCTTGCCCGACATCGCATCGAGCGCGCCGGCTTCTTCACCGACCGCGATCATCTGGATGACCATGTTCGGGAACAGGCCGGTATTTTCCATCGCACGCTGCAGGCGCTGACCGGTGGCGACTTCATCGCGCATCTTGAGCACGGCGTTCTCGAACACGATGTTGCCGGTGGCGCCGGCGACCGACTCGAGAGCCTCGACCAGCGGTACACCCGCGGCGAACATCGTCGACAGGGTGCGTGCGAAGCGGGCCACCGCCGACTTGTAGAGAATCGGGCCGATGATCGGCATCTTGAGCATCGCGCGGTCCAGCCATTCGCGCATCGCCTTCGAGCGTTTCTGGAAGTAGAAGAATGTGTAGAACGCGCCGGCGATGAGGCCGAAGAAGATGTACCAGTTGTCCTGCAGCCAGCGCGACATGTTGATGACGAACTGGGTGAAGGCCGGCAAGTCCGCGCCGAAGCCCTTGAACA
>JAKFFF010000016.1:0-21411 GCA_036677145.1 Alcaligenaceae bacterium
TTGCGCCACATGGCGATCGCGATCGCGATGAGCGCGAAGACACCCGGCACGAGGATGATGTTGACGAACTTCACCCGCGTGCCCAGTTCCTTGATGTCGCGCTCGAGGCCCGACTTCACCGCACGCAGTTCCTTGCGGATCCGCAGTTTCTGCTCCTGGAATCGCTCGATCTCGCGCGCCTGGTCCGTTGACAGCAACGCATCGCTGCCGGGTTGCGCGCTCTGCAGCTTGGCAAGGTTTTCCTCGGTTTGCTGCAATTGCTTCTCGAGTTCCATCTCGGTGGAGCGGAACTGCGCATCGGCCGAGCGGCGCAGCGCATCCACCTTGTCGAATGGCCGCGAATACGCGGCACGGCCGCGGATGCTGATGAGATCCGCGCTGCCGGCCAGGTTGTCGAGCGCATTCCAGACGAGCTCGCCGTTGTTCGCGAATGGCTGCGAGAGCACCTGGCCGAACAGGTTGCGCGTCTGCACCCACATGAAATCGGACAACATGTCGGAGTCGGCGATCACGACGACGTTGATCGGTTTCGCGGAAGTCTTGAGCGCACCGGCAGGCGCCACGCCCGCGGGCGGGCCGTCCGGAAAGGCGCTCGCGGCGTCGCCCGAAATCCGCGCGGCGACCACGAATTCGCCGCTCGGCTTGAAGCCGTCACGCAGCGTCGCCGGGTCCGTCATCATCGAAAAACGCTGGCTGGGCAGCAGGCCCGCCTGCTGACTCGAATGGATCAGCGGCTCGAACTTGAGCTTGGTTCCCTCGAGCGCTTTCAAACTACCCGCGGTGGCCATGTTGATGCTGGTGAGCGTGGCCGTGATCACGTCCTTCGACATGCTCGTCTCGTCGAAACCGAGGATCGCGATGTGCTGCGACGGCGCTTCGCCTTCACGCAGTGACACGCGCAGGCCGCGTTCGAGATCGACCACCACCTGGTCGGGCTCGAAGTCGATGCCCCAGGCAGCGAGCAGCGGTCCCAGGTGCGAGGATTTGTCGTTCGCCAATTGCGCCATCGGGTTGGACGGATCCGCGCCCGCCTGGTCCGCCTGCGAATTCGGATCCACGAACGCGAGCACGTGCCCGCCGCGCATCACGAACTGGTCGATCGCATACAGAGCAGCCGGTGGCAGGTCTTTCGGGTGGACGATCACCAGCACGTCGACGTCCGGATCGATCGCGGTCAGCGCCGGTTCGAGATTGCGCACGGTGTAGAGCTGTTCGACCTGGCTGTAAACCACCCACGCCGGGCGCGGGCGGCCGGTCTGCATGTCGAAGTCGCCAGTCATCGGCAGCGATGACAACCAGCCCACGACCGGCCGTTTCGCGGTAGATAGCCGGTAGATCAGCTTGGCGACGTCGTATTCGAGCTGCTCTTCGAGCTGCGGATCGAGGTAGGGAATGGCTTCCTTGCCGTCGGTGGAATTGGTGGCCGCGAGGCCGAGATAGATCTTTTCGCCCGCGTTGAGCGGCAGCGCCTGGATGCCGAGTTCCGTCGCGCGGTCTTCCTCTTCGGAGAAGGGCAGCGGATCGATGACCTTGAGCGTGAGTTTGCCGTTCGAACGCGCGACCAGGTCCTCGAGCAGTTCGCGCACCCGGATGCCGTAGCTGCGCATCTGCGGAATCGGCGTCGCGGCGCGTTCCGAGAAGAACAGGTAGAGGTTCACCGGCTCTTCCAGGTTCGCGACGATGTTCTTCGTGCCCTGCGAAACGGTGTAGAGCTTGTTCTGCGTGAGATCGAGTTGCGCGCCGCGCAACAGCGAATTGGCCAGCAACATGATGCCGATGAACAGCAGGGCCACGAGGGCCAGGGTGCCGGCGCCGATTGTGGATTTCTTCATGACTACTGCGCCTTGCGTGCGTCGAGCGCAACCGCGCTCGCGGCGAGGAAGAAGACGATGACCAGCGAGAAATACAGGACGTCACGCAGGTCGAGCACGCCCTTCGTGATGTTCTCGAAGTGCGTGTAGAACGAGAGCGCCGCGATGCCTTCGGTCAGCCACGGCCAGGCCCAGTCGCTGAACCAGTCGAGCACGATCGGGAACCCGGACATCACCAGCAGGAAACACACCACGAACGCCAGGATGAACGCGATCACCTGGCTGCGCGTGAGGGCCGACATGAGCGAGCCGACCGCCAGATAGGCCCCGGCCATGAATACGCTGCCGACGTATGCGGCGACGATCACGCCGTTGTCGGGTGAACCCAGCCACATCAGCGTGAACCACAGCGGCGTGGTGAGCAGCAGAGCGAACGCGATGAACACCCAGCCGGCGAGGAACTTGCCGAGCACCGCCTGCCACATCGTGATGGGTTGCGTGAGCAGCAACTCGATGCTGCCGCTGGCGCGTTCCTCGGGCCAGAAGCGCATCGAAACGGCCGGAATCAGGATCAGGAACAACCACGGGAGCAGCAGGAAGAACGGCCGCATGTCCGACTGTTCGATCTCGTAGATGCGTCCGAGGAAGAACGCGAGCAGGTTCAGGAAGAAAAGGAAGATGGTCACGAACACGTACGCGAGCGGCGTCGCGAAATAACTCGCGAGCTCGCGGCGCATGATGGTACGCACGGGTTTCAAGATCTGCTCCAGGCCATCAGTCAGGATGAGGTTCAGGCCGCGACGGCGCGGAAGACGTCTTCGAGCCGCCCGGAGGGCGCGCGCGCTTTGAGTTCCGCGGGTGTTCCGTCGGCGACGAGTTTGCCGTGCGCGATGATCACCGCGCGCGTACACACCGCATCGACTTCCTCGAGGATGTGCGTCGAGATGACGATGGTTTTCTCGCTGGCGATCTCGCCGATGAGCGCGCGGACTTCGTTTTTCTGCAGCGGATCGAGACCATCGGTCGGCTCGTCGAGGATCAGGACTTTCGGATCGTGCACGATCGCCTGCGCTAGACCGACGCGCCGCCTGAAGCCCTTCGACAGGGTTTCGATCGGCTGCTCGAGCACGGGCTCGAGCTGCAGCCGGCCGATGACGTAGTCGAGCCGTGTCTTGCGATGCCCGCCCTCGAGGCTGCGCAGGTCGGCGATGAAGTCGAGAAATCCGCCGACCGTCATCTCCGCGTAACTCGGCGCGCCTTCGGGTAGATAGCCCAGCGCGGCCTTGGCGGCGAGCGGCTCGGAGGCCACGTCGTGGCCGCAGATGCTGGCGCTGCCCGCGGTGGGGGTGATGAACCCCGCGAGCATGCGCATCGTGGTGGATTTGCCGGCGCCGTTGGGGCCGAGGAAACCGAGGACTTCGCCCGGTTCGACCGAGAAGGTGAGGTCGTCGACGGCGACGAGCCCGTCATAGTGTTTGCTGAGGTTCTGGGTCTTGATCATGGCGCGGGTTCTATGAGCCGAGGGCGCGCGGCAAAGTTCCGCGCGCCGGGGCGGGGATTCTGCTCAAGGAGGGTGGCGCCGCGCAAGACGCCGCGCGCGGCCGCCGATTACGACTTCTTAATCAGTTCCCGCGTCGCGAGACGATGGCGTCGATCTGGTCGCGGTAGGTGCGCAGGATGCGGCGGATCTCGGACGGCGCGGGCCGTTCGGCCAACCGGGCGATCATCTCCGCGAGTTCGTGCCACTGGCGTCCCCAGCCTAACAAACGCACCGCGTCCGCGATCACCACGTGTTCGCTCTGCGTGACTGTGCTCGGCGGTTTGTCCGCGGGTTTGCGGGGCTTCGGCGCGGGCGCGCGCGGCGGCTCGCGGCGCACCGTCTTCGCCGCGGACGCCGCGACGGGTTTTGGCTGCGCACCGCTGCGTTGCGCCGCGAGCATGCGGTCCGCCCTGGTATTCGCCAGCGCGGGCATCTGCCGCGTGGTCTCGGCGGTGCGCTTGTGTTCGGCGGTACGGCTGGTGGACTCACGTTCGCGTGGCGCCGGTGCGGCGCCGGGTTTCGCGGCGAGCACGTCGCGGCGTTCGGTCTCGGGAGTCGCGAGCGGAATGAATCGTTCGACCGATGTGAGGCCTACCAGGGTCGCGAGGAATCCCATGATCTCGATGGCTTCGACACAGGCGCGATCGCCCTCGAGCTGACGCTGCGAGACGATGCGCTTGAGCGCCAGGATGCGTTTGCGCGCGAGCTGGATGATCCAGCGCTGCGGCCGCTCGTGGCGCGGCCAGGGTTGCACGTGCCAGTAACGCGCATCGTCGAGCGCGGCGTAGCGGGCGTGCAGATCCAGGCTGGTCTGCCAGCGTTCGAGCAGCGCTTCGAGCTGCAGTGTGTCCGCGGGCGTTTCACCCGGAGCTTGAGGGGCCATGCGCGCGAGGGTAGCGCCGATACCGGCCGCGCCACGCGATGTGGCGCACACCTTCGTATGGCGCCGGCGGGGATGGTGCGAGACAGCAGGGGCTGACCGCTGCCGGGGGCCCTGGCGCGCCCCGGAGGATCACTCAACCCGAAACGGAGGCGTCCCGCCCGGCAACCCGGGTCTCGTGCTGGCTGCCGGCCGCCTCGATGGCCAGCCGGTACTGCAGCGCGAGGTTGGGCCAGCGGAAGCGTTCGACGCGCGCGCGCGCCGAGTCCGCGGCGCGGCCGAAGATCATCTTCTCCAAGGCCTGCTCGATGCCCGCGACATCGCCGGGTTCGACGGCGACCCCCGCGGCGCTCTCGGCAAGTAGTTCGAACAGCGCCGCGCCGCGCGGCGCGAGGCCGAGGATGGGCCGGCCCGCCGCCATGTAGTCGTACACCTTGTAAGGAGTGGAATAGAGCATGTGATCGCCGACCACGGCGAGCAGCACGTGCGCTTGCCGCAAGGCCTGCGAGAGTTGGGTGAGCGGCACGCGCGGCAACACGCGTACGAGATCGGAAAGTCCGGCGTCGCGGATGCGCGCCACCTCCGGCCGGGGCAGATCGCCGTACGTCGTCACGCGAAATTCGCGTTCGGGAAATCGCGCGCTCAGTTGCCGCAACGCCGTGAGCACGGGTACGAGCGAACGGCCGGTGAAGATCTCGCCGGCGTGCACGATCTCCACGCAGCCCGCCGCCGCGGGCTCCGCCGGCGATTCGTTTCGGTCCGGGGCTTCGAAACCGTTCGGGATGACGTAGTTCTGCGCACTCGCCGCGAGCGGAAAGGATTTCTCGAACGATTCGCGCATCGAAGGCGTGTTCAGCACGCGCACCGCGCTTTGCCGGACGAGCCGCGTCTCGATGCGGCG
Source organism: Alcaligenaceae bacterium (assembly GCA_036677145.1). GTDB lineage: Bacteria > Pseudomonadota > Gammaproteobacteria > Steroidobacterales > Steroidobacteraceae > CADEED01. Next base: position 5,133 of record JAKFFF010000016.1, read on the forward strand.
CGCGACCGCCTGTGCGAACCGGCCGCGACGCCAGCGTGGCCAGTCATAACCGCTCCACGGATCCCGATAGTCGAGGATCAACGGCCAGCCCAGCGAGCGCGCGATGCGCGCGCCGGCGATGAGCGCTCCCTGCGGTGGCGAGGTGGCGATGACGACACCCGGCGGCAGATCGCGCGCGATCGACAATGCCTTCGCGGTTGCCGCGCGCACCCACGCGTATTCCCAACCCACCGGCGCGAGCACGCGCCGCAGGATCGCATTCAACGCGCGCTGCGCGAATCCGCCGCCCGCGAGGGGTAGTTCGATGGGCGGGGACACGCGGTGTATCCGTCCGGCCGTTGGCAGCGTCGCATCCGCGGCGCCATGGGGTGAGTCGCGCATCTCGTTGGTCACCACGTGCACGTCGTAACCGAGCCGGGCGAATTCGCGCGCGAGAAAACTGAAGCGCTTCGCGCCCACCGCGGGGCTCGGGGCGAAGTGATAACTGACGATCAGCAATGTGCGGCCCTGGTTCATGCGGCTTTCCGGCCGCGCGTGAGCGCGCGCACGATGTATGCGTATTCATCACGCAGGATCAGCCGGGCGGCGATCGCGTACACGACGCCGAACACCGCGAGTGCGCCGGTCACGTTGAGCAGCGTGTTCGGCATCGTCGACAGCATGACGTGCATCGCGGCGAGCGCGACCACGGATGCCACGAGCGCAAGACCCAGCTTGCTCCATTCGCTGATGTCCGCCAGCGGCAGAGAGTATTTGCGCATCACGCGGCGCCCGAGATACAGCGAAGTCCAGGTCTGGCTGACGACCAGCCCCAGCGTCGGACCCCACAGTCCGTATTTCGGCATCAGCGTGAACAGCAGTATCGCGTTGATGCCGAGCGCGATCGCATTGGAAATCGCAAACGCCGCATTGTCCTCGATGGCGCGCAGCGGAACGGAGAACTGGAACGACTGGCGCACCATGAGCAGCAGGAAGACCTGGAAGTAGGGTGTGGCCGCGACGTACGCGTCGGTGAACGCGATGCGGATGAGCGGTTCCGCGAAATACGTGAGCAGCAGCCAGGCCGGACAGATCACGGCGAAGACCAGTGTCTGCGCGCGCTTCCACAGCCTCATCCCGTCGCCGGGGTTGCGCTTCGCGCGTTGCACCATGTCGGGAAAGATCACGTCCGACAGCGAGGTCTGCACGATGCTGACCAGCGGCACCTGGTAGGCCGCCGTCGTGTAGATAGCCAACGGCACCGCGCCCATCTGCGTGCCGACCACCACCTTGCCGAAGTCGTTTGCCTTGTTGAGCAGCGAGCCCAGGCCGAGCGGGGCGACCAGGCGGATCTGCTCGCGGAATACTTCGTGCTCCCAGCGGAACACCAGCAGTCCGCGCGATCGCAGCCACCAGTAGATCGCGATGTTTTTCAGGCCCTCGGCGACCACCAGCGTCACGAAGATCATCTCGACCTCGCGGAACCAGAACGCGGCGCCGAGCAACGTGCCGAGCCGCCACACCGTCACGATCAGCGTATAGGCCATCACCTTGCTCGATTGCCCGTGCGCGAGCCAGTAGGCCACCAGCACTTCGAGATTCAGGAACAGGAACACGTACACCGCGAGCAGCAACCAAGAGGAGGCGATCTCGTCCGGCACTATCCACTGGCGTGTCGCGGCGACGATGAGCGCGCTCACGAAACCGACGAACAACATGAGCACGGTGGTCTTGGTGATGTCGGCCGAGGCGCGTTCCGGCGAACGCGCGATGAGATAGTTGAGGTTCGCGGCCAGCGCGAATCCGCCGAGCGAGGTGATCAGCATCGCCGTCGCCATGAACTGGCGATAACGGCCGTACTCGACGATGTCGAGCAGGCGAACCAGCAGCAGCGGACTCAGCAGCGCAAGCGCCTGGTTGAGAAGGCGCGCCGTGCTCAGCACCACGCCTCTCGAAACGAATGAACTCACGCGGGGGACAGCCCTGGAAAACTCTGGCGGGAAGGCATTGTCAGGCGTGCGTCAAACCTGCCGCTGTCGGACAAGGTAGGGACGCGCCTACATGCAGTCCCGCAGGGAACGCGACCGAAACCCGACCATTCCCAAACGACTTCACCGGTCGCGCTGCGTAGATTGCCGGCACTTCGAATTGCAGCAACGGAACGGAGAGCGCGATGAGCCAGAAGTCCAGGACCGCCCAGGCAACCCTTCATTTGTCGCGGGCGCATTCGCCGGGCGACAGCACGGAAGAGTCACGCCTGGCTCCCGACGAATTCCCGGCGGTTCTCGCGATTTCCCGCATCACGGCGCTGATGGAGGCCGCGGCGATTCGGCTCGTGCAGCAGGGGTTGCACGCTGCGGAAGTTTCCGTCGGTGTCACGATGAACGTCACGCATGTCGCGGCGGCGCTCAAATCGGGTCACATTCGCGGCACGAGCGTCCGGGCCGTGGCGATTTACCGCTCCGTGGCCGGGCGCCTGCACCACGTCGCGATCGACGCTTTCGATGAGTCCGGTTTGATCGCGAGCGCCGAACACACGCGCGCGATCGTCATCGGGCGGCGTGTCGAGGCACTCGCGCGGCGGCGCGCCGGCAAGCGTTCGATGCCGCTCACCGTCTGAACGTCAGTCGGCCTGTCAGAACAACAGCGCGTAGATTCCGAGCGCGACGAACATCAGGGCCGCGACGATGCGGATGGTCTTGAGCGGTACGCGTTTGACCACCGCGTCGCCCGCGAGCACCACCGGCACGTTGGCTATCAACATGCCGAGCGTCGTGCCGATCACCACGGGAATCAGGGTCTGGAATTGAGCGGCGAGCGCAACCGTCGCGATCTGTGTCTTGTCGCCCATCTCGACGATGAAGAACGCAATGGCCGTCGCGACGAACACACCGTAACGCGGTGGCGCGCTGGTTTCGTCCGGCGCGGAGTCCGGAATCAGCGCCCAGGCCGCCATGCCGAGAAATGACAAACCGAGGATCCAGCGCATCGCATCCGGACCGATCAAGTGTACGAGCCACGCGCCGACGGCGCCCGCGAATGCATGGTTCAGCAGCGTCGCGACGAAAATGCCGAGCACGATGGGAATCGGCGCGCGGTAACGAGTCGCTAGCAGCAAAGCCAGCAATTGCGTCTTGTCGCCGATCTCGGCGAGCGCGACGACTCCGGTTGAGACGAGCAGGGCTTCCATGGGGGCGCGCAGTCTGCCTTGCGCGCGTGCGCGATTCCATCGGGGTTTCCGCCCGCCGCTTTCGGTCACGCCATCTTGTAGTTAGGCGAACGCGTCATCCGCGCCGGATATTTTCGCGCGACCGCCGCATGAACATGAGGCGACCGGGAGCCGGCGGCAGCTTGCGAATACGGTGGTGCCGGCGCCCGTCTCGAGTCCGCCGGAGGCGAAAATGCGCGCAGCGCCACGAATCCCGGCGCGGACCCGAATCGTGCGGGCCAGGGACGGCAGAAGCGCGAAGTTCGGCAGTGGGCTTGCAAGCCCTTGTTTATATTGCGGTAAAGTGGCGCTCCCTACCGGATTCGAACCGGTGTTACGGCCTTGAGAGGGCCATGTCCTGGGCCTCTAGACGAAGGGAGCGTCTGTTTAGGCGGGTCCAGAATTTGAGCGCGGTAGTATATGCGCCGCTCACTTGAGCTCAAGCGGAACATTGAAGTCTTGAACGACGAATTGCGACCTGATTCGGCCCAACGGCCGGCTGCACGCATCATCCCCCGTGCCGAACATTCCATATCGCGCGCTGCGATCTCTCCGAACGCACTGCGTGTGCTTTACCGGTTGCGGGAGGCGGGCTACGAGGCCTTTCTCGTGGGCGGTTGCGTGCGCGACCTGCTGATCGGCATCACCCCGAAAGATTTCGACATTGCGACCAGCGCGCTTCCCGAGGAAGTGAGGCGCGTGTTCCGCAACTGTCGGCTAATCGGCCGGCGCTTTCGCCTGGCGCACGTGTTCTTCGGACGTGAAATCGTCGAGGTCGCGACATTCCGCGCGCAGAGCGCGCCAGCGCCGGGCGCCGAAATCATCGAGCCGCCGGCGGATCTCGACGACGATGTCGACGAGGAGCTCGACGACCTCGATGACGCGGACGAGATCGAGGAAATCGACGAGGCCGCGGTGCTGGCCGAGGCCGGCCCGCATCAGAAGGGATTCCACGGTGCACGTGAACTCGCGCCGCGCGACCGTTCACGCCACGCGGGCGCCGGCGATGACGACGAGGATCGCGTCACGGACGAACACGGCCGCATCCTGCGCGACAACGCCTACGGCACCATCGACGACGACGTCTGGCGCCGCGATTTCACGGCCAACGCGCTGTACTACAACATCGCGGACTTTTCGATCTGGGATTACGCGGGCGGCGTCGAGGACATCGCCGCGCGGCGCCTCAAGCTGATCGGGGATCCCGTCACGCGTTATCGCGAGGACCCGGTGCGCATGCTGCGCGCCGCGCGCTTCGAGGCGAAGCTCGGCTTCACGCTCGACGGCGAGACAGGCACGGCGATCGCGCGGCTGCGCGAGTTGCTCGGCAGCGTGCCGCCGGCGCGCCTGTTCGACGAGACACTCAAGCTGTTCCTCACGGGTCACGGCGCGAAGAGCCTCGAAGTCCTGCGCGCGCGCGGTTTGTTAGGCGAACTGCTGCCGACGGTGGCGGACTATCTGGATCGTCATCCGGACGGCGCCGTCGCGCGGCTCATGCATCAGGGGCTCACGAACACGGATCAGCGCGTCGCGCAGGGCAAGCCGGTGACGCCCACCTTCCTGTTCGCGCTGCTGCTGTACGGGCCGTTCGCGGAACTCATGGGCAAGCAGCCCCAGGAAAAATCGAACGACATCGGAACCATTGTCGATGCCGTCGACCGTGCCGCGCGCCAGGCGCAGGGGCGCATCACGATTCCGAAGCGATTTTCGCTGGGTGTTCGCGAAATGTTCGCCGCGCAGCCGCGGCTCGAACAGCCGCGCGGCCGGCGTGCGCTGCGCATGCTCGAGCAACCGCGCTTCCGCGCCGGCTTCGACCTGCTGCTGCTGCGTGCCGACATCGGCCTCGCGCCGCGCGACATCGCCGACTGGTGGACCCGCGTGCAGGAAGTTTCGCAGGCCGATCGCGAGGTGCTGGCCGATGCGATGTCGCGCGAGCCGCGAGCCGCCGGCGAAGGTGCTGGCGCCGGCACGGGCCGCCGCCGCGGCGGTCGCCGCCGGCGTCGTGGCCGTGGGCGTGCGCCCGCCGCTTCATGAACGCGGCCGCGGGCGAGATAACGCACAACGAAGCAGCCATGCGCTGGTTGCCGGCCTACGTCGGCATCGGCAGCAATCTCGATGATCCCGCGCGCCAGGTTGCGCGGGCATTCGATGCGCTGGCCGGGTTGAACGCGACCCGGCTCGTCGTGCGCTCCCCCAACTACCGGACGAAACCCTTCGGCGAAGTCGTGCAGCCGGCGTTCGTCAACGCGGTCGCCGGCCTGCTGACGCAACTCGCGCCCGAGGAACTGCTCGAGGCGCTGCGCGTCATCGAGCGCGACCTGGGCCGCGCGCCGCCGCGCGAGCGCTGGGGTCCGCGCGTGATCGATCTCGACCTGCTGGTGCACGGGCGGGAAACACGCGCCACCGACACGCTGAAACTGCCGCATCCCGGCATCGCCGAGCGCGACTTCGTGCTCTATCCACTCGCCGACATCGCACCGGACCTCGAAGTGCCGGGTCTCGGACGGGTCGCGCGACTCAGGGACCGCGTGGCGAACCGTGGAGTCGAGCGGCTGTGAGCATCCCCGAGTCAGACGCTCCCGCGACATCGCTGAAAGATGCGGTGGGTGTGCGCGTATCCGCGCCCGACATGCCGGCGCAGCGCTACATCGTCGTCGAAGGGCCGATCGGGGTGGGCAAGACGAGTCTGGCGCGCCGGCTCGCCGGCACACTCGAGGCCGACCTGGTGCTGGAGCAGGATGCGCAGAATCCCTTCCTCGAGCGCTTCTACAAGAATCCGAAGTCCGGCGCGTTGCCGGCGCAGTTGTTCTTCCTGTTCCAGCGCGCGCAGCAGCTCGGCACGCTCAAGCAACAGGACCTGTTCGCGCCGCGCCGCGTCGCCGACTATCTATTCGAGAAGGACCGGCTGTTCGCGAGTCTCACGCTCGACCCTGCGGAGATGTCGCTGTACGAGCAGGTGGCCTCGCGCCTGGACGTCGATCCGCCGCGTCCCGATCTCGTCGTCTACCTGCAGGCGCCGGTGGAAATCCTGCTGCAGCGGATCGCGAAACGCGGCATCGCGTATGAAACCTCGGGTATCGACGTCACGTATCTGTCGCGTCTCAACGATGCCTATGCGCGCTTCTTCCACGAATACGACCGCGCGCCGTTGCTGATCGTGAACGCGTCCAACATCGACCCGGTGCAGAACCAGTCGGACTACGATGAACTCGTGGGCGCCATCCGGCGGATGGGGAAGGGGCGCATGTATTACAACCCCCTGCGCCACGGTAGTATCTAGCAGCATTCAGAGGGGTCATCGCTTGTACACACATCTCGAGCAACGCAACTCGACGCGGCCGCCGGTGTCGCTGGCCACGCTCGACAAGATGAAACGCGAGAAGGAAAAGATCGCGTGCCTCACCTGCTACGACGCGAGCTTCGCCGTGCTCGTGGACAGCGCCGACGCGGATCTCGTGCTGGTCGGCGATTCGCTCGGCATGGTGCTGCAGGGGCACGACACGACCGTGCCCGTGACGATGGACGACATCGTCTATCACTGCAAAGCGGTGGCGCGTGGCCTGCACCGCCCGTTCCTCGTCGCGGACCTGCCGTTCGCGAGTTATCCGACCCCTGACATCGCGCTCGCGAATTCGGTGCGGCTGATGCAGGAAGGCGGCGCGGAGATGGTGAAACTCGAGAGCGGCATCGGTCAGCTCGAGATCGTGGAATTCCTCGCGCGCCACGACATCGCGGTGTGCGCGCACCTGGGCTTGAAGCCGCAGTCGGTACACAAGACCGGCGGCTTTCGCGTGCAGGGCCGCAATGGCGAGGCCGCGCGCCGCATGCTCGAAAACGCGAAGTCGCTCGAATCCGCCGGCGCCGACATCGTGCTGCTCGAGTGCATTCCGTCGGAGCTCGGCAAGGAGATCACGGCGGCGCTCGAAGTGCCGGTCATCGGCATCGGCGCGGGCCCCGATACCGACGGACAGATCCTGGTGCTCTACGACGTGCTCGACATCACCACGGGCCGCAAGCCGCGCTTCGTGAAGAATTTCATGGACGGGGCGACCTCGAATCTCGATGCGCTGCAGCGTTTCGTGCATGCGGTCAAGCAGAAGACCTATCCCGCGCCCGAACACGAGTTCCATGCTTGAACGTATCGCATCGCGCATGCTGACGGTCACCACGATCTCCGCGGTGCGCGAACACGTCGCGCGCTGGCACGCCGCCGGTCAACGCGTGGTGTTCGTCCCGACCATGGGTAATCTGCACGCGGGCCACATGAGTCTCATCGAGGCCGCGCGCCAGCACGGCGACAAGTTCGTCGCGAGCATCTTCGTGAACCCGATGCAGTTCGGCCCGAACGAGGATTTCGCGCATTACCCGCGCACGCCCACCAACGACTCGAACATGCTGGCCGCGGCCGGCTGCGACCTGATGTTCATGCCGGAGGTCGCCGAGATCTATCCGAACGGCGCGGAGCAGGCGACACGCGTGGAAGTGCCCGGCATCTCCAGCATCCTGTGCGGCGAATTCCGCCCGGGGCATTTCGAAGGCGTCGCGACCGTCGTCGCCAAACTGTTCCACATCGTCGATCCGGATGTCGCGATCTTCGGCGAGAAGGATTTCCAGCAGCTCACGGTGATCCGCCGCATGGTGGCCGACCTGTGCCTGCGTGTGCGGATCGTCGGCGCGCCGACGGTGCGCGAGCCGGACGGCCTCGCGATGAGCTCGCGCAACCAGTATCTCGACCCGCAGCAGCGCGCGCTCGCGCCGACTATCTACCGCCAGTTGCGGCAGGCGATCGTGGCGCTCGAGGCGGGCGTGCGCGATTACGCGGGCATCGAAACCACCGGCCGCGCGGCGCTCGACGGCGCCGGATTCCGCACCGACTACTTCAGCGTGCGCGACGCGCGCACGCTCGCGCCCGCGAGCCCCGACACGAAACACTTCGTCGTGTTGACCGCGGCGCGGCTCGGCAAGGCGCGCCTGATAGACAACCTGCAGTGGTGCCGGGAAGGGAAACCCGGGATAACTTCGGCGGAGTGATTCCCGGTCCTGATAGCAAGGGCACGCAGGCGTTCAAGTGTTCAAGGGATTTATCCCGGCTTTCCCTTCCCGGCACCCAATTCCGCGCGACGCGCGTGTTCCGCGATCGCCCATTCGACGTGTTCGCGCACCAGCGCCGAAGGATCGTCGCTGCGCGCCGCCAGCGCATTGACGTTCGCTTCGCTCGCCGGCGCGTTGCCCAGCGCCACCGCGATATTGCGCAGCCAGCGCTCGTATCCGATGCGGCGGATCGCCGAACCCTCGGTACGCGCGAGGAATTCCTCTTCGGTCCACGCGAACAACTCATCCAGTCGCGATGCATCCAGACGGTGACGCACCTTGAAGTCCGGATGCGCGGCGGCGCGCGCGAACTTGTTCCACGGGCACACGAGCTGGCAATCGTCGCAGCCATAGATGCGGTTGCCCATCAGCCGCCGCAGTTCCACCGGGATCGCGCCGTGCAACTCGATGGTGAGGTATGAAATGCAGCGGCGCGCATCGAGTTGATAGGGCGCGGTGATCGCGCCGGTGGGGCAGGCCGGGATACACGCCGAGCAGGTGCCGCAGTGCGCGCTCGCCGGCTCATCGACGGGCAGCGGCAGGTCGGTGAGGATCTCGCCGATGAAGAAATACGAACCAGCGTCGCGCGCGATCAGGTTGGTGTGTTTGCCGATCCAGCCGATGCCGGCCTTGCGCGCCAGCGCCTTCTCGAGCACTGGCCCCGAATCGACGAACACGCGGTAACCCATCGGTCCGACGCGTTGCACGATGTCGTCGGCCAGGCCCTGCAGCGCATTGCGCAGGACCTTGTGATAGTCGCGGCCGAGCGCGTAGCGGGACACATACGCCGCGTCCGGATCGCGCAATGTCTCCCACGCGTCGCGCACGCCCGCGGATTCCCCGGCGGCGCTGTCCGCTGGCCAATAGTTCATCCGCGCCGACAACACCCGCAAAGTGCCGGGGACGAGTTCGTCCGGACGGGTGCGGCGCGTGCCGTGCCGGGCCATGTAACCCATCTCGCCGTGTCGCTCGTGCGCCAGCCAGCGACCAAGGTGCGCGGCATCGACATCGAGGGCGAGGTCGCTGACGCCGAGCGCATCGAATCCGCGCGCGCGGGCGAGCGTCGCCAGGGTCGGCGCGAGTTCGAGCAACGGGCTTTTGCTGTCTGCACTGGGGTTCATGCGGTCCCACCAGTATAGTTCGCGCGAATGAACCGGCCGACCGCCATCTACTCCGCCGCACAGGTTCGCGCGCTCGACGCGTGGGAAATCGAAAAGCGGCGCGTGCCGGGTTACACGCTCATGACTCGCGCCGCCGAAGGCGCGCTGAAAATCCTGCGGGCGCGCTGGCCGCAGGCACGCCGCATCGCGGTGGTGTGCGGCGGCGGCAACAACGGCGGCGATGGCTACGCGCTCGCGCGCCTGGCGCGCGCCTCCGGACTCGAGGCGCTGGTGCTCGCGGCAACACCCCCCGACAAACTCACGGGTGATGCGCGCCGCGCGCAGGAGGAGTGCGTTGCCGCCGGCGGGCACGCGCATCCCTTCGTGGCCGATGCGTTGTCCGGCAGCGATCTGATCATCGACGCCTTGTTAGGCACGGGTTTCCAGGGACCGCCGCGAGCGGAAGCGCTGGCCGTCATCCGCGCGATCAACGCCGTGCGGCGGCCGGTGCTCGCGCTCGACATTCCCTCGGGCGTGGACGCGGACACCGGCATGGTGCACGACACCGCCGTGCGCGCCGAACTCACGGTCAGCTTTGTCGCCTTCAAGTCCGGATTGTTCCTCGGCGACGGTCCCGAATACGCGGGCGTCACCTTGCTCGACGACCTCGGCGTGGTCGCGCCGGCGTTGCCGCAGTTCACGCCGCTGATGCGCCGCATCGACGAAGCCGAACTCGCGGCGTCGCTGCAGCGCCGGCGCCGTGACATCCACAAGGGCACCAACGGCCGCGTGCTGGTCGCGGGCGGCGGACCCGGCATGCCGGGCGCGCTGCGGCTCGCGGGCGAGGCGGCGCTGCGTGTCGGCGCCGGTGTCGTGACGGTGGCCGGACATGCGGAAAACCTGCTCGCGGTGAGCGCCACGCGGCCGGAGCTCATCTATCTACCCGCCACGTCGGCGGCGCTTGAGGATGCCATCCGCGCCTGCGACGTGATCGCGGTCGGGCCGGGCCTCGGCCGCGACGACTTTGGCCAGCGCGTGTGGTCGATCGCGGCGCGCGCCGCGGTGCCCGCTGTCGTCGACGCGGATGCGCTCAACCTGCTCGCGCGCAATCCGGTGAAACTGTCGGCCGAATGGATCCTCACGCCGCATCCGGGTGAAGCGGGGCGGCTGCTCGGAATCGAAACGCAGGCGGTGCAGGCCGACCGGCTCGGCGCGGTGCGTGCGCTGCACGCGCGTTATGGCGCGGTGACCGTACTCAAGGGTGCGGGCACGCTGGTCGCGAGCGGGCAAGTCGACGCGCCTGACATTTTCATCTGCGAACGCGGTAATCCGGGCATGGCCACGGCCGGGATGGGTGATGTGCTCACGGGCGTGATCGCCGGATTGCGCGCGCAGATCCACGACAGCGCGTTGGCGGCGCGCCTCGGCGTGCTCATTCATGCGCTCGCGGGAGACTCGGCGGCGCAGGGAGGACAACGCGGACTCATCGCGAGTGATGTGATCGCGGAGTTGCGCGGCTGGGTCAACCCGTGACCACCGAAGTATCCCAGGCCTGGCTCACCGGCTCTGGCGAGGAAACGGAGGCGCTCGGCGCGCGTTTGTTGGGAACGGCGCCCGCACCCGGCAGCCCCTGCCGCCTGGTGACGCTTTCGGGCGAGCTCGGAACCGGCAAGTCCACGTTCGCGCGCGGAGTCCTGCGCGCGCTCGGCGCGACCGGCCCGATCAAGAGCCCCAGCTACACACTGCTGGAGCTGTACGAATTGCCGGGAATCAACGTGGTTCATCTCGACCTGTACCGGCTGACCGATCCGGACGAACTCGAAAATCTGGGGCTGTCCGACTATCACCGCCCGGGTCATTTGTGGCTGATCGAGTGGCCGGAACGGGCCGCGGGACGCCTGCCGGTGGCCGACCTGGGATTCGTCTTTTCGATCACGTCGACCGGTCATCGCATCGAGAGGATTGAAACTTTTAAGCCGGATAAGTAAATTCCTCCGCAGGTCAATCCTAGAACTCCATGATGGGGAAGGACTTTTTGGGGAAGCGATTCGCGGTTTGTGTGGCGCTGTGCGCGTGGGCCGCGGGGGCTTCCGGCGCCCTGTCGGCTGCGGAAATCAAAGCCATCCGCATGGCGCCTAACGACTCTGGCACGCGCATCGTGCTCGACCTGAGCGGACCGGCGAAATACAACGCATTCCAACTCGATGCACCCGGCCGCGTGGTCGTCGATCTGTCGCGCGCGACGCTGAGTTCCCGGATTTCCATGCCATCGCCGGAAGGCGCGGTGACCACGGTGCGCGCGGGCAAGCGGCCTAACAATGGCGTGCGACTGGTGTTCGAAGTGAGTGGTCCCGTGACACTCGCCACCTCCGTGCTGGCGCCGGGCGCCGACGGCGGACATCGCGTGGTGCTCGATCTTTCCGGCGCGAAGGGCAGTACGACGACAACACAGGCCGCGGCCGTGTCCGCGCCGCCAGTGCCAGCGGCGCCGGTCGCCATCCGGCCGGCGCATGCCCCCACGGATTCGGGCCGTGACATCGTGATCGCGGTGGATGCCGGGCATGGCGGCGTCGACCCGGGCGCCTCGGGCAGAAAAGGCACGCGCGAAAAAGACGTGGTGCTCGAGATCGCCAAGACGCTGGCCGCACGCATCAACGCCGAACCCGGCATGAAGGCCGTGCTCACGCGCGATGGCGACTATTTCATCAGCCTGCGCGAACGCAATCTGCGCGCGCGCCGCGCGAAGGCCGACCTTTTTGTCTCGATCCACGCCGATTCGATCGCCGATCCGGGCGTCTCGGGTTCGTCGGTGTACGTGTTGTCGGAGCGTGGCGCCTCGAGCGAAGCGGCGCGCTGGCTGGCCGAACGCGAGAACCAGGCCGACTTGAAAGGCGGCATCAAACTCGACGACAAGGATCCGGTGCTGCAGGGCGTGCTGCTGGATCTGTCCCAGACCGCCAGCATTTCCTCGAGCCTCGTCGCGGCGGCGAGCGTTCTCAAGTCCCTCGATCGCGTCGGCGAGGTGCGCAAGCCGCGTGTGCAGCAGGCCGGATTCGTGGTGCTCAAGTCGCCCGATATTCCGTCGATGCTGGTCGAGACCGCATTCATCTCCAATCGGGAAGACGAGCGGAAACTCATGCAGCCGGCGCATCGGGCCAAGCTTGCGAACGCCATCTTCGCGGGGATCGAGCAATATTTCTCGGGCAATGCGCCCGACGGCACGCGTCTCGCGGCCGCCCGGCGCAACGCCGGCAGCGGCGCCCGGACCGAACTGCGCAAGTAGCCCGGAAGCGACCGACGGCGGCGGTAAGATGCCGGCTCCGCGCCTCAAGGCGGACAAGGGCCCGCGTGCATGCCGATCCGCATTCTCGACAACCATCTCATCGATCAGATCGCCGCCGGTGAGGTCATCGAGCGGCCCGCATCCATCGTCAAGGAGCTGGTCGAAAACAGTCTCGATGCCGGTGCGCGCAGCATCGAGGTCGAGATCGAGGCGGGTGGTGTGCGACTCACGCGCGTGCGCGACGATGGCTCGGGAATCCCGGCCGCCGAGTTGCCGCTCGCGCTGGCGCGCCATGCGACCAGCAAGATTTCCTGCGCGGATGACCTCGGCGCCATCGTCACGCTCGGCTTTCGCGGCGAGGCGCTGCCGTCGATCGCGTCCGTGTCGCGCTTCGAGATCACGTCGCGTCACGCGAGTGCGGAGCGCGCGGCGCGCGTCAGCGTCGACGCCGGCGCCATCGGCGACGTGACTCCCGCGGCGCATCCGCCGGGCACCACCATCGAAGTGCGCGACCTGTTCTTCAATCTGCCCGCGCGCCGCAAATTCCTGCGCAGCGAGGTCACCGAGCAGGGACACATCGTCCGGCTGCTCGAGCGGCTCGCGTTGTCGCGCGACGACGTGGCGTTCCGCTTGCGCACCGGCTCACGCATGTTGCTCGATGCGCCGGCGCTTGCGCCGGGTGGTCCCGCGGCGATGCGTCTCGCGCGCATCGTGGGCGAGGATTTCGTCGGGCACGCGCTGGAAATCGATCACTCCGCGGGACCGGTGCGCATCTCGGGCTGGATCGGTGCGCCCGCGGCGGCGCGCGCGGTCGCCGATCTGCAGCACCTGTTCGTGAATGGCCGCGCGGTGCGCGACCGGTTGCTGATGAACGCCGTGCGGCTGGGATTCCGCGATGTGTTGTACGGCGGGCGGCAGCCCGCCTACGTGTTGTATCTCGACATCGATCCGTCGCTGGTCGATGTGAACGCGCATCCGCAGAAACTCGAGGTGCGCTTCCGCGACAGCCGCCAGATCCACGATTTCGTGTTCCGCGCGGTCGAGCGGCGGCTCGCCGGCACGAAACCCGCGTCGGATGCGGTTGCGCCCGCGGTGCATTCCCTGGGGACTTCGTTTTCTTTGCCCTTGCGGGGTGTCGGGGAGATGGCGCCCGCGCATCTCACCGGCGCGTGGGCCATTGCCGAAGCGCTTCCGCCGGGCGACGAAGCGTCCAATGACGACGCGATGCCGGAATCCCATCCGGCCGGCGCCATCGGGGGCGTGACGCCGCTCGGCGAGGCGTTGGCGCAGGTCCATGGCATCTACATCCTCGCGCAGAATTCGCACGGCCTCGTGCTGGTCGACATGCATGCGGCGCACGAACGCGTGTTGTACGAGAAGCTGAAGGCGCAGTCGGGGCAGGTGGCGACGCAGCTGTTGCTCGCCCCCGTGACCGTCGAGCTGAAAGTCGACGAAATCGACGTGCTGATGGAGCAGCGGGCAGAGTGGTTAGACGCGGGATTCGATCTCGAGCGCCTGGCGCCCGGCACGCTCGTCGTGCGCTCGGTGCCCGCCATGTTGCCGCGCGAGGACATCGCCGCGCTGGTGCGCGACGTGGTGAGCGACGCGGCCGATGGCACGGCCACACATCACCTCGATGGCGCCACCGAAAGATTGTTAGGCACGATCGCGTGCCGCTCGGCGATCCACGCGCATCGCCGGCTCACGCTCGCGGAGATGAACGCGTTGTTGCGGCAGATGGAACACACGCCGCGCGCCGACCAGTGCAATCACGGCCGGCCGACCTGGACGCAGGTGACCCTCGCCGAGCTCGATCGCATGTTCCTGCGCGGACGTTAGCGCGTGACGGAAATGCGCGCGAACCCCGGGAGCTCGGGCCTGGCACCGCTGGCTGTCATCACGGGGCCGACGGGGGCGGGCAAGACGGATTTCGCATTGCGGCTCGCGAGCGAATTTCCGGTCGAGATCGTGAGCGTGGATTCGGCGCAGGTGTACCGCGGTCTCGACATCGGCGCCGCGAAGCCCTCGGTGGAGATCCGGGCGCGTTTGCCGCATCACCTGATCGACCTCGTCGATCCGGCCGCGAAGTATTCGGCCGGGCAGTTCGTGCGGGATGCCTCCGATGCGATCACCGATATCGAAAGGCGAGGGCGCATTCCGCTGTTGGTCGGGGGCACGATGTTGTACCTGCGCGCGCTGACGGGTGGCATCGCGGAGTTGCCCGAAAGCAGCGCCGAGGTCCGGGCCCGTATCGATGCGGACGCGGCGCGCCGCGGATGGCCGGCCATGCACGCCCAGCTCGCCACCGTCGACGCGGCGGCGGCGGCCCGCATCCATCCCAACGATGCGCAACGCATCCAGCGGGCGCTCGAAGTATTCGCGGTCGAAGGCCGGCCCATTTCAGAGCTGCAGAACGCGACGCGCTCCAAACTCGCGCGCGATTTCCTCGTCACCGCGCTGATTCCGCAAGATCGTGCGCGTCTGCATGCGGCCCTCGCCGAAAGGTTCGACGGAATGATGTCCGCCGGTTTGCTCGACGAGGTGCGACGCCTGTTCGCGCGCGGCGATCTAACCGCCGAGCACCCGGCGATTCGCGCCGTGGGTTATAGGCAACTGTGGGCACACCTGGCGGGCAGCTATCCGCTGGACATGGCGGTTACACGCGCGATTGCGGCCACACGTCAATTGGCTAAAAGGCAGATGACCTGGCTGCGTTCGATGCCCAGTATCCAAGTGTTCGATCCCTATGATGCGCAAAGCTTTGTAGGCCTGCGCGAATCCCTTTTGGCGGCATTACGCCTGCTTTAGGCGCGTTGCCGGACTGGGACCCCGTGGTAGACTCGCCGCCGTAAGCTTGCTTGAAAAATAAGGAGAACATCCATGGCCAAGGGCCAGTCACTGCAGGATCCGTTTCTGAACACATTGCGCAAGGAACGAATCCCGGTGTCCATCTATCTGGTGAATGGAATCAAGTTGCAGGGCCAGATCGATTCATTTGATCAGTTCGTCGTACTCCTCAAGAACAGCGTGTCGCAGATGGTCTACAAACACGCGATTTCGACAGTAGTCCCGGCGCGCAACGTGCGCATCACGAACGAGGACGGAACGACGATCGAGGCGGTCGCCGGAGAGTGATGTCGTCGGCGTACCCACGCTCATCGATCCCTTTCTCGACTAGCTATCATGTTCGAGCGACCGCGCGCAGGTGAGCGGGCCGTGCTCGTGCGCCTGGGGTTGGGCGCACCCGCGGATCCCGAAGACATCCAGGAGTTCGGCCAGCTCGCACGCTCGGCCGGCGCCATTCCAGTTGCACAGGTTTCCGGTCGGCGCGATCGTCCCGATCCGCGCTTCTTCGTCGGCAGCGGCAAGGCGGAGGAGATCCGCGACATCGCGAAATCGCACGACGCGGAAGTCGTGTTGTTCGATCATCCGCTGTCGCCTTCGCAGGAACGCAATCTCGAGAAACTCATCGAGCGTCGCGTGCTCGACCGCTCGGGCCTGATCCTCGACATCTTCGCGCAGCGCGCGCGCAGCCACGAAGGCAAACTCGAAGTGGAGCTCGCGCAGCTCAAGCACATCGCCTCGCGCCTGGTGCGCGGCTGGACTCACCTCGAGCGC
>JAKFFF010000017.1:0-7616 GCA_036677145.1 Alcaligenaceae bacterium
GTGGTCGAGGTGCTGCGCGAGTTTCGCCCCGCGGCGCTGCCGGTAAACGTGGTGTATCCGACCACGCGCATGTTGCCGGCGCGCGTGCGCGCCTTCATCGATGCCTTGTCCGAACCCGGCGCCACCAAGCTGCGTATCCGACTTGGGGTTGGTGCCGGGTGAGAAAAGACTGAGTTAGCGAACCGGCACGGCGAGACGCCTGGGCCGAAACGCTAACTCAGTCTTTTCTCACCCGGCACCGACTGGCGGGCTATCCTGATTGCTTCACGTAGGGGGTAGACATGATTCGCGGATTATTCATTGCCTTGTTGATGTCGATCAGTGCTGCGAGCTTTGCGTCCGAGCCGCCGCCGACGCTGCCGATCGGTTCCGCGATGCCGGCGTTTTCGCTGCCGGGCATCGACGGCAAGACGTACACGGACAAGAGCTTCGCGAGCGCGGACATTCTCGTCATCGTGTTCACCTGCCCGCATTGCCCCACGGCACAGGCGTACCAGGATCGCATCAAGAAGCTGGTCGTCGACTACAAGTCGAAGAACGTCACGGTGATCGCGGTGAACCCGAATCACGCCGACGCGGTGCGTCTCGACGAGCTGGCCTGGAGCGATCTGTCGGACACCTTCGACGACATGAAGGAACGCGCGAAACAGGAAAACTTCAATTTCGTCTGGCTCGACGATGGTCCGAAGCAGGTGATGTCGCAGGCCTACGGCCCGGTCGCCACGCCGCACGTGTTCATCTTCGACAAGGCGCGCAAGCTGCGCTTCGAAGGCCGCATCGACGAGTCCGAGCGCGAGTCGCTCGCGACCAAACACGACACGCGCAATGCACTCGACGCGCTGGTCGCGGGAAAAGAACCCCCCGTAACTTCCACGCGAGTTTTCGGCTGCTCGGTCAAATGGGCGGACAAGGTTCAGGAGTACGCGAAGTACAAGGCGCGCTGGGCCGCCGAGCCCGTGACGCTCGAGAAGGCCGACGTCGCGACCCTGAAGGCGATCCGGGAAAACAAGGATTCCGGCAAGCTGCGCATGATCAATGTGTGGGCCACGTGGTGCGGGCCCTGTGTCACCGAGTTCGAAGAACTGGTCGAACACAACCTGCGCTTCCGCGGACGGCCGTTCGAGCTGGTGACGATCGCGGCCGAATATCCCGATCAGGAAGCGGCCGTGAAGGAATTCCTCACCAAGAAACACGCGTCGACGAAGAACTACATCCTCGCGAGCAATGACAAGGACGAGCTCTACGACGCGTTCGAACCGAAGAGCAAGTGGCGCGGCGAATTGCCGTACACGATCATCGTCAACGAGAAGGGCGAAGTCGTTTACCGCGAATACGGCGAACTGAGTTTCCTCAAGATGCGCCGCGCGATCGTGGCCGAGCTCAATCGCATCAAGCCCTGGGGTGGCCTGAGCCCCGTCAAACCGAATTAATGGGGACATTCCCTGTTTCCTAGCAAAAGGGGTCAGGCCTGAAGCAACACCTCGCGCTCGTTTCACTCGTCGTGCGCGACTACGACGAGGCGTTGGCCTTCTACGTCGGCAAACTCGGCTTCCGGCTCGTGGAAGACAGCTTCGTTGCGGAGCAGAACAAGCGCTGGGTGGTCATCGAACCGCCCGGCGCGGACGGCGCGGGCGCCAGACTTCTGCTGGCGCGCGGATCCAATAATGAGCAGACATCGCGCATAGGCAATCAAACCGGCGGCCGTGTGTTCCTGTTCCTCTACACCGACGATATCCGGCGCGACTACCACGCGTACCTCGCGCAGGGCATCGAGTTCGTGCGCGAACCCGCGGCCGCGCCCTTCGGCACGGCCGCGGTGTTCAAGGATCTATACGGCACGCTCTGGGACCTCGTGCAGCTCGAGGGCTAGCTACTTCCCACGCGCTGCGGACATGCCGGCCAGTGCCTGCTCGAGCGCCGCCGCGAATTTCTCCGGCTGGTCGAACATGACGAAATGCCGCGCCGGCGAAACCGACACCACCTCCAGCTTCTCAACACCGCTCAGCAGCATGCGGTAGTAGCCCGACTTGCCATTCTCATCGACGCCCATCGCGGCGAAGTCCGGCGCGTAGAACGGCGAGATCTCGACCACCGGAACCTTGATGCCGCCGAGCTTCGGGCGCAGGTCGAGCGCCATCACCTGTCCGGCGAACTCACCGGTCGCGGTGGGGTCGCTGCGGCCCGACTTCCCGGCGAGCGTGGCCGCGGTCTTCTCGTCGATGCTGCCGATCTGCCGCATGTATCCGAGCTGCGAAGCGGCAAACTGCTCCGCATTCAGCCCCGCGAGTTGCGCGCGCATGTTGTCGCCCAGTGTGGTGCGGTCGCCGGTCACGCGTTCGGTGCCGGGAAACACCGGCAGTCCGTCGACGGCGACGACGCCGGCGATCTTGTCGGAGTGCTGCGTCGCGAACGCCAGCGACAGCGTGCCGCCGAGGCTGTGGCCGACGAGCACCGGCCGGTCGATCTTCCGCGACTCGATCAGGTTCAGCAGGTCGCGTTGTATCGTGTCGAGCGTGGCGCTCGCATCGCGCGGCCGGCCGTCGAAACCCGGCAGCGTCAGTAGATAGACCGAGTGCGTGGCGCGCAGCCGCTCGGCGGTGTCCGTCCACACCCAGGATCCGCTCGCGAGCCCTGGAATGAGAATGACGGCCGGGCCCTCGTCGGAGACCTGCTCGACGGCGAGCCCTCCGGCATTGAACGACACGGCATCGAACTTCGACGATGCGCCAAACGCGGGCGCGAGCAGGGAGAGCGCGAGCGCGAAGCCCGCGAAATTCTTGCGAAACATGGTTATTCCTCCGTTAGAAAGATCTTTTCAATCGGCTTGCCGAACAGCTTCGCGAACGCGAACGCGAGCGGCAGGCTGGGGTCGTATCGTTCAGTCTCGATCGCATTGATCGTTTGCCGGGAAACCTCCAGGCGATCGGCGAGGTCACCCTGGCTCCAGCCGCGCTCGGTGCGCAGCTGGCGGACCAGGTTCTTCATCGCGACATCACGGCGCGAATTCTCGAGAGCGTGAACCACACGCCGCCCATCACCGGCCACACCCAGAACATGGTCAGGCGCGGAAATCCGACTCCCTCGAGAAAACCGTAGGTCAGCGTCCAGCCGGCCGTCACCGCCGCCGCGATCGCGATGTCTTCGAGCGTGCGCATGCGCACGTACTCATCCATGCGGCGGAACTGGCGCGCGACCACCCAGATGAACAACGCGATCGGGATGGCAGGCGTGAGCACCAGCAGCGTGCGCGGAACTCCGGGCGCCATCGTGTTCGCGATCGAGATCGATCCGAACAGCACCGCCATGTAGAGGGCCAGGGATCCGCCGAGCTCCCAGTGGTAGCGGCGCAGGGCTTCTCGTTCACGCATCTTCCTGTCTCCGTTTCGTCCGACCTGTAAAGGATGCTTGACAGGCTAGACGAGCCCCGGCGGCCTGTCAAGCGTCCTTTACAGGGGGCAAATGAGCCGGAAAAACAGCGGTTTCAGCGCCGGTTGGCGTCCGCGAGCAGGCTACCCATGATCTCCGCCTTTGCGGCGGAATACCCCACCAGCCGCCCGCCGCTGGATTGCAGCGCGGCTTCCTTCGCCCTTGAATAACGCTCGCGTGCGGCCGAGTCCGTACGCAGCAGCTCGCGCAGCGCGAGGTTGTTAGTCCAGTGTTCGCCGCCGAGCTTCACGAGGTGCAGGTTGAAATCGCCACCGTCGCGCAGGCGCAGGAACCGGCGCTGCGGCACGCCGGCTTCGCCCATGTCCACGTAGCCGAGGATGACGAGCCGGTTCACGACACTCTGCGCCGGTGGATAGGAGGGAAGTCCGAGCATCATGTCGACGACCGGCTTGGCCGCGAAATCCGGCACCGCCGTGCTGCCGATGTGCTCGATGGAGCCGGGTGGCAAGCCGAGAGTCTCGCGCACGCGCGTGCTTTCGGCCTCGAAGCGCGCCGGCCAGGCCGGATCGTAAGGCGCGATCGAAACCGCTTCGTCGAGCGCGTCTACCCGCACGGCATCTTTCCGGAGGCCGAAATGCAGCAGCCCCAGCCACAGCGCGAGACCGAGCCCCACACCGAGGCGCGGAATGGAAAATGCCCGCAACTCGTCGGAGAAAATTCCGGCCAGACCCGTGACGAGCCAGATCCATAACACCACGTTCAAGAGGACGATCAGGACGATGTTCCGCTTGCGGTTCACCCGCGCGAAAATCGACGGCAGGAGGAAAAACGGTCCGGTCGCAACGAGTAGCAGAATGGCGAGGACCGTATTCACGACGCCTCATCCTAACTAGACGGGCTCTGGTTGTCCTGCATTTTCGCGAGGAACTCCTGCGCGCTGGCCGACGCACCGGTGTGCTCGCCGGGAATGTCCTCACAGAACTTCACCCAGGGCAGGCGGCTTTCGATCCCGAACTGTTTGACGATCGGCGCGTCCTCGGGACGATCGAGCGAGCCGATGGTCGTGTAAATGCGCGCGCTCGCGATGTTGTACTTGAACGAGAGCGGCGTCCCGCACGCCGCGCAGAAGCCGCGCTGCGCAAGGTTGGAGCTCGCGAAAAACGTGGGCACGCCGCGGGTCCATTTGAAATTGTCGGGAGAGCCGCCGGCCAGTGCGGCGAACACGCCGCCGGTGGCGCGCTGGCACATGCGGCAGTGGCAGACGTGTGCATTCTCGAGCGGCGCATAAAACGCGTAGCGAACGGCGCCGCATTGGCATCCACCGGTCGCGACGGGATTGCGGCCGGTCACCATGCTTACTGGAAGGGGCTCACTTGAACGTGTCGCAGTCCTGCACGCGGCCCGACTCGAAGCCGCGGCGGAACCATTCCTGGCGCTGCGCGCCGGAGCCGTGCGTGAAGGATTCCTGGTTCACCTGACCCTGCACGCGTTTCTGGATCGTGTCGTCGCCGACGGCCGATGCCGCGCCGAGCGCCTCATCGATGTCACCGGCTTCGACGATCTGGCGCGCGCGATCGGCGTGGTGCGCCCAGATGCCGGCGAAACAATCCGCCTGCAGCTCCATGCGCACTTGCAACGCATTCGCTTCCGGTTCCGAAGCCTGCTGCTGCGCGGCGCGTACCTTGTCGGAAATGCCGAGCACCGTCTGCACATGATGCCCGACTTCGTGCGCGAGCACGTATGCCTTCGCGAAATCACCCTGCGCGGCGAACTCGGTTTCGAGTTGCCGGAAGAACGCGACGTCGATGTATACCTTGCGGTCGGCGGGACAGTAGAAAGGACCCACCGCGGACGTTGCAGAGCCGCATGCCGTGTTGATGCCCTGCTCGAATATGGCTAGATAGGGCGCCGGATACTCGCGCCCGGCTTCCGCGAAGATCGCGTTCCAGGTGTCTTCGGTGTCGCCGAGGACGCTGGCGACGAACTGACCCACTTCGTCGGACGGCGTGCCGGCCTCGATGGGCGCTTCGCTCTGCGCGCCGCCACCCTCGCCCATCACACCCATGATGACCCGCGGGTCGATGCCGAGAAAATACGCGGCAACCAGAGCGATGATGCCGCCGCCGACGCCCAGCTTGAGGCCGCGTCCGCCGGTGCTGCGGCCACGATAATCCTCGACGTTCTGACTCTGTCTGCTTTGACGCCAGCGCATGCGCCGGATGTTAGCAGAGGCTCCCGCGGTATGATCCGCGCCTCGTGAAATCCGGCCTTCCCATCGACGATATCCTGCCCGCATTGCGGAGCGCGCTGCAGCGCGGGCGCAATGCCGTCGTGGAAGCGCCACCGGGCGCCGGCAAGAGCACCGTTGTACCGATTGCACTGCTCGAAGAATCGTGGTTGCGGGGCGGCAAAATCGTGATGCTCGAACCGCGGCGCCTCGCCACTCGCGCGGTCGCCACTCGCATGGCGCGCACGCTCGGAGAATCTCCGGGAGAAACCGTCGGTTACCGCATGCGTCTGGAAACGCGCGTGAGCCGCAAGACGCGCATCGAGGTCGTGACCGAAGGCGTGTTCACGCGCATGTTGCAAAGCGATCCGGCGCTCGAGGGCATCGCGGCGGTGTTGTTCGATGAATTCCACGAACGCAGCCTGCACGCCGACACCGGGCTCGCGTTCGCGCTCGATGCGCAGGAAAACCTCGCGCCGGAACTTCGCCTGCTCGTGATGTCGGCCACGCTGGACGGCGCCGCCGTGGCGAAATTGTTAGGCGACGCGCCGGTCGTCAGTGCCGCCGGGCGCGTCTTTCCGGTGGAGATCCATTATCTCGGTACCGGTATGCCGCTGCTGCCGGGCGGGCGGGATGAGCCGTCGATTGCGGTGCTGCGCGCCATCAAGCGCGCGCTCGCGGAGGCCGAGGGCGACATGCTCGTGTTCCTGCCCGGCGCTGGCGAGATCCGCCGTGTGCAGGGAATGCTCGCTGACCTTGCGGGCGTGGACGTGCTGCCGCTTTATGGAGAACTGGGTCCCGACGCGCAGGACGCGGCGTTGTCGCCGGCGAAGCCGGGGCGCCGCAAGATCGTGCTCGCGACCAATATCGCGGAGACCAGTCTGACGATCGATGGCGTGCGCATCGTGATCGACGCGGGCGTCGAGCGGCGCAACCTGTTCGATCCGGCGAGCGGCATGAACCGCCTCGAAGTGCAGCGCATCTCGCGCGCGTCGGCCGAGCAGCGCGCCGGCCGCGCGGGGCGAACCGCGCCCGGCGTGTGTTACCGGCTGTGGGGCGAGGGCGCCGAGCGCAGTCTTGCCGCGTATGCGCCGCCGGAAGTCTGCGTCGCCGACCTTGCGCCGCTTGCGCTGGATCTGGCGGCATGGGGAACGGAGGCCGGCGCGTTGCGCTGGCTCGATCCGCCGCCCGCCGCGACACTCGCGAGCGCGCGTGACTTGTTAGGCCGGCTCGGCGCGCTGGACGGCGCCGGCAAGATCACCGCGCATGGCAAGGCGATGCAGGAGTTCCCGGCGCATCCCCGACTCGCGCACATGTTGATCGAGGCGCGCCGTCTTGGAGTTGCCTCGCTCGGCGCGGAACTTGCCGCGCTGCTGTCGGATCGCGATCTGTTGCGCGCCGGCGGCGGCGGCCGGGAACGGGACAGCGACATCCGCACGCGGCTCGAAGCGCTGCGCCGCGGAACCGGCGTGGAGCGCGGCGCACTCGACCGGGTGCGGCGCGCGCAACGCGCGTTCGAGCAGCAGCTGGGTAGTTCGACGCGCGCGACGGATGGTGTCGATGCCGGCGTGCTGCTGGCATTCGCCTATCCCGACCGCATCGGGCGCCGCCGTCCCGGCAGTGATGCGCGTTACCAGCTCGCGAACGGGCGCGGCGCGGTGTTTCCCGGGCCAGAGTCCATCGCGCGCGAGGAGTTCATCGTTGCTCTCGACCTCGACGACCGCGAACGCGAGGCGCGCATCTACCTGGCCGCGCCACTGTCGCGCGCCGATCTGCTGGAGCACTTCACGCCGCGCCTGCGCCGTGGTGAAGAGGTGCACTGGGACGAACGCACCGAAGCCGTCGTCGCGCGTCGCGTGGTGCGGCTCGACGACCTGCTGATCGAAGAGAAACCGCTCAACGAGATTCCGCGTGATTCGTCTGCGGCCGCGATGCTCGAAGGGGTGCGATCGCTCGGCCTCGACGCGCTGCCGTGGAGCGATGAGGCGAGCGACTTCGTGGC
>JAKFFF010000018.1:0-67298 GCA_036677145.1 Alcaligenaceae bacterium
GCTTCGCGCACGGGCTGCGGCCATGACGGCCCGCCGTTGATGTCGTTGCAGTGCTGGATGACCACATCGTAGGCGGAGAAGTCCGGCCGCCACTGAGCCCAATCGGCGGCCGCATCGGGCGGCGCCGTCGACACGTCCACCGAGAACAGTCCGGTGGGTTCGATGATGGCGCGGATCGAACGGGTGGTCAGGCGCCAGTCGTGATTGCTGAAACCATCGACGATGAGCACGCGAATGGCGCGGGCCGGCTCCGCCGGCACGGCCGGCGAAAACACGGCCAGCAGAACGATCAGCGCGGCGCGCAGTTTCATTGCTTGCAGGTGTAGTTAGCCGCCTCGCGCGCATCGCCGGTGCCGTTGTAATGCGCGTAGGTGGGGAAGGGGCACAGCGGCCGGCTTTCGCCCGGCGCCGATTTGCCCGTGGCGATCACGCGGTCCGGCGCGCGGTCGGACTCGACCCAGTCGATGAGCGGGCTCAACAGGTCGAACTGGTCGAGCGTGCGCGCCCCGCCACCGCAGTGACCCATGCCGGGTACGAGGAACAGGCGGCTCCAGTCCCGCAGCGGCGCCTCGGCGTTGTCGCGGCCAAGCAGTTCGTAGTAACGCACGGTTTCCTGCGCGGAGAACCAGGGGTCGCTCACGCCATGCGCGAAGATGAGTTTGCCGCCGTGGCCGCGGAAGGTGCTGAGGTTGGTCCAGTCGCTGCTGTCGCCCACCATCGCGCGGGCGTCCATGGCCGCGGCGGCGGCCGCATCGACGTCGAAGGTCGTGCCGACCGGGGGGCCTTCCGGAATCATCGGGCCGGCGAGAATGCCGGGCAGTCCCTGTGTGTTCGCGATGCCGGTGTCGTAGTAGTAGCCGGGGTACACCTGCCGGCCGGACGCGGTGCGCGGACCTTGCATGACGGTGCGGACGGCCTTCACCTGCGCCGGTGACAGCGGGAGCGTTCCCGGATCGAACTCGCATTTCTGCGGCGCGAAGATCAGCCCGTCCTTGTTGCCGTCGAGCGCGTCGCAGCTCTCGAGCACGCCGTCGATGATCCGTTTGCGGTCCGCCTCGGTCAGCGGCTCCGCCTGTTTCAGCGCCACTGTGGCGTGGCGCAGTCCGAGGTTAGAAAAACTGGTGCGCGCGGCGGGCGCCACGGCGACGATGCCGTCGTAGTAGTTTGGATATCGCTGCGACATGAGCATCGCTTCGCGGCCGCCGGTGGAACAGCCGACGAAATAGGCGTGCGCCTGCGGCTTGCCGTAGTGCTTCGCGACGATGGCCTTGGCGACGACGGTGACCTCGCCCACGGCCTGGTACAGGAAATTCAGCGTGGCCTGCTGGTCGCGGAAAAAGCTGCCGTCGAAGCCCGAGCTCTTGTGGCCGGAGTCGGTGCTCGCCACCGCGAAGCCGCGCAGCAGCGCGGATTGGCCGCCGGCATATGCGCCGCCGACCGGCGGTTGCACGCTGCCGTTCAAGCCACCGCCACCCTGGAAGAGAAAGCGGCCGTTCCAGTTGGCCGGCAACGCGACCGCGAAGCCAATGCCATACGGCTTGCCGTCGCGGCCGGTGCGTTCATCGATCACGCCCTCGACGCGGCAATGCGCGGGGTCCGTCATTTCCTTCGCCTGGCGGATGACCACCTGGTGTCCCGGCATCGTGAAAGTTGTTAGGCCGGCGCACGGCGCCGCGTTCGAGACGGACACGCATGTCATCGATGTGATGCCGATGAGTGCGCTGGCAATGAAACGAATATTCCTCATGAACCCCTCCAGAATTTCCCGCGGGCACGCCATACTGCGTTCTTTCCGGGGAGTTCGTCGAGATGAAGAAAATATTCGCCTTGATATGCGGTTCGATATCAATGGTCGCGATGAGCGATGATCCGCCCAAGGAAGATCTGCCGAAGATCGAGTTCGCGTTCGAAGAACGCGTGACCATCGCCGCGCCCGTGGTGCTCGGCGAAACCGCGCTGGGGTACCGGCAATACATTCCGATCACCGGCGGCACGGTGACCGGCCCGAAACTCAAAGGGCAGGTGCTGCCGGGCGGCTGGGATTTCCAGCTCACCTATTCAGCGAGCAAATGCAGCCAACTCTCCGCGGATTACTTTCTCAAGGCCGAAGATGGCACAGTGATCCACATCTTCAATGAAGGCCTCTTCTGTCCCGGCGCGGAGCGCTCGTTTTTCCATCCGAAGTTCGAGGCGCCGAAGGGCGCGCACGAATGGATGACGCACGCGACCTTCGTTGCCACGCTCGAGATCGAAGGCACGCCGCCGAAGGTCGAGGCCGTGCGCATCCGCTTCTACCAGGTGAAATGACGCAGCCGATGGCTTCGCTCACGGAGCCAGCGGTAATTCGATGACCGACGCCGCATCCGGGCGATGCAGCACGGTGACCTCAGGCGCGGGATCCTGCTTCGGAGTCGAGCGCGGATCGGCGAACTGCAGCGTGAGCCGGATGCGATGGCCGGCCTTGAATATGTACGAGGTCGGCAGGAACTCGAACTGCGCCTCGACGGGAACGCCCGGCACGAGCGGTTGGACCGACTCGGCCGTGAAGGGATGCCAGGGCAGCCCCATCGTTTCGTACGGCGCCTTGGCCGTGGCGCGCAGCGAGGCGCGCAGTTTTCCTTCGATGCCCACGTAGGTGTGTTTGCCGTCCGGCGCCACGTCGTCGATGCGCGCGATGATGTCGGCGTCGTTGGACGAAGAGGCGAGCCACAGACGCGCGCTCGCGTGGCCGGTCACTTCGGTATCCCGCGCGAGGGGTTCGGTGACGAACGTCATGCCCGTGGACCAGAAGGATTCGGCGTCCGTGTCGTAACGCACCTGCATACGCGTCGCGCCGTCGGCGGACGCCGGCTTCTGCGTCGCGAGCGCGCCCTGGGCCAGGTAGAACGCGGTGCGCTTTTCGTTGGCCAACGGCCATACCTTCGACGACTTCCACGCGCGTTCCGGCGCTTCGTTGTACGTGTAGTAAGTCACAGCGGGCTCGCGCATCACGCCGTTGTCGATGCCGCGCAACCAGTGATCGAAGAACCGCAGCTCTTCGGTCACGAGATCGAAGCCGGTCTCGGTGAGCACGGTCGCCCAGTCGCAGTGTTTGCCGGGTCCGAGAATGATCTTCTTCGGGGTGCGCAGATTATTGAAGGTGTACGGCGGTCCGTGGCCGGTGAATCCTTCCGCCCAGTTCGTCGCGGAATACACAGCGATGCCGGAGCGATTGATGGCCTCGGCGTAGGTGTGCGGACTGCTGTGCAGCCACCACGTATTGCCGAAATCTTTCGAGACGCTGTCGCGGAACGGAACGACGCCCGCGGTTTCGAGATTGTTCGCGTGCTCGGCGACCGCCGCGTTCAGCAGCTTGTTGTCGGTGTCTCCATCGACCGCCACGGCGCCGCGATCGCGTTCCTCGCGCGAAGGGCCGCGCATCATCATCGTGGGCGCGCCGGGCGGCGTGATGCCGCCGGCCGCCACGAAGGAGTACACATCCCACTCGCAGCTCATCGGGAAAACGGCCTTGAGGCTGGGCGGCGCCGTCGACAGGGCCTGCATCTGGCTGCCGCCGGTGGCCGAGCAGCCCCACATGCCCACCTTGCCGTTGCTCCAGGGTTGTTTGGCCAGCCATTCGGTGATGTCGTAGGCGTCGAACTTCGCGGCCTCCTGCCATTCGCCGCGGTTGTAGCCCGCATTCCGGCCGAACGAGGCATACAGACCGCGAAAGTCGGCGACCGCGACGGCATAGCCGTATTTCACGAGTTGCAGCGCCTTGCCGGGATAGTTGGCGGCGGTGAGGCCGTTGTTGGTGGTGCGCCGGTTGTATGGCGTGTGCATCCACACGACCGGTAGTTTGCCGTCCGCGACCTTGCCGTCCTGTGTCGGCAGGAACACGTCGACGGCCAGCTTCGTGCCGTCGCGCATCGCGACGTACTGCGAATTCAACTGGTGACCGTCGTAACGCGCGCTGGTGTAACCGCTGTATTGACCCGGCTTCGAGACTTTCGGATCCGCGGCGGGTGCGGCAACGGCAAACGTGGCGGACACGATCATGGCGGCTACGGCACTGAACTGTTTCATCATTTCTCCTGACTGCGGCGCTGATTGCCGGCGAGAATTTCGCGACGCTCGTCCACGTCGAAACCCAACGACTCGAGGATGTCCTCGCCGTGTTCATTGCAGGTCGGCGGCGGCTGGTCGACGTGCGGGGAGTCCTCGCTGAACTTGAAGCCGGCGTTGACGATGTCGACATCCTTGCGCCCGGGCAGCCCGGGTACGTGCATGGGAATGCGGATGCCACGGTCCTCGAGCCCGTCGAGACTCAGCGCCTCGCTCACGTCGCGCACCATGCCGCAGGGCACGCCGGCCGCGCTCAATTGCCGCTCCCAGGCCTCGGCCGGCTGCGTGGCGAAAACCGCCTCGAGCTCCGCGCGCATCAATTGGCTGTTCTGGCGGCGCAGATCCGGGGTCACGAATCGCGGGTCGGTGAGCCAGCGTTCGCAGCCGAGTACACGCGCCAGCGTTTCGAATTGCGGCTGTTGAACCACGCCCAGTGATATCTGGCGTTTGTCGCCCGCCTCGAATACCGCGGAGGTGGGTTGCCCGCTGTAACCGACGTTGCCGGTGCGTTCCAGCGTCTTGCCGGTTACCAGGTAGGGCACGACCGCGGAAGTCATGAATGCGAGGGCGGCGTCGAACATCGCGACGTCGATGTATTCGCCCTGGCCGGTGCGTTCGCGGCGCAGCAGCGCCGCGACGATGGCGAATGCCGCTGTCTGGCCGGTCAATGTATCCACCACGGGAAAGCCGACGCGCATCGGGCCATCGCCGTTTTCTCCGCTCAGCGACATCATGCCGCTGGTCGCCTGCACGATGTTGTCGATGGCGGGCCAGTCGCGCCGCGGGCTGCATTGTCCGTAACCCGAGACCGAGCAGTACACCAGGCGCGGCTGCAGGCTGCGCACGCTTTCATAGTCGAGCCCGAGCCGGGCCATGACACCCGGGCGGAAATTCTCCAGCACCACGTCGGCGCCGGCGATGAGCCGCCGCGCCGCGGCGACCGCGGGAGGATGTTTGAGATTGAGCACCAGCGATTTCTTGCCGGCGTTGACCGCGATGAACGCGGGCGCCATGCCGTCGTAGCTGCGGTCGGCGCCGTAGTTGCGCATGGCGTCGCCGACGCCGGGAGATTCGATCTTGATCACCTCGGCGCCGAGCAGGCGCAGCAGGTGCGACGCGTACGGACCCGCCATCACATGGCTGAAATCCACGACCCGCGTACCGTTCAGCGCGCTGCTCATCCTTGTTCTCCAGCACATACGATCTGGCCTGTTTCCATGGCACGCGCCACCACCGAGCGCGCGTACTTGAACAGGCTCAGTCCGTCGATTTCGTAGCGGCTTGCGAGGCGGGCATTGGTCTCCGCCACTTCGTTGTAGACCGCGAGGAATTTCTGGGTGTCCGCTTCGGAAGGCGTGGTGAACGTCATGCCGTTCTTGTGTCCCGCCGCCTCACCCGCGATTTCGGCCTCGCGCAGCTGCCGGTCGAGCTCGCGCTCCCAGACCGCGACGCCCTCCTGCAGGATGCCGCGCTCCTCGTCGGTGAGGGAATTCCAGCGGCGCAGCCCGATGGCGCGCGCGGCGTATGCGCCGCGCGGAATGCGCAGCGTGTTGAAGTATTGCGCCACCTCGGCGAAATGCAGCGAACGCAGTGTGTCGCCCGGCGCCACGACGCCGTCGAGCACACCCTTCGCCAGCGCCGAGTAAACCTCGCCCATCGGCATGTCGACGGGATCGGCGCCGAAATGCCGCAACACGTTGAGCAACTCGGCGGGCGCGCGCAGCCGCAGGCCCCGCAGGTCTTCCAGCGTCTTCACCGGATGAGTGCGCGTGACGATGCCGGGCAGGTTGCCGCCCTGGACGGCGAGCACCACCAGGCCCTCGAGCTCGCGCCCGAATTGCGGATCGGCGCGTTCCAGGCAGCGATACAGCGCCACCTGCTGGTCGAAGGTAGTTAGCCCGGCGTAGTAGGCCGCCTGCACGTGGATCAGGTGCGCGCCGCCGCGCGCGTAGATGGGCGTGACGAGTCCGATGTCCACCACGCCGTGGCGGATCTCGGTCATCGAATGTTCCGAGGAGAGCACCGCGCTCGACCAGTACGGCTGGATGCGCATGCGGCCGCCGGAACGCTCCGAGATCCACTTGATCCAGGCGGCGTCCGCGCGACTGAAGGGATGGTTGGGGCTGTACTGCGACGCGTAGGTCAGCACCGTGACGCCGTCCTGCGGCGCGGGTGCGCAGCCCGCCAGCAGCGCGGCGCAGACAATCACGATAAATCTCATATCAATTCCTTCGATCGCAGGAACTGCGCCACGTGTTCGACCATGCGTTCATGGTTCCACTCCTTTGCGTCGACCATGTCCGCGGAAAGCCGCAGCACCGGCACACCCGCCGTCTCGAGCGCATGCTGGGTGAGCAGCGTTCCGGATTGTGACAGGCGGTTGTCGGGCGGCACGAGCACGACGGCGGCATCGATGCCGCAACGCTCGGCCTCCTGCACCATCCAGCCATTCATCCACGGCGGCAGGTGCAGCACTTCGTTCATCGAACAGACCCGGCTCGCGAGCGCGTGCATCGGCCGGTTCTTCAATTCGCGAATGTACGCGGGCCCCGCGAAGGGCATGTACATCGACCAGACGAACACCGCGCCGTAACGATCCTCGAGCGCGCTGTAGAAACCCGGGTCGTGCCACAGGCCCGCGCCTATCCACATGAGCCGCACACGTTCGTTGCCGCCCGCGCTCGCGCCGGCGCCTTGCGCCACGCGCTCCGCCACCTCGTCGCGAAAGCGGCGCGCATGGGCAATCGCCCAGGCCGATCCACGGTGCCACTGTGGAATCATCGTGTTCGGCATCTGCTCGGCGATGGACACGGGACAGGGCCGCGCGTTGCCGATCATCTGCGCCGCTTCGGCGATGTAGGTTTCCTGCTCGTTGACGCCATGCATCAGCGCGACGAACTTGTCCTCGTCGAACTTGCGGCCGGTGCGCGTCTCGAGCAACTCGATCAGCGAGCGCATTTCCTTGACCAGCAGTTCGATGCGCCGCGGTTCGTAGATTTCCTCCCAGTCCTGGTTCGTATGTTTGAACCAGTCGGGATCCTTGTGTGTCCAGCCGGGCGCCTCGAGCGGAAAGAACTCGCTGCCCAAGGCTTCGGCCCACTGTCCGAACACGTGACGGATGCATTCGCAGGTCAGGCGCGCCACGAGCACCGTGGGCTTTGGCAGGCCGCCCCACGGCGCCGTCGCCGGATCGTTGTCGAGCGTGCAGGCGAGACCGAGCGAACAGTAGCGGCAGCTGTTGCCCGGATAACCGAGCTTGTCGAGCACCGCGAAGTATCGCGGCGAAAGTTGTTTGGCCGAGATGTAGGCCGACCACCACTGGTTGCTGATCAGCGGGATGTCCATCGTGTGGAAGATTTCATGCGGCGTGTCGGCCTGCGCGATCGCGAACGGTTCGCCGTTGTCGATCACGCGGCGCTTCAAGTCCGCGACGAACTGGCGCTGGTGCGCCGTCGCGTCGGCCGTGCAGGCAAGATCCTTGCGGCTGCGTTGCCCGCTCATTTCAACACTCCCTTCATCTCCAGTTCTTCATATCGCGAGGCCGACAGGCCGCAGATTTCCGTGGCCACCTGCCGGTTGTGTTCGCCCATGCCGGGCGCACGGAACGGCGCGGTCGTCGCGCGCGAGAAGTCGATGGGTGTACGCATGTGCCCGAACTCGCCGAGCAAGGGGTGCACGAGCGGGACGAGAGGATTTCGCGCGTGCAGTTGCGCGTCGTGTTCCATGAGATCCGACATGTCCTGCACCACGCCCGCGGCGATCCCGAGTTGCTGCAGGGTTTCCGTCGCCGCGACGTCCGCGCGCGCCGCGCACCACTGCGCAAGCGCCGCGTCGCGCGCGTTCGCATCGCCCGCGTCGAGACGCTCGCCTTGCGCGAACGTCCGCCATTGTTCTGGTGTATCGAAGGTCACGGCCACCCAGCGTTCTTCGCCGCGCGCCGCGTACACACCCTGGTGGAACACGCGCGGATCCGCGTTGCCGAGCCGCGTCGCGGACGCGCCGGGCGCGAACGCGTCGCGCATCTGCTGCACGCACACTTCGTACATCGATGCGTCGATGTGGCAGCCGCGCTGGCGCGCATGGCGATGTTCGAGGGCGGCGATCACCGCCGCGGCCATGGCGAACGGCAACACGACGTCGCCATACGGCGCTGCGCTCGGGATGACCGGATTGCGATCCGGCCAGCCGGTCATGAATGTCCGGCCGCTGAGCGCCGCGCCGGTGCCATCCACGCCCCAGCTCTTCGCGAGCGGGCCGGTCTGTCCATACACGCTGCCCGAAACCATGATGATGCCCGGGTTGCGCGCCGCCAGGCGCGGATAGTCCAGGCCTAACTTCTCGAGCGTGCCGGGGGAGAAATTCTCGACCACCACGTCCGCCCAGTCGATCAGGGGCTCGAGCAGCTCGCGGCTCTCGGGCTGCTTGAGATCGAGCGCGAGGCTGAGCTTCGAACTGTTGAGATGCGAGAACCACGGCTTGTCGTCGAAATTGCCGGGGCGCGAGGCGCTCACCTGCACGTCGAGCCGCGAAAGGCAGGGGCGAGTGCGCGATTCGACCTTGACGATCTCGCAACCCAGATCGCCGAGCGTCTTGGTGGTGATGGAGCCGACCAGCGCCCAGGAGAAATCCAGCACGCGTACGCCGGCCAGCGGGCCGCGCGCCGGGCTTGCGCGGCGCGACGCACGCGGCGGCGCGGTCTGCGCCGCGCCCGTCAGTGACATGAACCGGCCGGGCTCGCGGCCCTGGGCCGTCTCGCGCCAGAATCCGCGCGCCGCGAGATGCGGATCATCGAGAACGTCTGACGGAGCGGCGATCACCGTGGCATTGATGCCGCGCCGCCGACCTTCGTCGGCGATCTCCGCGCGCGTGCGCGTGAGGAAAAAAGCTTCGATGGCCGCTTCCCACTGCAGGCGCGTCGCGGCATCGAGCGTCGAGCGGTCGTAACGCTCCCAGTTCACGCCGGCCAGCGGATTGGGCGCGCCGCAGGCGTCCATCCAGTCGCTCAGTCCCTGGTTGGCGGGCGCGCCGAAGCGGCCGGTCATCAACGAGTGGAAACAGAAGCCGTCGCGCAGGGCCCAGATGCAACGCACGGTGGCGCGGCCATAGTTGAGCGCGCCGCCCGCGCGCTTGAGCAGACGCTTGTCGAACTGCCAGACGAGCAGGCCGTTGACGTTGCGCGAGAACGCGACTTCCTGCGAGGAGATGTCGACGTGTTGTCCGAGCCCGGTGCGCCGGCGCTCATGCAGCGCCGTCAGTGCGCCGACGGCCGCGACCATGTCCGCGTGAAAGCCGCAGGCGTCGAGCGCTTCTTTGACCGGCACGCGATCCAGGTCGCCGATGAGACGCAGGATGCCGCCCGTCGCGGACGCGACGAGTTCCGAGCCACGCCAGTGCCGGCGCGGGCCAGTGCTGCCGAAAGTGCTGACGGAGACGTGGATCAGTCGCGGATTGGCGGCCTCGATCTGCGCCCTCGACAGGCCGGTTTCCTCGATCCGCGCCAGCCCGAGGTTTTCGAGCAGGAAATCAGCGCCAGCGAGGTCCGCTTCGCGCAGCGCCGCGTCGCATCCGACGATCTCGGCCCCAAGGTCCGCGAGGAACCGGGCCAGCGCGCTATCTACTGTGCGCCGCCAAGCCAGTACACGCACCCCCTCGAGCAATTTCATCGATGTTCTCCAGGCGCGCGCACGAAATGCATGACTTGCGCGAGCGTCGTTGCCGGAATGCGCCAGGGTTGGCGCGCGAGCAGCAGCGCCGGAATTCCCGCGTCGCGCAGCGACTTCATCTGGCGCGCGATCTCCCAGGGCAGTGCCTCGTTGTGTTCGCCGAGCCAGATGACGATCGCATCGGCGCGTTGATCCAGCGCGCGATCGGCCAGCCAGCGCGCGTTGCCGCGCATCGACAGCGCCGGCGATTCGCGCCGCTGGAAATCCGTGGCGATCGCCGCGAGCGGATCGCGCGAGCTGCGCTCGCCGGCGGCGGAAGATTCGGTGAGCTCGAGTACGAGTGATGCACCGGTGGCTTCGATCGCGATGTGCAACTGGTTGTCCGGCGGCGGATCTCCGGCGAGCACCACGCGCCTCGGCATGGGCAGCAACGCGGCCGCCTCCAGCCAGCGACGCGCGGCATCGTCGAACGTGGAGCGCCAATCACAACCGGCGGCGAAGGTGCAATCCGAAGCGGCGCTGCCCGGCAGCGGCGCGGGAAGCAGGCGACGGGCTTGCACCGCGCGCAACAACTCCTCGCGCTGCCGCACGCGCTCGATGGCCGGCGCCAGCGCGTCGGTCCCGGCGCCGAGCTGCGCAGCGAGCAGGCGCGTGGACTCGAGCGTGTGTTCGAAGCTGGCGCCGCGCGGCAGGCCGGCGACGTCGAAGAGCAGCGGCCGCGGACCGGCGCAAACGCCGCGCCTTTGCAGCTCGCACAGGTAGTAATACAGCCGCTGAGCACTGTCGTCGCCGCGCGGGAAGACGACGCTGTGAAGATGGTCGAGCGCGCCGGCCAACCACTGCTGGGTGATGCTGCGCACGTCCGGTGCGAATGAACTTTCGAGGAAGCCATCGGCGCCCGGTGTCGCGGCGTCCACGCCGCGCAGCCGCACCGGCAGTGAGTTGCCCGCGATGATCAACTCGACGGGAATGTCATTGCCGACGTAACCCACGACGCGATGGCCCGCGGCGGCGGCGGCACGCGCCGCGGCCTGCGGATCCTGCCGCAGCGTGGCCATGAGTTGCACGAAGTCGACCGTTCCGTTCATCGCGTCATGCCAGCCAGGCGGGCAGCGCGAGCGCCACGGCCGGAAACGCGATCAGCATCGCGAGGTGCAGGAAATCCGACGCGAGGAACGGCAGCACGCCCTTGAATACTCGGGTGATCGGAATGTCGGGCGCGATGCTGTGCATCACATAGAGATTGATGCCGATCGGGGGATGCACGAAGCCGATCTCCATGGTGCGAACGAAGAAGATGCCGAACCAGATGGGCGAGATGCCGAGGGCCGTCGTGATGGGCAGCAGGATGGGCGCCGTGAGCAGCATCAGCGCGAGCCCGTCCAGCACGGAGCCCAGCACGAGCAGCAGGATGGCGATGGCGATGATGGTCACGGTCGGGCCGCTGTCCATCCGGTCGACGAACGTTGCGATCTGGTCGGCGAGGCCCGTGAAGCTCATGAACGACGCGAAGATCAACGCGCCGACGATGACCACGTACAACATGCCGCTGGTGCGCAACGTGCGTTCGAGCGCGTGGCAGAAGGCGCCCCAGGTGAGCCGTTTGCGCAGCGCGCACAGCAACAGGGCCAGCGTGGCGCCGATCGACGCCGCCTCGGTCGGCGTGAACCAGCCGATCGCGATGCCCGCCAGCACGATGGCCACCAATGCCGCGAGGTCGAGCACGCGCAGCACCGCCTTGCCTCTTTCGGACCACGGAACCCGCGGTGAGGGAGGCGCGATGCTCGGCCGGAAGTGGCACAGGATGACGATGGTCGCCATGTAGAACAGCGTCTGCGTCACCACCGGAATGATCGCGGCGGTGAATAGTTTGCCGATGGATTGTTCGGCGATGATGCCGAACACGATGAGCGCGCCCGACGGTGGCGTGAGTGATCCCAACGTGCCGCCCGCGGCGACCGAGCCGGACGCGAACGCCGTCGAATAACCGCGCCGGCGCATTTCCGGCAGTCCGATCTGTCCCATCGTCGCCGCTGTCGCGAGGCTCGAGCCGCTCACCGCGCCGAATCCGGCGCAGCCCGCGATAGTCGCGAGAGCAAGTCCGCCGCGCCGATGTCCCACCAGGCCCGCGGCGGCGCTGAAGAAGTCGCGGCTCGCGCCCGCGACGAAACACAGATGCGCCATGAGCAGGAACAACGGCAGCACGCCGAGCTCGAAGCGGGTCACCGCTTCGAAGAAGACCACCGATCCTTTGATGAGCGCGGGCTCCGGCCCGATCAGCAACATCAGGCCGACGAGACCCACGACGCCCATCGCGATGCCGATGGGGACGCCCAGCGCGAGCAGGCCCAGCAATGCGATGACGCCATACAGGCCGCTCATTCCGGCTTCTCCGGACGCATTGCCTTGCGCAAGAAGAGCACCGACAGCGCCGCGGCGGTCACGGTGACCACCAGGCGAATCGGGCGGAACGAGATGTCGAGGACTTCGGTTTGTTCGAATGAATTCCAGGCCTCGGCGGTGAGCCAGGCCGAGCCGGCGCAGAGCGCCGCGAAACACGCACTCGCGAGCGCGGCGCCGATGCGATGCGCCAGGCGCTGCGCGGATTTCGACATCCGGTCGGTGAGCATGTGCACGGCCGCATGCGCGCCGCGCAGCGTGGCGATCAGCATCGCGGCGCAGGCCGCCGGAACGATCGCGAACTGCACGATCTCGAGCGCGCCCGTCACGGGAAGGCCGGTGTGCCGGCCGATCACGGCCACTGCCTCCACCGCCATCATGGTCAGCAGTCCCGCAGAGCCGATGTAAAAGAGCGGGCCGCGCGGGCTCTGCTCTTCGCTACTCATCTCATCCATGCGTGTCCGTCCCGATATTCGAAAGTGACAGGGGGAAGCCCGGCGGTCGCCGTGATGTCCTCGACATAGCGCATGACCGTCGTGGCCTCCGCGTCGGAACAGGGCCGCGGCCGGCCGGGCGCATCGACGTGAACAGGAATGAAACCGACGGCGAGCGAACCGTCGGTTCGCCGCCTAACGTTCGCCAGCATCGAATGGACTGCTTGCGGATGAAAAGGCGCGAGGTAATACGCGGGATCGGGATCGAAGCCGAAGATCTCGCGCCGGCGCCGCGCCCATGCGGCGCGCCCTGGATCGTCGGTGTCGGGGCTCAGCGCGCGCGTGACCACGCAGCCGTTGCCGAGCCCGTGGTAGATAGGCTTGCCGCGATACATCTCGACGCCGCGCAGGATGTGCGCATGATGGCCGACCACCACGTCGGCGCCGGCATCGATGGCCGCGTGCGCGATCGCGCGTTCATAAGGCGCAAGTTTCGCGGGCGTGTGCACGATGCCCTTGTGCAGCGCCACCACGACCAGTTCCGCGGATTCGCGCGCCGCGCGGATGCCGTCCGCCATCGCCGCGAGAGACTCCGCGTTGGGTGTCGCGAGCGGCGCGCGCGGATTGATGGGGGACCCATCGGCGGTTTCCACGCGCACGTACGCGCACCCGGCGCGTGTCGGTGTGGCCCACGCTTCCTCGGGGCCGACGCAGTTGTAACTGAGCAGCGCGATGCGGATTCCACCGTGTTCGATGAAGCAGGGCTTTTGCGCGTGGTCGAGATCCGCGCCGGCGCCGCAGTGCGCGACTTCGGCGGTGTCGAGTGCGTCCAAGGTGTCGGCGATGCCCGCGGCACCGCAGTCGCCGATGTGATTGCCGGCGAGCGAGACGGCGTGGAATCCGGCGCGCCGCAGGGCGGGGATGTTGTCCGGATCCGCGCCGGGCGCCGCGATGTCGCCGTGCATCTGCGATGTGCGGCGCGTATGCGGGACTTCCAGATGGCCGATGGCCACGTCGGCGCGGCGCAGCCGCGGCGCGATCCCGTCGAGCCAGTAATCGGGCTGCGGCACGTCGAGAATCAAATCACCGGTGAAGACCAGATCGACGTCGCTCATGAACCGCCGCGCCAAATTAGTTCGTAGTGCCAACCATATTAACTACCACCAAAGGCGTACGACAGTCGAGAGCCGGGTGCGGGACCGATCGCTCAGTCGGGGTCGTGCAGCCTGCGCAGCAGCGCGATCAGGGTGCGCAATTCCTGGTCGGTGTAGCGGCTCACGAACCTTCGCTCATGGTCGATCATTTCCTTCTTGAGCGAGCGGCAGGCCTTCGTTCCCGCCGGCGTGAGGAATATGCCCTGGCGCCGCCGGTCGTCGGTGGAGCGTTTGCGCGTCACCCAGCCCGCATCTTCCATGCGGTCGACCAGCGCCACGACGCTGGCTTTATCGATGCCGAGCTGGTTGGCGATCTCGATCTGCGCGATGCCCGGATTCGCGTTCGCCAGCAGCAGCGCGCTGAACACGCCGGGCCGAACATAACCTTCCGCGACATTGCGGTTGAAGTCGCGCCACAGCGCGATCTGCGCACGCCGGATATTGAAGCCCAACAGGGTGGGGAGGCAGTCGAGATCCAGGCCGATTGCGGGCGGCGCGCGTAAATCGCCGGATTCACTGGAGGTCTTCTTCTTGCGCGCCATGGGGGCTCCTTCTACTCGACGTCCCCATGCCGGTCAAATCTGTCCCGGGAGATCCAAGAAGGTTGGGAGACAGATAGTTGGCACTACAAACGATATTGACAACCGCGTGTGATGCGGCGCAGTCTCGACGCGCTCACGGGGGAGTGGCCCATGCGGCGGGTTGTTAGGCCGCAATGCACGGATCGGGGAGGGAATGTGAGTCTCGAAGCAACTGTTTCCACGCGAATCAATCTTGCGCGCTCCGTGCGGCTGGCCTTGTTGGCCGCGGCCGGAGCGGCAGCGCCGCTGACTGCTCACGCCGAGGAACCGGCGCCGGCACCAGCACCAGCGTACAACGTCGATGAAATCATCGTTACCGGCAGCCGTATCCGCGGTTCTCAGCCCGTCGGTTCCCCGGTCACCGAGGTGTCGCGCGCGGACATCGAGATCGCCGCGCCACTATCGACCGCGGCGCTGCTGCAGAAGCTGCCCCAGGTCTTCAATCTCGGCGTGTCCGAGAACTCGCGTGGACAATCCGGCGGCTCGGGCAACATAACTTACGGTACCGCTATCAACCTGCGCGGCATCGGACCTTACTCGACCCTCACGCTCATCGACGGACATCGTGCCGTGCCGCAAGGCACCACCGGGTTCGCCGTCGATCCGTCGATCGTTCCCACCCTCGCGCTGGAGCGCGTCGAAGTGGTCGCCGATGGCGCCTCGGCCATTTATGGCTCGGATGCGATCGCCGGCGTGGTCAATCTGATTCCGCGGCGCTCCTTCGATGGCATCGAGGTGAGCGTGCGTGGCGCGCGCGCCAACGAATACGACGAGCGTCAGATTGGCGCGATCGGCGGGTTCGAGTGGTCGAGCGGCCGCACGATGATCGCGTTCGAGAATTCCTTTCACAGCAATCTGAATGGTACGGACCGCGAATTCTTCCGCGGCGACCTGACCTCCCGCGGCGGCCGCGACTTCCGCGTGGTGCAATGCAATCCGGGAAACATCGTCGTGGCCGGAACCAGCCACGCCATCCCGGCGTCGGGTGTCACCACCGCCACGCGCGGTCAGCTGGTGCCCGGGACCACCAACCGCTGCGACAACGCCCAGCACCAGGACCTGCTCCCCGAGCAGGAGCGCAACTCGGCCATGGTGACCTTCGACCAGGACATCAATGACCGTGTCTCGCTGTTCGCCGATGGATTCTGGACGCGGCGCACTTTCGTGAACCAGGTGGGCGATCAGGCCGCGGCGCTGACCGTACGCAACGTGAACCCTTTCTTCGTCGCGCCTCCCGGCAGCACCGCCACATCCGCGACCGTCAACTATTCTTTTGGCAGTCAGCTGCCCTCCAACGACACGCGCGGATTCTCCGAGTCCTACCAGGCAACAGTGGGCACCCGGATCGGGCTGGGCGGTTCCTGGGAGTTCGAAGGCCTCTTCAGTTACGGCCACGCCTCCGAGCGCAGCACATCGGAATTCGGAATCGACAACGCCGCGCTCAACGCCGCGCTGGCGCGCACCGACCCGGCGACTGCGCTGAATCCATTCAGCACGGCGCCTAACAATGAAGCGGCGCTGCGCAACCTGGCGACGCAGTTGTTCATCGCGCCGGGCGACACGCATTTCCGCGGCCTCGAGCTGAAAGTCGACGGACCCCTCGCGGACTTGCCGGGTGGCGCATTGCGCGCGGCCTTCGGCCTGGAGGGCCAGGTGCTGACCAGTCAGTCCGGTCTGATCAACGGGACCTGGGCGGCGCCCGTCTATGCCATCACGCCGCGTGTTCGGCGTGAAATCAAATCCGCTTACGCGGAAGTGCTGATCCCGATCTTCGGCGCGGACAACGCGCGCGCCGGACTGCGCGAGCTCACCCTCGATCTCGCGGCGCGTTATGACGATTACAGCGACCTCGAAGACGGTTCGACGATCAATCCGAAATTCGGCCTCAACTGGGCGCCGATCGACTCGCTGCGTTTCCGCGGCACCTACGGCGAGTCGTTCCGCGCACCCACGTTCGCGCAGATCTACGGCAACAGTTCGGCGCTGTACGTACAGAACTATTCGGATCCGACGCGGGGTGGCGCGATCACGCAGGGCATCACGCTGTCCGGCGGAAATCTCGAGCTCGAGCCGGAGACGGCGGAGACCTATACGTTTGGTGTGGACTTCACGCCCATCCCCGAGGTCCGCATCAACCTGACCTATTTCCACATCGACTACGAAAAGCAGATCACCTCGTACCTGTCCGACCTGAGCATTCTCAACCGGGAAAGCCAGTTCGCCGGCACGGGCATCATCGTGCGCAATCCCGATCCGGCCTTCGTCGCGAGCCTCGTCTCGACCAAGCCGATTCGCGGCGTGTTGCCGAATCCCGTGACCCTGTACGTCGATGGCCGCACCAACAACCTCGGCACGACGATTGCCGCGGGCTTCGACCTGTCCGCGCAATTCAGCCTCGACGCAGGCACGGCTGGCACGTTCGACTTCGGCCTGATGACGACGTACTTCACCACCTACGACGGGGCGATCACGCCTGTCGCGGACCAGCTCGATCAACTGAACACGATCTACAACCCGCTCGAATTCAAGGCGCGCGGCAACGTGACGTGGCGCCGCGCGGGATTGATGGGTGCGCTGTTCATCAATCACCTGGGGTCGTACGACAACAATCTGGTTAACCCTGTGGAGAAGGTCGATTCGAAGACCACCTTCGACCTGCACCTTTCTTACAGCTTTCCAGGCGAAGGCTTCACCGACGGACTTTCGGTGGGCCTGGATGCCGTCAACCTGCTGGATGAAGAGCCGCCTTTCGTGAATATCGCCCAGAGCCCGAATGGCGGCGGCGGCTTCGATCCGACGCTCAACAATCCGGTCGGTCGCATCTTGGGACTCTCACTTCGAAAGAAGTGGTGAGTGTCCGGCGAGGGCAGCCCTGCACTCTCCCCAGAGATGGCGCTGCCTTCGCCGGGCCTTATTAGATTGGCTTATGGGTCCAGACAGTTTTGGTGTTTCCCGTCGATCAGCCAGTCTTCCTAGACTGACGCCCGATCGACGGGTCAGGGGGGTAATCATGGATTTTCGGAAACGCTCGGCGCTCCAGGTTCGCACGGCATTCGCTGTCGCCGCAGTCGCTGCCACAGGGCCTGTGACGTTTGCGCAAACGGCCGCGGGAGCTCCGACGCAGGAACTGGACGAGGTGATCGTCACCGCGGAACGCCGCGAAGTGAACCTGCAGGACGTTCCGGCATCCGCGACTGTATTCACCGCCGAATCGATCGCCTCACAGGGCATCGACAACGTGCTCGACATCCAGACGGTGGCCCCCAGTGTGGCCATCAACACCTACAACCGATCCACGTTCATCAACATCCGCGGCGTGGGCATCGCGCAATCCGCGCCGACTTCGAATCCCGGCGTGGCCTATTACATCGACGGGATGTTCATCCCGCACGAGCAGTTCATCGCCCAGACATTCTTCGATATCGACTCGATCGAAGTCCTGCGCGGCCCGCAGGGCACGCTGACGGGACAGAACTCGACCGGCGGCGCCATCTACGTACGCACGCCGCCGCCGAATTTTGACGGATTCTCCGGATACATCGATCAGACCGTTGCCGACAACGACTGGTATCGCACGACGGCCGCGGCCAACGTGCCGCTGGAGGAGGGATTCGCGATGCGCATCTCCGGCGTGTACGACAAACGTGGCAGTTTCACCGATAACATCGGACCGAGTTCCAGCGAGCCCGGGAGCGGCCGCGATCTGGCGGCTCGTGTCGCGTTTCGCTACAGCCCCTCGGACTCGGTGACCTTCGACCTGCGCTACGAGCATTTCGATCGTCAGACCGACTACAACGCCATCAAGAATCGCGCTGACCTGGTGACCTCCGATCCGTTCACGATCGAGGAGGACGCCATCTCTTTCCTGAATCAGAAAGGCGATCGTTCGTCGCTCGAGGCGCGCTTCGAGCTGACGCCGAGCCTTGCGCTGCGCGCGCAGACCAGCGTGCTCGAAGCGGTGACCACCGACCAGGCGGACGGAGATCGCACGGCCACGGCGCTTCCGGTGCCGGCGAACCTGCCGACCAACGGCGCCAACACGGCGACGTACCGCGGCCGTGTCAGCTACACCTCGCAGGAGCTGGACACCTGGGTCAGCGAGATCAATCTGCTGTCGACCGGCGAGGCGCCGTTCCAGTGGATGGTCGGCGCGTTCTACCTGGAAGAAGACAGCCCGGTATCGGTGCTGCGTGACAACCGCAACACCCGGGACTTCGTGCAGTCGAACTCGAGCATCATCACCGAGCTGTCGAACACTTCGACATCGGTTTTCGGTCAGATGGACTATCGCTTGGGCTCGTCCTGGGCAATCGACCTCGGTCTGCGTTATTCCGAAGACAAGCAGGAGTACAAGCGGCTGGTGATCCCGGGCGCGCCGCCGCCGGGATGTTTCCCCTGTACGACGGAGTTGGAATCGGATGAGGTGACCGGCCGTTTCGGCCTCAAGTTCTTCGCGTCCGACGACGTGATGACGTACGCGACGGTATCCAAGGGTTACAAGGCCGGCGGCATCAATCTCGACCCGCGCCTGCCGGACTATCTACCGGAAACGAACGAGATGGCCGAACTGGGCATCAAGTCCACGATCGCCGACGGACGGCTGCGCGTGAACGGCGCGATCTTCTACTCGGAATACGAAGGCATCCAGCTGTCATCCCTCACGGCGGTCGGTACGCCACCCGTGCTGCTGCCGAACACGCTCAACGCCGCGCCCGCCGAAATGTACGGCGTGGAGCTCGAGCTACTGGGCAGGTTCGGGGCGCTGGAATTCAATCTGGGCGTGAGCACGCTGAACAGCGAGTTCACCGAGGACGCGTTGCTGACCGATTCGCAGACCAACACCAACCGTCTCGTACCGGCCGGTTCGACCGTGCCCTTCGCGCCGGAGCTGACGGCGAATGCGGGCCTGCAGTACGACATCATGATGGGAACCTGGACGCTGACGCCGCGCATCCAGGTTTCATACATGGATGAACAACTCTCGACGCCATTCGAATACGCTGCCACGATCGTGCCATCGCGCACCGTCGCCGATTTCAGGTTGACGGCCATGCCCACGGACAACATTCGACTTGAAGCTTTCGCGACCAATCTCTTCGACGAGACCTACATCGCCGCGCAGGTGCAGGATGCGAGCAGCGCGTCCGGTGGAATCATCTATGGAGCGCCACGCCAGATTGGCATCCGAGCGAAGTTCGATTTCTAAGAGGGCCGCTCACGCGAGGCGGCTGACGGCCGCCCTCGCGGTACTTTGGATCGGCGGCGTTCAGGCGCAGGGCGTTTCGGGCCATGTGCCGGAGCAGAATCGCCAGGCGCAGCTTGCGCCAGCGGCCCCGGTGAGCCATGAGCCGTCCTCGACGAGTTGGTGGTCGCCGGGAGATGGAAAGACGCTGACGGAACTCGCCGGGTACCGCAATACATTCGGCAGCGTCGGCGTGCTCAATGCCGCGGGGCCGGTAAAGACGGCCGGTCATCCGTTTTTCGAACCCATCGGAGAAAACGGGCGCGCCTGCGTCACCTGCCATCAGCCGGCGAACTCGATGTCGCTTTCGGGCGAGATGATCCGCGAGCGCTGGGCGAAAACGCAGGGCAAGGATCCGCTGTTCGCGCCGGTGGACGGGATGAACTGTCCGCATCTGCCCGCGGAGGACCCGCGTTCGCACTCATTGTTGCTGGACCGCGGACTGATCCGGATATTCCTGCCGTGGCCACCCAAGGCGGCGGATGGCTCGAGCATCGATCCCGAGTTCACGCTGGAAGTCGTGCGCGACCCCACGGGCTGCAACACTCATCCTCTCTATGGGATCAACAGCGCGAATCCGATGATCTCGGTGTACCGGCGGCCGCGGCCGGTCGCGAACCTGCGATACGTGACGCACCAGGGTTTCGGCGTCTTTGGTTTCATCGGCAAGAACGGACTGCCGGCGAGCCGCGATCCCGAAACAGGCCGGCCGAGCGCGATGAACCTGCTGTCCGACGCGCGTCAGCCCACATTGAAGACCCAGGCAGTCGAAGCCGCGATCACTCATCTGCAATTCGACGGCAAGCTCGACGACGCGCGGCTCGGCCGCATCGTCGACTTCGAGCGGCAGACCTATGCCGCGCAAATCCGCGACACGTCCGCAGGCGATCTCATGGAGGCGAATGGTCCGCCGGGCCTGGGCGTCCGCAATCTCGCCGCGGGCCGCGAGGGGCTGCTCGGCAACAACATCACCAATTTCGTCATTCCGCTGGGTGATCAATGGAAGCGGCTGCCGCAGTCGCAGGATGCGTCGATGGACGCGCGCAACCGGCAGCGCGAATCCATCGCGCGCGGTCACGACGTGTTCATGTTCCGCACGTTCTGGATCCGCGATGCGATGCATTTGAATACGGTCGGGCTCGGCAATCCCACCAAGCGAACCTGCTCCACGTGTCATGGAATGCACATGCTGGGCATGGACATCGCCAGCGGCTGGATGGACATCGGCACCACGAATCTGCCGTGGGCGCGCGAGGAGCCGCTCAATCCGTGGAACGAGCGCAAGGCCGAGCTGCCGTTGTTCAAGATCACCTGCAAGCCCGCTGTGCCGCCGCATCCGTTCCTGGGACGCGTGATCTACACGCAGGATCCCGGGCGCGCGCTGATTTCCGGCAAGTGCAA
Organism: Alcaligenaceae bacterium; assembly: GCA_036677145.1. Classification (GTDB taxonomy): domain Bacteria; phylum Pseudomonadota; class Gammaproteobacteria; order Steroidobacterales; family Steroidobacteraceae; genus CADEED01. Next base: position 20,980 of record JAKFFF010000018.1, read on the forward strand.
TGACGTGGGCGCGATCGTCATGCAGCAGTTGCGCGGTCTCGCGGCGCGCGCGCCGTACTTCTCGAATGGTTCGGCCGGATCGCTGCGTGAGATGGTCGATTTCTACGATCGCCGCTTCAACATCGGCTTCACCGATCGGGAACGTGACGACCTGATCAACTTCCTGGGCGCACTGTGAAGAGGCTCATCGCCAAACTACTGCTCGCGTGTGGCGCTGTCAGCGTCTCCGCGGCGGACCCCGCTGTGGGAGATCGCCTGAGCTTCGTGAGTTGCCCGGTGGTCCGCGATACGAGCTCGGTTCCCTGCTGGCTCGCGGAGTACGAAGGCCAGACGTATTTCCTCACATTGCAGACCGACGTCAGCGCTCCGGTGAATCCGCCCTGGCTGGGTCACAAGGTGCTGGTCGAGGGCGTGGTTTCCGATGTGCCGGCCATCTGCGGCGGCCGCGTCCTCAAGCCCGTGGCGCTGTCGGTCATTCAGGATCTCGATGCCTCGTGCAACACGGTGCTGCCCGCCGAAGACCGCTACAACCTGACATTCGAGCCGCCGCGCCCGCCAGGCCCCAGCCGCGGACGTCTCGCGTTCGGCGATCCGGTCGCATCCGGAACGCCCGCCGCCGCGACGGCTTTCACTCTTCAATATGAGTTCGACGGTCTCGTGGCCTTCCGTCATGCGCTGATACTCCAGCAGATTCTCGACGCGGCCCGCCAGGTGCATGCGAAGGAACTGCGTATCACGGCCTATCGGTCGGCCTCGCGGCTTTCGAACAAGTCGGTGATGCGCGAGCGCGATCAGATCGGCCGTGAGCGCGCGGAACAGATTCGCGAGTTGCTCCAGGGCGCCGGGCTCGATGACGTGAAGTTCACGCTGCAATGGAAAGACCGGTCGAAACGGCCGAACGGCGCGGAAGATGCCGCCAACCGCCGCGCGGAAGTGGAGCTCGTCGCCGGTAGCTAGGCGGCGCGCACCCGCAGCGGCACGGAAATCGGTCCGACCTCGGGCATCCCGCTCATCTTCAGATCGCCGCACAGCTCGAAATGGCTGGTCTGCGACAGCAGCTCTTCGAGCGCGATGCGCAATTCCTGCCGCGCCAGCGCGATGCCGGCGCACAGGTGAGGGCCACGGCCGAAGGCCAGGTGTTGGCGGATGTTAGGGCGGCGCAACTGGAACTCATCCGGCTCGGGGAACACGGTCTCGTCCCGGTTCGCCGAGGCATATACGAGCGCGATCGGCTCACCGGGCTTGATCCGCCGTCCATGCAATTCGACTTCGTGCCGCGCGGAACGCGCGAAGCCACGGTAGGGCGTATAGAGGCGCAGGAATTCCTCGATCGCATCGGGAACCAGCGACGGATCGCCGCGCAGCTGCTGCTGTAGTTCGACGTCGCGCGACAGGTGCACAGCGATGCTGCCGAGCAGGATCGGTGGCGCCACGAGGCCGACGACCAGGACCTGGCGCACGCAGCCGGCCAGCAGGACTTCCGGAAACGGCTGCCCGTTGTCATCGCGCGCCGCCAGCAGCGAACTCGTCGGATCGACATCGGGATCGCGCGGCTCGCGCCGCCGCTCGGCGATCACTTCCGCCGCCATCTCCGCGAGTTGCGCGGCGGCGGTGGCGACACTGCTCTTGTCGAAGGATTCCCACGCCTTGACGTAGGCCTGCGCCGTGCGCCACAACACCCGGGTCTGCTTTTCAGTGAGCCCGAGCCATTCACCGAAAACTTCCGCGGGCAGCGGGCTCGAAAAATGTTCGACGAAATCCGCTTCACCCCTCGCGACGAATGCCTGCATGAGCGAGCGTGCGACGCGGCGAGTCGTGTGTTCGATTCCCGCGACACGCGCGGCGCCGAGCGCGCGATCGATCGCCTTGCGATAAGGCGTGTGATCGGGCGGATCCAGATGCAGCGGCGGCCTGCGCCCGGTGGCGGATGAGCCCGGCACCACGTTGCGCACCGATGTGATGTACAGATCCGGCTGCATCAGTATGTCGTAGACATCCTGGTAACGCGTCACCGCCCAGAAGCCATCGAACGAAGTGCTGTGCGCAACGGGGCAACGCGCACGAAGATCCGCAAACGCCGCGTAGGTGCTTTCGAATGTTTCCTCCTGCGTAGGATCGTATTCGTTTGGCGGCATGAGGATTCTCTCGGAATGGCTTCAGATGTTAGGCAGCGGACCGCGCACGCGGGTAACAGTGGTTCGCTCTACCGGCCATAAGCCGCGCTGATGGATGCGGCGCGCATCCGCAATAGCGCCACGGCGCCCGCCGCGAGCACTGACAACGCGGCCATCGCGAACACCGGGCCATCGAAAGAACCCGTGCGCTCGCGCACCCAGCCCACGAAGGTCGGAATGACCAGCCCGGCGAGATTGCCGCACATGTTGATCAGCGCGAAACCCGTCGCGAGCGCCGCGGGGCTGAGGAAGGTCGGCGGCAGAGTCCAGAAGGTCGCCTGGGCCGCGCCCATCGCGAATCCCGCCAGCAACAACGACGCCAGCGCCCATGAGCCCGTGCCGAGCAGCGGCGTCAGCGCGATGAATACGCCCGCCGCCAGCGCCGCCACTCCGACATGCAGGTGACGCTCCTGCTTGCGGTCCGAATGCCAGGCATTCAGCAGCATGCCGGCCGCGACGGCGATCCACGGCAGCGCGGTGATGACTCCGATCTGCAGGTCGGTGCTCTCCGCGGAAAGGTGCCGGATGATTTGCGGCAGCCAGTACAGCAGTCCACTCGCGCCGGCCATGAGACCGAACCAGCAGGCGCTCGCGATCCACAGATCGCGGTTCCCCAATGTGAAGCGGCCTGCGGTGTGTGCCGGCTGCGCCGCCTTCTCGCGTGCGATTTCGTCAGCGAGCCAGCGACGTTCTTCGTCCGAGAGCCATGCGGCGTCGCGCGGCTTGTCCGGCAGCAGCCACAAAGCGGCAATCGCCAGGATGATCGTCGGTATCCCCTCGATCATCAGCATCCAGCGCCAGCCGGGCCAGTCGATCGGGTTGTCGACGCTCATCAGCCAGCCGGCGAGTGGGCCGCCGCAAACGGCGGACACGGGCACCGCGAGCATGAACGTGGAGATCGCGCCGGCGCGGTAGCGCGCCGGAATCCACTGCGCGAGATAGAACATGACGCCCGGCGCGAAGCCGCCTTCGGCGACGCCGAGCAGGAAACGCAGCGCGTAAAAGCCCTGCGCCGTGTGTACGAAAGCCAGCCCCGCGGCCGCGAGCCCCCAGATGCCGGCGCACGCGAATACCCAGCGGCGCATGCCGATCCGCTGCAGCAACCACAGACTGGGCCACTGGATGAGGATGTATCCGATGAAGAAGACGCTGACGCCAAAGCCGTAGGTTTCCGCGGTCAGGCCCAGTTCGGCATTCATCTGCAATGCCGCGAAGCTGATGTTCGCGCGATCGATCGTGCTCAGGAACAGCAATGCGAGCAGCGGCACGAGCAGCCGCGTCTTGGTTTTTCGGATCGTCGCGGCTGGGTCGAGATGCATGTTTGAAAATAGTAGCCACTGTCGCGCGGTTGCGGAAACAGCAACTCTGGTCCCCCTCATAAGTCGCTCTTATGATGAGAACATGGATAGCAGGCGACTGAAGAATTTCGTCCAGATCGTGGACAGCGGCAGCATCACCCGTGCCGCGGCGTTGAGCGGCGTGGCGCAACCGGCCTTGAGCCAGCAACTCGCGATTCTCGAAAACGAGCTGAAAGTGAAGCTGCTCGACCGGTCCGTTTCAGGGGTAACGCCTACGGCGGCCGGGCGCATCCTGTATGCGCGTGCGCAGTCGATCCTCAGACAATTCGATGAACTGCACGAGGCCGTTCATCGGGAAGCGAAACCTCTCTCGGGCAAAGTGCTGGTCGGTGTGCCGCCCACCATGTTGTCCCGCTTCGGATTGCCGCTGATCGAAAAGGTGTGCACACAGCATCCCGAGATGCATCTGCAGATCCGGGAAGAGGGGAGTTTTCTGCTCAACGAGCTGCTGATGAGCGGCAAGATCGAGCTGTCGATCTCGGCGATTCGCCCCGAAGGTGAACTCGCCGGCGAGGAGATCCTGCAGGAAGCAATTGTCCTCATGTATCCCCGATCCATGGACCTGGCGGAGGACCTGACACTCGCGGATCTCGCGCGGCTGCCATGGGTGCTCCCGCGGCGTCCCAATGCCATCCGCACGTTGATCGATGCCGCATTCGCTTCGAGCAATCTGTCGCCCAACGTCGTCGTCGAGATCGATTCGTTTCACAGCGCAATGGAGAGCGTGCGGCGCGGTTACGCCGTCGGTGCGACGACGCTGGGCGCGATCAAGGAAGACCTCGACTCGGGAGTGTTGCGCTCGAGAGCGCTGGGTGTCGCGCCATTGATGCGGTCGATGTATCTGTCACATCGCCGATCGCCCGGCCTCACACCGGCGGCACAGTTCGTGTACCAAATCCTGCGCGAGATCGCCGCGGAATCAGTGCAGGCATAAAATCGGGCACAGCGTTCCAATGATGCGCGTTGGAATGCTAGGGTACCCCTGACACCCCGGCGCCTCGTTTGCCGGGCGCACGGGGGGAGACCTTGGCAATTATTCGCAGGCTTTGGGGTTTGCGCTGGTGGATGATCGGCCTGATCACCGTCGGCACCGTATTCAACTATCTCACTCGGTCGATTCTCGGCATCGTCATGGCCGCGTCCGAGTCGGGCTTCAGATCTGATCTGAACATCGACGAGGAGCAGTACGGCTGGGTCACCGCCTTCTTCCAGTTGGGCCTCCTGCTGCAACCCATCGCCGGCTATCTGCTGGATGTCATCGGGCTGAAGTTGGGCTTTGGATTGTTCGCGGCCGCGTGGGCCATCATCACAATGATGCACGGCGCATCCACCAACTGGCAGGTGCTGGCCGGCCTGCGTGGCCTGATGGGTTTCGCGGAAGGCACGGCGCAGCCGGGTGGCATGAAAGCGGTCGCGGAGTGGTTTCCCGCGAAGGAACGCGGCTTCGCCGCGGGCTTGTACAACATCGGTGCCTCGTTCGGTCCGATGATCGCGGCGCCGCTGGTTGCATGGGCCGTCTGGTTCCATAGCTGGCGTCTCGCCTTCGTGGTCGCGGGTGGCGCGGCGCTGGTGTGGGTGTTGTGCTGGTTCCTCTTCTACAACTCACCGAAGAAACATCCGAAGCTTTCGGCGGAAGAGCGCAATCACATCGAAGCCAACCAGGAGACCCACCTGGTCGACACGGGCACCAAGCCCTCGATGTGGAGCCTGCTCAAGCAGCGCAATACCTGGGGTATCGCGGTACCGCGCATGCTCGCGGACCCCACCTGGGGCACGCTGACATTATGGATGCCGCTGTACCTGGCGACCGAACGCGGCTTCGACATCAAGCAGCTCGCGCTGTTTGCCTGGCTGCCATTCCTCACCGCGGATATCGGCGCGATGACCGGCCCGACGATTGCCTTCTGGCTGCAGAAGCGCGGCATCAGCCTCATCAACGCACGTCGCTGCGCCTTTACGGTCGGCGCGGTGCTCATGACCAGCATGATATTCGTCGCCAAGGTCCAGGATCCGATCTCGGCGATCCTGTTGCTGTGCCTGGGCGGTTTCGCGCACCAGACGCTGTCGATCACGGTGATCACCATGTCATCGGACCTGTTCCGCAAGAACGAGGTTGGGACGGTGGCCGGCATCCAGGGTTTCTGCGGCAATCTGGGCGTGCTGATATTCACGCTGATGGTGGGCGGATTGGTGAAGGCGATCGGTTACGATCCTTTCTTCGTGGCGCTGGCCGTGCTCGACATCCTCGCCGCCATCTGGCTCTGGACGGTAGTTAGAGAGAAGAAGGCATGATTCGCAATCCAATCCTGACGGGATTCAATCCCGATCCCTCCATCCTGCGCGTCGGCGACGACTACTACATCGCGACGTCAACGTTCGAATGGTTCCCGGGCGTGCAGATCCATCACTCGCGCGACCTGGTGAACTGGAAGCTGCTGACGCGGCCGCTGAATCGCGCGAGCCAGCTCAACATGCTCGGCGACCCGGATTCGTGCGGAGTCTGGGCGCCGTGCCTGACGTACAGCGACGGGTTGTTCTGGCTGGTCTTCACGGACGTCAAACGTTATGGCCGCACCACGGTCGGCGGCGCGTCGGGCGCGTCGCTGCGCGACTTCCACAACTACCTGGTCACCTGCCCAACCATCGACGGCGACTGGTCGGATCCGGTGTACCTGAACAGCAGCGGCTTCGATCCGTCGCTGTTCCATGACGACGATGGGCGCAAGTACATCGTCAACCAGCTCTGGGATCATCGCCCGGGCCGCAACCGCTTCGCCGGCATCGTGCTGCAGGAGTATTCGCACGAGCAACGCAAGCTGCTCGGCGAACGGCAGAACATCTTCAAGGGCACGTCGATCGGTTTCACCGAAGCGCCGCATCTGTACAAGCGCAATGGCTTCTACTACCTGATCACGGCCGAAGGCGGCACGGGCTGGGGACACACCATGACCATGGCGCGTTCACGCACGCTGACCGGACCGTACGAGCTGCACCCGGACAAATACATCATCACCGCGCGGGATCGCCCGCATGCGCCGCTGCAGCGCGCGGGTCACGGTGACCTCGTGGACACGCAGGCGGGCGTCACCTATGCCGTCTATCTATGCGGACGTCCGCTGCCGAACCGCGGCCGATGCGTGCTGGGCCGCGAAACCGCGATCCAGATGATGGTCTGGGGAAAAGACGACTGGTTGCGCACGGTGGACGGCAGCGGTACGCCCGTTCTCGAAACACCCGCACCCAAGCTGCCCGCCGTGACCGATGCGCCGCAGGCGGCGCCGGCGCGCGAGAACTTCGATGGCGAAGTGCTGCCCATCGATTTCCAGTGGCTGCGTTCGCCGTTTCCCGAGGAGTTGTTCTCCTTGAGCGCCCGCCGCGGATTCCTGCGGCTGTACGGCCGCGAGACCATCGGGAGCATTTTCCGGCAATCACTGGTGGCACGCCGCCAGCAGGCGCAGTGTTACAGCGCGATCACCGCGATGGAGTTCGAGCCGGCGCACTTTCAGCAATCGGCCGGGCTCGTGTGTTACTACAACTCGTCCAAGTTCCACTACCTGCACGTGTCGCACGACGATGAAAACGGCCGGCACGTGCGCGTGATGACTTGCACGCCGGACTCGCCGCAGTCCGATGCATTCACGGCGCCGGTGAAGATTCCGTCGGGCCGCATCGAACTGCGCGTCGAAGTGGATTACGAACGCCTGCGCTTCGCATACCGCATCGGCGGCGACTGGCAATTCCTGCCGGAGCTGTTCGACGCCAGCATCCTCTCCGATGAGGCCACCGCACCCGGCGCGCCCAACTTCACCGGCGCTTTCGTCGGGATGGCCTGCCAGGACGTTTCCGGCAGCGCGCATCCGGCGGACTTCGACTTCTTCGAGTACCGCGAGAGGGACTACCAGCGCTCGGTCGAATGATTACTGCGTGACGCTGAGCCCGACGATGGGCTTGTCATTCTCATCCAGGAAACGCGCGCAGAAATCGGTGGCGCCGCCGCCGTTGATGATGGCGGCGCGGATGACGTTACGGCCCTTGCGCAGCGTGACGCGCCGCGAAACGCCGTCATCGATGACGCTCTGGCGGTCGTCGTTGAGCGCGATCACCGGCTCGCCGTTGAGCCACCAGCGCGAGGCCGCGTTCGAGCCGATCGCGAGGCGCACGTTCTGCATCTCGCGCGGTGAATCCACCACGGTCTCGGCCCAGAACAACACGTTGGACGTGGGCTTGGAGAGCGCCCACGCGAAGTGATACAGGTTGACGTTGTAGTTAGTCGTCTCGAGCGCGTGCCACTTGTAGACGGCCGGGTCCGGATTCGCGGCCAGCGCCAGCGCCTCCTTCACGGCGGACTCCGTGAGCCGGCCTTGCACAGGCACCGGCTCTTGCACCCGCCAGCGGTGGATGAAGCCGCGCGTATCGACGGGTTGCGAGGTTCCCTTTGGAGTGGTCAGCGTGGACGCGGGTGGACGCGCCGCATCCTGCGGGGCTTGCGCGTGAGCCGACGAGGCCAGGCCGAGGGCCAGGGATACAGCCAGAGATACAGATATCGTAGTCGTCAGGAGAATTTTCATTACGGTGCTCCCAGCAGCCAGCGCTGACGATCGCTGGCGGGATCGAACTTCGCGAGCGTCGGCATGCTGCTTCCGACGGCGGACAAGGCCAGCACTTCAGTCGAGCCCGGAACGGACTTGGGACTGATGCGGTAGCTGCCATCGGTCAGCTGATCGATGCGCCACAACTGTTCCGCGGCGCCTTTGAATGGAGTTGCGCTCAGCTCACCGCCGGATGTGGCGGTCAGCGAGCGCTCGGTGCCGGCGAGCGTTATCCGGAAATACGGCGCGCCGGGATAACCGCCAGCGCCAGCAACCGGCGCGATCACCCATTTTTGCTGGGCTTGCAGCATCGCGGGCGCGAGTCGCAGGTCGGTGGTTGCGGGCCAGTTCGCCGCGACGTGCGCGGGTTCCTGGTTGGCAATGGGCGGACCGGGCTCGGGCGGCGGAGGCGGGCCACTCGGTGGTGCGTTGGCGCCGGCGGGGCCACTGCCCACGATGCCGCTGCCTGGCGGGCCGCCGCGCCGCACGCGGAATCCGCCGACCGGAAATCCCTGCACCGCGAGCTCGAGCACGGTGCCGGTACGCGCGGATTCGATGGAGTAAGTCCCCGCGACGAGATTGTCGCCGGCCACCGGCCAGCCGTCGCGCCACAGCAGCGGGCGGATGTCGAGCACGCTGACGCCGCCGCGATCGAGATCGGCCTCGTAGTGCAGCGAGAATTTTTCGACGCCCTGGCCGAGATCGAGCAACCCGAAGTGTCCCGGGCCGATGTGCCGGCCGCGCGACGCGGCAAACAACTTGCCGCCACCCTCGACCATGTCGATGCCCATGTTGTCGAGATAGGGACCGGTCACCTTGCGCGAACGGCCCATGCGGATGTTGTAGGTCGAGTTCGCGCCCTGGCAGCAGGAGCCATGCGTGACGAGCAGGTAGTACCAGCCGTCGCGGTGGATGAGGATGGCGGCCTCGGAATTGATCGCGACGTTCACCGGCGCGCGCGTCGGATAGCGCCGCTGGCCGGTCTTCGGATCCAGCTCGACCAGCCGGATGTAGCCGAAGTACGAACCATAGACCAGCCACAGCCGGCCATCGGGATCGAGCAGCACGCCCGGATCGATGGCATTGCTGTCTTCGATGCCATCGGACCAGACGACTGGCCCGCGGTCTTCCCACTTGTAGTCGGGTGACTCGGGGTTCAGCGTGCGACCGACGAGCAATCCGATGGCCGATCTCGGCTGCGTGCCCGGCGCCGAGTAGTACACGAAGAAGTTGTCGCCGATATGGATGACGTCCGGCGCCCAGGTGTTGTTGCCACCGCGGGCGAGCACCTCGGGACCGGCCTTGCCGCCCGGCACCGCCGACATCAGCGAACCGGCGCGGCGCCAGGTCCAGCCGTCTTCGGATGACAGGACGGGAATGCCATTGCCCGTGCCATAGGTGTAGTAGCGGCCGTTTTCCTCAACGATCGTCGAAGGATCGTGAATGAGGACTTCGCCATCGAGCGCAAAGGCGGGGAGCGCGAGCGCCGCGGCGGCGCACAGCAATGATTTACGCAGCATGGGCGCGACTACTTGGCGGGCTTGTTAGACGCCTGGGCGGCAGGCTTGGGCTTGTTCTTGTCGTTGACCGACTGCTCGATCAGCGTCGCGACACCGCGCGGATCTTCCTGCTGCGCGACGTGGCCGCCCGGGAAAGTGCGGATCGTCCAGCCACGCGCAACGGCGCGCTGCCAGCTCTTGTCCGTCTTCGCGCGTTCTTCGGCCGACTTGTCCTTCGGCACGAAGGCGACGTAGGTCACCGGCAACGCAAGAGCAGCGGGATTCTTGTACGAGACCGGCTGGTTGAAGCACTTGATCGACTGCTTGACGCTATGCGGCGGCTTGGCGTCGGCCTTGACCCAGGGCACCTGCATGAAGCCGTCCTTGAAGCGCTCGGGATCCATGCCTTGGCCGCCGAAAAGATCCCAGATCGACTGTCCGTCGTCGGGCACGGCGGCGTCGAGATAGACGACATGCCGGATGCGCTCGGGAATGCGGTCGATGACGCCCGTGATCACCATGCCGCCATAGCTGTGGCCCGTGAGCACCACGTTGTGAAGATCTTCGAACAGGATCAGGTTCACGACGTCGTTGATGTGGGTCTGCAGGTCGACATCGGCGCTGTTGAGGTGCATGCGCTCGCCGAGGCCGGTGAGCGTGGCGCGGTAGACGGTGTGGCCGTCGTCGCTCAGGAACTTGCCGGTGCTCTTCCACTCCCAGCCGCCGGCGGTGGCGCCATGGACGAGGACGAAGGTGTATTTCTCGCCGGAATCAGGGGCGGCGGTGGTTGCCGCGCGGGCGCCGGACGCCACGAAGATGAAGCCGACGAGCAGTGCGATGAAACGAAGCGGATGAGTTTTCATGGGGCCGGAGCTTGCCACGCACAGAAGAGTTCATCGCTCCATGTTTTGGCACACACCTATATAAGGTATGGCATCGGCCGGGGAGCGGGGCGGCCGGCCCGCGGCCAGCTCGTGCAAGGAAAAACCCTGGCCCTGCAGCGCGGCACGAACCCCCGCTTGCCGCCCGATCTAACTATTCGCCGCAGATGGGCGGGTAGTTAGACTCAGGCGGGATCCTGCGCAGCGGCCGTGAATTGCCACGCGGGGTCGCGACACAGTCCGCAATCCTTGCCGACGAAGGCGCGCGCCGCGCCCGGATCGCCGCGCAGCTGCCACTCGAGCCAGGCTACGACCGCGGCCGCGGCTTTTCCGCCATTGGGCTCCCAGTACGTGCCGCCGTGACCCACGCCCACCAGGTTGCCGAGAAACGCCGGCACATGTTTGATCCTGCCGAAATCGTCCATCCCGTTCTTGTAGGCGATGTCGGTTTCGCCGCCCAGGATGTAGAACGTCGGCGTGTGCAGCTTGTCGAGCAGGGCTTTCGATACGTCGATCCCCGAGATTCCCTGAAAGCCGTCGTTGAAGATTCCGCTGTTCATCACGATCAGGGTTTTCACGCGCGGATCGGAGGCGATCTGCAGGGCCTGCAGGCCTCCGCAGCTGAAGCCCGAAATCGCGACGGCGGCGCTGTCGATCTTGCCGAAATAGGGACTCTTCGCATCGGAGTTCTGCGCCAGCGCCCAGTCCAGCGCGGACAGCAGATCCGCGGCGCGCGTCGGCGGAGCCGGCAATCGCGGCGGGTTGCCCTCGGGAGCCCGGGGGGCGGACGGCGCCGCCGGGGGAACCGTTGCTCCAGGGCCCGAGCGGATGCGTCCCGGCGCGATGGCGAGATATCCGTGCGAGGCGATCTCGAGCAGATGAAGGCGCGAGCTCGCTCCATCATCGGAGCAGGCGCCGTTACCGAATATGTAAATGCCCAGCTTGCCGGCACCCAGCTTGCCGAGATCCGCGGGCCGATAGATCACGTGGTCGGGCAGGGAAGGCGTTTCTTCCTTCATCGCCGGATATTTGCCGGTGCCCGGCGTGTCCGGAATTGCACTGTGATTCGACTGGCCCAGGGTTTCGCCGGAGATGGACAGCGCCGCGAGGCCGGCAATCGCGCATGACACGATGAGCGGATGGCGGTCGAATTTTACTTTCATGCGGAGTTCTCTTGCCCGATTGGGATTGATTTGCGACTGACTCTAATCAGGCGCCACCTGATTTGCTACGCGTGAAATTCGCGTATGCTCCGAGGAAGGGAGGTGCTCCATCCAATAAATCGAGCGCGATAATCATCGCGTTTACGCCAATGGAATTGAGCATCGGCTCGGTGTCATGCGAATATGATTAGAAATCTGATATCGCAGTTGACAAAAATTCGATTAGACGCGCATGTGCATCCGGTGGACTAATAAAAGGATCACATGCAGGTGAAACCCGTAACGCACGGTCGAGGCGGCGGGTGTTGAGAAAAAAGTTTATTAGCACTAAGAGGGGGTGCGCGTGAAAGCCAAATCAAAGTTGGGTCATTTCGTATTGGGAACGTCCGCCATTGCGATGGCGGTTGCATCGGCAATTGCTTCGGCGCAGGCCGAACAAGCGGAAAACAACGCCGCGAAACCGGTTCAGAGCTCGTCCGAGGAGGCTGACGAAAACGCAATCGTCGTCACCGGCATTCGTGCCGCTCTCGAAACAGCGGCCGAAATCAAGCGTCGTGCGGACACATTCGTCGACTCGGTCACCGCGTCCGACGTCACGAGTCTGCCCGACCTGTCAGTCGCCGAAGCGTTGCAGCGCATTCCCGGCGTGACGGTTTCGCGTTTCCCCACGACGGGCGGCGCTTCGCCGGACTTCCCGTCACCGGAAGGCCGCGGCAACCTGATCCGCGGCTTGGGTTTCATCCGTTCTGAATTCAACGGCCGCGACGCGTTTTCCGCCAACGGCGGCCGCGCGCTCGACTGGTCGAGCATTCCGCCAGAGCTCGTCGGTGGAATCGACGTCTACAAGAACCAGTCTGCCGATCTCATCGAAGGTGGCATCGGCGGCACGATCAACCTGCGCACATTGGAGCCATTCGATCGCTCGGGGCACATCGCCGCGTTTTCGGCGGATGGCACCTATGGGGATCTCGGCGAAAAATGGTCTCCGTCATACGCGGCGGTTGTCGGCAATCGCTGGGATACCGACGCCGCAGGCGAGTTCGGCGTCCTGGCGTCCTATTCCAGATCGAAGCTCCGCTCCGCGATCAACGGCTGGCAACAAGGTGCGCCGACGCCGCGCACGGATGTGACGCAACAAGAATGGCCGAACGACCTCGACAGGCGGGACGCCTTGGACGGTGTGCCGGCCTCTGATATTCAGGCCTACGTGCCGGGATTCCAGCTGCGTACCAACGATGTCGATCGCGACCGCGAAAGCTACTACCTGGCGCTGCAGTGGCAGAAGGAATCGTTCCGCGCGACGGTCAAGTACGCCCGCGTCGAGAATTCGATCGATAGCCTCGAGCACACCACGGAGTGGTTCCCGAATCACAACAGCGGCGCTGCGTTCACGGTCAGCGATCTGCGCATGAACGACGGTTGGTCGACGCCGGGAATCTCGATTTGCAACGGCGATGGTGGCCGCATCAATGGCACCCCGGGCAATCCCAATGGCGACGGACAAAACCCTGGCGATTGCGAAACGATGGTTCCGGCAACGGGCCTGATGGAGTCGGGCTTGGTATCCAGTCAGATCGATGCCTGGACCGGTGCATACGGTTTGGGTGTCGGTACGCTCGGCGTGGGCAAGCACGAAAAGGCGACGACCGAAGACATCAGCTTGAACATGAAGTTCAACGCCACCGAAAAACTGTTCCTGGAGTTCGATGCCCAGCTGACCAAGGCCGATGCGAGCTACGTCGAAGTCTGGGGTGGCGGCACGTTCTTCTCGGACGTGTTCGTGAATCCGGACCTGGAAAGGCCGACGGTCGAGTTCCGCATCAACCCGGCCACCGGCATCAACCAGGATCAAACGCGAGATCTCGGTACCGGCCGGTTGCCGGTTCCGACTTCGACCGCTGATCCGAGCAACGCGTTCTGGCTGTTTGCTTCCGATTCTTTCCGCGAAGGCACGGGCGAATTGAAGGCGTTCCGCGCCGATTCGCGCTACGAATTCGGGGAAGATTCGTGGTTCAAGGCCGTGCGTTTCGGCGTGCGTCACTCCGAGCGTGAGCAGATCAACAAGGAAATCGGCGGCAACTGGGGCGCCATCGCCCCCGCTTGGGCGGGCCGCTACGGTGTGTTCTCGGAAATGGACACGCCCGCTTACGAGCTCATCGATTTCAAGAACTTCTTCCGTGGTGGTGTGGTGCAAGGCGCCAACACCAGATTCCCGTACATTCGCAGCGATCTGCTGATGAATTACAGCGCAATGCGCAATTACCTGATCAACGAACCGGATATCGGGACCAATCATCCCTGGGCGCCACGTGGCAACCTGGATGGAACCGGCGCGTATCGTCCGGAAGACATCTCCGACGTCACCGAAGAAACGCAGAACGCCTATGTGCGGTTCGATTTCGGTAGCGACATCGGCAGCAATGGCATGTCGATCGATGCGAACATCGGCGTTCGGTTCTCGAAGTCCGACCTCTCATCGAACGGTTCGCTCGCGTACGACGACTTCGATGCGGATGCGCCGCCGCCCGACCCGGACAACCGGGCTCCGGGTACGGAATCGCGCGACCATGCGCGTGATTTCCTGCCGGAGACGACGGCTTACCTCGAGCAGGCGGCAACCCCGTACTCCGTCGACCAGAGTGACACGCAGTGGCTGCCGTCCCTCAACGTGAAGTGGAACCTGAGCGACAACAGCCTGGTGCGCTTCGGTGCCAGCAAGGCTCTGACGCGTCCGAACATTCAGGATCTGCGTGCTACGCGCCTCGTGGGCGCCAGCACGACGCGCACCAGTTTCCCGCAGATTACGGATCCACTTGATCCGTTGTACGGCGTGGATCGTGGCGCGCAGGACATCTCCATCGGCCGCATCACCATCACGCGTGGTAATCCCGATCTGAAGCCGACGACTGCGGTCAACCTGGACCTCTCCTACGAGTGGTATTTCCAGGGCGGCTACCTGTCGGCGGCGGTGTTCAAGAAGGATCTCAAGAACATCATCACCAACGGTGATCTGACGCTGGGTCAAGTTACGCTCGACGGACAAACGGTCGACGTGGTGTACAACGGCCCGATCAACCAGGCGAAGGCCGATGTCAAAGGCTTCGAACTGGCGTACCAGCAGTTCTTCGACCGGTTGCCGGGCTGGATGTCTCATCTCGGCGTGCAGGCCAACTACACCAACATCCAGGCCGAGGCGGATCCGCCGGGCATGGGTGTGGACGCCAACAATGACGGCGTACCGGAGGATGTCACCCAGGCATTCCGCTTCGGTGTGAGAGACCTGTTGGGACAATCCGAGCACATTGCCAACCTGGTCGGTATCTATCAGGACGAGAAGATGGAGTTCCGGCTGGCCTACAACTGGCGCTCCGAGTACTTGACGACCTACCGCGACTGGGTGTCCGGCAATCCGATCTATAATTCCTCAAGCGGATTGCTCGACGGTTCTTTCCGGTACGATTTCAACGAGCATTTCCAGGTCAGTGCCTCCGTGTCGAACATCTTCGACAAGAAGGAAAAGGCGGAAATGATGTTGAACGAGACGGGTCAGATGGCACCGCGCTTCGCGTTCCTCAACGATCGTCGTATGGTCTTTGGAATGCGTTACCAGTTCTGAGTCAAATCAGAATCGGGACTTGCAAAAGGGCGGAGACGTATGTCTCCGCCCTTCTCATTCACGAATAGAGGGATCAAGCATGAAACGAGCCATCGGAGCTGCGGCTGCGGCCATCGTCATGTGGGGTTGTGCCACGTCCCCGCCGCCAGCACCCGTTTACGAAGCGGCGACTGATATCAATGCTGCCGGCTACATCGCAATCCCGGCCGAAAATGGCAGATACGCGGTTGCCTACACCGGCACCAGGGGAATGTCGCGCGAACAGGTGGCGGAGTTTGCGTTGCTGCGCGCGGCCGAATTTACTGCGGAGTCCGGTCAGGAATGGTTCGCGGTGATCAACACCAAGAACCAGAACGTCCAGCTCGTGCAGTCGAAGGAAGATCTGAAAGGCCGCAGTGGCGGCGGTTTCCTCGGCGGGCCAGGCGGTAGCAGCACCGGTGCGGCTGGCACCGGCGGGCCGGCGTCGCGGGGCACGGTGGATGCCACAACAGGCGGCGGCGCGACGGCAGGCGGATTCGGTGGCGGTGCGCCGCCGACGCAGGTGCTGGAGCGGTGGACTCCGCCGACGGTTCCGCAGACCGTCATCGTGATCCAGATGGGTTCAGGCGAGCAGGCCAAATTCCCCGGGCTCGACAAGGCGCCGGAAATCTTCTCCGCAAAGACCGTCTCGAGCGAGATCCGCGCGAAGATGAAGCCCTGAATGCGGGTCGATTTCCCGCGGTGAGTGCCGCGTTGCCATGCAAATCGAGCGCATATGCATAGTAGGAGGGGGCACTGCCGGATGGATGACAGCGGCGGCTCTCTCGCACAAGTTGAAGGGCCTGCCAGTTGCCATCCAGCTGGTGGAGTCCGATGAAATCGGAACCGTCGGGGTAGGCGAGGCCACCCTTCCGCACATCCGCAATTTCAACAATGCGCTGAACATCAGCGAGCCGGCGCTGATGAAAGCGACCGAGGCCACGATCAAGCTCGGCATCGAGTTCTGCGATTGGGGACGGATCGGCGATCGCTACATTCACCCGTTCGGCGACTTCGGGCCGAACGTCAACGGCGTCCCGTTCTACCAATTCTGGTTGCGATTGCGGGAGCTCGGTGATTCTTCGCGCCTCGACGAATATGCGCTCGGGATCGTCCTGGCCGAGATGGGGCGCTTCACGATGCCCGGCACGGACCCCGCGCGCGTCGAATCCACTTTCCGCTACGCATACCAGTTCGATGCGACCCGCTACGCGCGATTCCTGCGTCAGTATTCGGAAGCCAACGGAGTCGTGCGCACCGAAGGCAAGGTCGTCGATGTAAAACTCGACTCCGAGTCCGGCTTCGTCGAGTCCGTGAAGCTCGACCGTGGCGACATCCTGACCGCCGACCTGTTCGTGGATTGTTCCGGCTTTCGGGGCCTGCTCATCGAACAGCAGCTCAAGACGGGATATGAAGATTGGAGTCAGTGGCTGCCCTGCAATCGGGCCGTTGCCGTCCCATGTGAATCACGGGGGCCGCTGCTGCCGCTGACCCGCGCCACGGCGCGCAAGTCGGGCTGGCAATGGCGGATTCCGCTGCAGCATCGCGTGGGCAACGGACTCGTGTATTGCAGCGATTTCATCTCCGAAGACGAAGCGACCGAGTTCATCCTGGGCAATCTGGAAGGGCCGGCGCTCGCCGCGCCTAACAAGCTGCGCTTCACGACGGGCAGGCGGCGCCTTTTCTGGAACAAGAATGTGGTGGCGATCGGGCTGTCAGCCGGATTCCTGGAGCCGCTCGAATCGACGTCGATCCACCTGATCCATGAAGGCGTCACCGAACTGGTCCAGCTGTTTCCCGACAAACGGTTCGCCCAATCCGACGCGGACGAATACAACCGGCGCATGGGCGTGAACTTCGAACGCGTGCGCGACTTCCTGCTGCTGCACTACGTCGCCACTCAGCGTGACGACAGCCCGATGTGGCAACACTTCCGCAATCTGAAGCTGACCGACAGCCTGCAGGAAAAGATCGACGCCTGGACGACCCGCGGCCACATCATCAAATACGAATTCGGCGTCTTCCTGCCGCCCAGTTGGATCGCGGTGCTGATCGGACAGAATCTGCTGCCCCGGGGTTACGACCGGCGAGTGGATGCGGCACCGAAGGATGTTCTCATCAGGAATGCCGCGGCCATCAAGCAGGGAGTCCGCGCAGCGGCCCTGAAGGCACCAGACCACGCCGCGTACCTCAGGCAGATCGGCGCCGCATCCGATACCGCGCCCATGGTCGCCAGAGCCTGACCAGACGTGGCGAGCAATCCCCAGTCGTGAAACCCCTGGAGCGCATCGTCGTCTGCGGCAGCGGTGTTGCCGCTCATCTGACCGCGGTGGCGCTCGCCCGCCAGTTGCCACCGACGATTCGAATCGTCTGGGTCAATGGCGCGGATTCGCGGGATGCGGATCTTTTTTTCGGCGGCGTCACCGCACCCTCCGCATATGCCTTCAATCTCGCGGCAGGGATTTCAGAGCCTCGCCTGATGGTCGATACCGATTCGACTTTCTCCTGGGGCACCCATTTTCGGGACTGGGGAGCGGAGAACGTTTCGTGGGTTCAGTGCTCCCACCTGGCGTTGCCAGTCATCAATGGCGTCCTGTTCCATCATTACTTGTGGCGTCTCGGAATCGACCAGCTCGAACCATTCCTGACGCCGGCTGTTGCCGCTCGCCGCGGCGTGTTCGCACATCCCGTCGACAAGGGACCCAAGCTCCTCACGCGCGCGGAGTATGGCTACCAGATCAATCCTTATTCTTACGTCGCGCCCTTTGCGGCGGCGGCGCGGGCATTGCGAGTCGAAACCGTCACCGCGGAGATCTCCAATGTCGAATGCGGCGAGGGAACGATTTCCGCGCTCCATCTTTCCGACGGCCGCGTGATCGCAGCGGATCTGTTTGTGGATTGCACTGGGCCAGATGCGCGACTGCTTTCACGCCTGGGCGTTGAAGCCCCGGTTGGGCGGCGGCTGCGAGCCGCGTTGAGTCAAGTTCACACGGAAAAAATCGGTCCGCCGTGCCGGAGCGTGATCGCGCGCGATTTCGGCTGGCAGTCCGAGACGTCGCTGAAGACAAGTGTTGCCCGGCTGACTGTTTATGCTCCGGAAACGGAAAGCGAGGCGATCGCAGCACACGGCGATGCTCAACATACCGGCGAGATCACGCTGGGCCGCCGCGCCAGCGCCTGGATGGGCAACTGCGTCGCCATCGGGCACGCCGCCTCGGTTCTCGAGCCGTTGAGCCACGCACCGATGTTGCTCCTCGAGCGGGAAATCGACCGGCTGCTGACTCTCGTCCCATTCTCGCGCGACATGTCAGTGGAGCGCCGCGAATACAATCGACAGGGCGCCGAGGACTACACTCACGCGGAGATCTTCAACCGCGCGCTGTTTGAAACGCCGCTCAAGGCGCAGACGGACTTCTGGCTTGCGGCCCGCGCCGAACCACCGCATGAAAAGCTCGTTCAAAAGCTCACCCAGTTCGAGAGCCGGGGATTGCTGGCGGCGTTCGATCTCGAGCCGTTCACTCCCGAAGAATGGGTCATCTTGCATCACGGCATGCGCCGGCGGCCGCTACGCTACGACCGAATGGCCGACCGCACGCCCGAGGGGGAGGTGCGCCCGATGTTCGACACGATGCGGCGCGAAATCGAGAACCTGGTGAAAACGATGCCGACTCACAATGACTACATGATCGGCCTGGTGCGGTACCTCAGGCAAAACCAGAAATGAGCTCATGCACGCACGCCTGAAGCAGATCGTCATTGCGGGCGGGGGCTCCGCCGGCTGGATGACCGCCGCTGCGCTATCGAGTCTGCTCGATCCGAAAGACGTCTCCATCACCCTCGTGGAGTCCGACGAGATCGGTACGATCGGGGTGGGCGAAGCGACCATCCCCGACATCATCAACTTCAATCGAATGCTCGGCATCGACGAAGCCGAGTTCATGAAGGCGACGAACGCCACTTTCAAACTCGGCATCGAGTTCATCGATTGGGGTCGCAAGGGCGACCGCTACATCCATCCTTTCAGTGTTCATGGCGTGGACATGAAGGGCATCGATTTCCACAACTACTGGCTGCACGAACGTGCCGCGGGCAGCCAGCATCCGATTCATGAATACAGCTTGTGCGCGGTGGCCGCGAGCCACGGCAAGTTCGCGTTGCCGGATCCCAATCCGCGCTCGCTGCTGAACTACATCCGCTACGCCTATCATTTCGATGCAACCCTGTACGCGCGCTACCTGCGCGCGTACGCGCAGGCGCGCGGTGTGCAACGCGTCGAGGGAAAGATCCAGCGCGTTTCGCAGGCGCCGGAGACCGGCCACATCCAGTCGTTGCAGCTCGACGGCGAGCGGGTGGTGCCCGGCGACTTCTTTTTCGATTGCAGCGGATTCCGCTCGCTGATCCTCGGATCGGTGCTGGGAGTGCCGTTCGTCGACTGGAGCCATTGGCTGCCATGCAACTCCGCGCTGGCGGTGCCATGCCGTCATGCGGGACCTCTGCTGCCATACACGCGTGCGACGGCCAGAACCGCCGGCTGGCAGTGGCGCATACCGACGCAGCAGCGGACGGGGAACGGGCACATCTATTGCCGCGAATTCATGGGCGACGACGAAGCGACGTCTATCCTGCTCGCCAATCTAGACGGCGAAGCGCTGGCCGACCCGCGGCAGATTCGCTTTACGGCGGGGCACCGCAAGGCCTTCTGGTCCAAGAACTGCATCGCCATTGGACTCTCGGCCGGATTTCTCGAGCCGCTGGAGTCGACCTCCATCTACCTGATCCAGGAAGGCGTCAGCCGCTTCATCTCGCTGTTCCCCGACGCCACGCTTCCCGATGTGGTGCGCGATGAATACAACCGGCACATGCGCACGGAGTTCGAGCAGGTCCGCGACTTCATCATCCTGCATTTCTCCGCGACCGAACGCGACGACACGCCTTTCTGGAATCACTGCCGGACGATGAGCATTCCCGACACCCTGCGGCACAAGATCGAACTCTTCCAGACAGCCGCGCGGATTTTCCGCTACGAGGAAGAGTTGTTTTCGAAGCCCAGTTGGGTCGCGGTGCTCCTCGGGCAGAACATCGTGCCCAGGCAGCATGATCCGGTCGTCGCTTCATTGCCGCACGCGGCGGTGCACGAAAGCCTGGAGTCGATGCGACTCGCGATGGCCCAGGCCGCGAGCGCGATGCCGACACACGAGGAATTCATCCGCCGCTATTGTTCCTCCGGAGCTGGCCCGTCCCCAAGAGCGGCGTCGTGACAGATCTGCGCATTCGCAACATCGTGATCGTCGGTGGCGGCACCGCCGGCTGGATGGCGGCCGCGTGCTTCGCGCGACTCCTGAAAAGCCCTGACATCAAGATCCAGGTGATCGAATCCGATGCGATCGGCACCGTCGGAGTGGGCGAGGCCACCATTCCGCACATCCTCTACTTCAACCGACTGCTGGGCCTGGTCGAAAACGACTTCGTCCGGACCACCCAGGCGACTTTCAAGCTCGGCATCGAATTCGTGAACTGGGGCCGGATCGGTCAGCGCTACATCCATCCCTTCGGTGCTTACGGCTTCAACATGGAAGGTCTGCACTTCCATCACTTCTGGCTGCGCCACAGGCAATCCGGAAACGTTCCGGACGTCGACGCCTACAACCTGCAGGTGCTCGCGGCGCGCGCCGGCAAGTTTCAGCGGGCGGATCAAACGCTGCAGAACTCGCCGCTGAACACCATCTCGTATGCGTTCCATTTCGATGCGTCGCTCTACGCGAAATTTCTGCGCGACTTTTCACTGGCGCGCGGTGTGACGCGCATCGAAGGCAAGATCATCCGCGTGCAACAGCATGCGGAATCCGGCTTCGTCGAGAGCGTCACTCTCGAAAGCGGCCAGACCGTCGCCGGCGACCTGTTCATCGACTGCTCGGGTTTCCGCGGACTGCTCACCGAGCAGACCCTGCAGAGCGGCTACGACGACTGGGGAGCCTATCTACCGTGCGACCGGGCGATCGCACGCGCCTGCCGGAAGGCAGGCGATCCGATCCCGTACACGCGCGCCACGGCGAAGAGCGCCGGCTGGCAATGGCGCATCCCGCTGCAGTCGCGCACCGGCAATGGCCACGTCTACTGCAGCGAGTTCATTTCCGACGAAGCGGCGCTCGACAGCCTCAACGCCGATCTCGACGGCGAGCCGATTTCCGAGCCGAATTTCCTGCGCTTCCGCGCCGGCATACGCCGGAAGTCCTGGAACAAGAACGTGGTCGCGCTGGGCCTCGCCTCGGGTTTCCTGGAACCGCTCGAATCGACGTCGATCCATCTCATCCAGTCCGGCATTGCCCGCCTGATGACCAACTTTCCGGACAAGACGTTCAACCAGCCCGACATCGACTACTACAACCGGCGGACGCGGCTGGAATACGAGCAGATCCGCGATTTCATCATCCTGCACTATCACGCGACGGAGCGGGACGACTCGCCCTTCTGGAACTATTGCCGGAACATGCCGGTTCCGGCGACCCTCGAGGAGCGTCTCGCCATCTACCGCGAGAACGCGCGGCTCTACCGGCACGACAACGAACTGTTCAGCGAGACCAGCTGGTTCGCGGTCATGCACGGACAGAACATCACCCCGAGCCGATATCATCCCATCGCGGACCTGCTTCCCGCGGCGGAGCTCGAAGCCCGCATGGCGAAGATGGCCGACATGACGCAGAAGTGCCTGGGCGCGATGCCCACGCACCAGCAGTTCATAGATCGAAACTGCAAGGCCGAGGCATGAAAGTCGCTGAATGGTGCGGCGTAACCGCCGCGCAATTCACCCAGGAAATCCTTCCGGCCGGCCAACCCGCGGTGCTGCGCGGACTCGTGGACGGATGGCCTGCGGTGCAGGCCGGGCGCGACTCGCCCGCGGCGATGGTGGACTATCTACGTGGATTCGCCACCGGCGCGAACGTGAACGTCATGCGCGGCGACCCCGCCATCGACGGGCGATTCTTCTACAACGCGGATCTCACCGGGTTGAACTTCGAGAACACCACCGCGCCGTTCGGCGGCGTGCTCGCGCGACTGCTCGAACTGCTCGAAGTATCCGCGCCGCCGGCGCTGTATGCGGGCTCCATTTCGATCCCCGAGAAATTGCCGGGATTCATCCGCGACAATTCGATCGCGCTCCTCGATCCGAAAGTCCAACCGAATATCTGGCTCGGCAATCGCGTCACCGTGCAGACTCATTACGACATGTCATTGAACGTGGCGTGCGTGGTGGCGGGCCGGCGCCGGTTCACGCTGTTTCCGCCGGAACAGCTGGAGAACATGTATTTCGGGCCGCTCGAGTTCACGTTCGCGGGTCCGCCCGTCAGCATGGTGAAGCTCGAAGCGCCGGACCTCGAGAAGTATCCACGCTTCTCCGAGGCGCTGACCGCCGCGCAATACGCGGAGCTCGAGCCGGGTGACGCGCTGTTCATCCCGTACATGTGGTGGCACCACGTCGAGTCGCTGGAGAACTTCAACGTGCTGGTGAACTACTGGTGGGACGACACGCCCGTGTGGCAGGGCTCACCGTTCCTCGCGCTGATGCACGCCATTCTCGCGGTGCGGAACATGCCGCCCGAGCGGCGCGACATCTGGCGGCGCGCGTTCGAACACTTCGTGTTTTCGGGAGGCGAAGAGGCGCTGTCGCACCTGACCGAGCGCCAGCGAGGCGTGCAGGGCACGCCCGATCCGCAGAAGGCGCAGATGATCCGCAACTTCGTGGCGCAGATGCTGACGCGGAGTCGTTAGCCGCGCGGCGTAAGAAGGGCCGGGGCCTGGACCTACAAGCAGGCGCGACCACATTGCAATCTTCGCGCGGGGCGCGGCATGCGTTTCAATTTCCGAGCCGGCAGATCGCATCCGGCCGCCCGGATGGGTAATCGCCCGGGAAAATGGCTGGCACGGCAATTGCCTTCTCCTGATGTGACTCCAATTGGAAACAAGGACACATCACGATGAAAACATCCCGCCTAATCGTCGCCGGAGCAGCCGCGCTGCTTCCCCTCGCGGCAGCCATGGCGCAGACGCCTCCGACACCGCCGGCCGAGCAGCCGTCGCAAAGCGGCGGCGCTTCGTTCGAATCGCTCGACACCAATGGCGACGGTCGCATCTCGAAAACCGAAGCCGCAGCCAATGAAAACGTGAGTGCGAACTTTTCGAACTACGACATCAACGGCGACGGATTCATCGAACGCGCCGAGGTCAGCAAGGCCAACAGCTCGAGGCCGGCTACGCCGAAGGAATAGCGCTCCCACTCGTCAACGCGGCCGGGTTTTGACCCGGCCGCGGTTTGCGCGGACTCATCTCTTGCCCGATTGTTTGTCCGTCATGCGCCCAGTACGCTGCCGCGCCATGACACATACCCTCGCTGGCCGCCTGACCCTGGTCACCGCCTCGCTCGTTTTCTCCGCCACCACCGCTTCCGCCCAAACCCCGCCGCGCGTAACGCCGATGACCCCCGACGTCATCGACAAGTACGAACAGACACTGCCCTCGGCGGACTTCATCCGCCGCGATGCGATGGTTCCGATGCGGGATGGCACGAAGCTCTACACCGTCACGGTGATGAAGAAGGGGACCGCGAACGGACCGATCCTGCTCTCCCGCACGCCTTACAACGCGACCCGCGCGACACATCGCGTCGCGAGTCAGCGGATCGTCGACATCCTCGAGATCATGGACGCGGAGTTCGTCGAAGACGGCTACATCCGCGTTTACCAGGACATTCGCGGCCTGCATCGCTCGGAAGGCGAGTGGATATTGAACCGGCCGCTGGTGGGCCCGCTCAACGACACGGGCATCGACGAATCGACCGATGCGTACGACACCATCGACTGGCTGGTCAAGAACACGCCGGAGTCGAACGGCAAGGTCGGCGTCATCGGCTCCAGTTACCTCGGCTTCACGACGCTGATGGCGCAGATCAATCCGCATCCGGCGCTGAAGGCGACGGTGCCGCAGAGTCCGATGGTCGACGGCTGGATGGGCGACGACTGGTTCCACAACGGCGCGTTCCGGGTGAGCGCGCTCGGATTTCCGGTGGGGCAGGGGACTAACAAGGCGCGCGGCGGCGGCGAATTCGCGCTGGGCGGGGGTGATGACTACACGCGTTACCTGGAAGCCGGATCCGCCGGGGATTTCGCGAAGATGCTGGGGATCGACCAGTATCCCGGCGTCCGCAAGTTTCTCGAGAACCCGGCCTACACGGAGTTCTGGTCGCTGCAGGCCGTCGACAAATGGCTCGCGGCGCATCCGCTCACGGTGCCGACGCTGCTCGAAGTCGGCCAGTGGGACCAGGAAGACAGCTACGGCGCGCCGGCGGTCTACCGTGCGCTCGAGCCGAAAGACAAGAACAACGACCTGGTGTCGCTGCACATCGGGCCGTGGCGCCACTCGGGGGCCAACCACTACGGTTACGATCTCGGCGACCTGACTTTCACCGGCGACACGGCGCGCGATTGGCGCGTGAAATACGTGAAGCCGTTCTTCGATCATTGGCTGAAGGGCGGCCCGGATCCGAAGACGCCGCCCGTGCTCACGTATGCGACCGGCGCGAACCAGTGGAACATCTCGCAGCGCTGGCCGGTGGGTGTCCCCAAGCCTATCTACCTGGCGGCCGGTGGCGCCGCCACCTTCGAGCGCCCCAAGGCGGCCGGGCGCGAGGAATACGTCAGCGATCCGGCCAAGCCGGTGCCGTTCATTCCCCGCCCGATCGACATGAACGACGCGACGCAGTGGAAGCCCTGGCTGGTGCGCGATCAGCGCTTCGTATCGGAACGCCCGGACGTGGCGAGCTGGAGGAGCGCGCCGCTCGACACCGCCGTCCACATCATGGGCGCACCCGAGGTCGAGTTGTTCGCCTCGACCACCGGCACCGACAGCGACTGGGTCGTGAAGCTGATCGACGTCTATCCGAATGATGTGCCGGAGCCGGCCAATCAGGGCGCCAAGCCCTCGATGGCGGGTTTCGAGCTGCCGGTGGGTATCGAGATCTTCCGCGGACGGTACGTGAAGAGTTTCGCCGTGCCGGCGCCGCTCAAGCCTAATAAAGTGGAACGGTATCGCTGGAAACTGCCCGACGTCGACCACGTGTTCCTGCCGGGTCACCGGATCATGGTGCAGGTCCAGTCGACGTTGTTCCCGATATACGATCGAAATCCGCAGACCTACGTCGAGAACATCATGTTCGCCAAGCCGGGTGACTACAAGAAAGCGACGCAAAGCGTCTGGTACGGCGGCGCCAACGCGAGCGCCGTCATACTGCCGGTCGCGCCATGAAGCAGTGCACGTTCGATCGCCGCGGGTTCATGCAATCCGCGGTTTCGGCCGCAATCGCGTTCGGCGCGGGTGCGGCGAGTGCCGCGGCGCAGCCGCGCTTCCGGATGGGACTGCAGCTCTACACGATTCGCGATCCCATGGCGCAGGATGCCGTTGGCACGCTCAATCAGGTGGCCGCGCTGGGTTATCGCAATCTCGAAACCTACGGCTTCGAGCCGGACAGCTTGAAGTACTACGGCATGCCGGCGGCGCGGTTTCGCAAGGTCCTGGACGACCTGTCACTAACTACCACGACCGGGCACTACGACCTGCATGCCTACCTGGCGAAACCCGCCGAGGCAATGACGGCCTACGTCGACCGCTGCATCCTGGGCGCGCAGGCGCTGAATCAGAAATACATCACCTGGGCCTGGCTCGATCCGCAGTCGCGCAGTCTCGAATCCTTCCAACGGGTCGCGGAACGCCTGAACCTGATCGGCGCGCAGGCGGCGAAGGCGGGGCTCGAGGTGGCGTATCACAATCACGATTTCGAGTTCATCCCGCACTCGGGAAAGATCGGCTACGACATCCTCCTGCGCGAGACCGACCCCAAGCTCGTCAAGATGCAGCTGGACCTCTTCTGGGTCGCGCATTCGTCGGCGCGATCGCCGCGTGAATTGTTCGAACTGCAGCCCGGACGCTTCGTGATGTGGCACATCAAGGACATGGATAAAGCCCGGCGTTACACCGAGCTCGGCCACGGCTCGATCGACTTCGCGAGCATCATGCGGGACGCGAAACTCGCGGGGCTCGAGGAATACTTCGTCGAGCAGGGCGACAACTTCGCCGCCGGCCCGATGCAGAGCATCGAAACCAGCGCGCGTTACGTGAAAAAGTATCTCGAGTAGCCGGGACTACTTCATCCGCAGATCGAGGACGAACGGGAACTGCGACGTACACGGTTTTCCGCCGCACACCGCGGGCTTGAACTTCGTCATCAGCAGCACCGAGCCCGCGAAACTCGTCATCTCCATCGCGTTGACACCGCGAACGCCGCCCATGTCTTCGATTTGAAGCGGCTTTCCGTCGGGGCCGACGGTCACGACGAGATTCAATTTCCCGCGTGCGCGCACGATTTCCTGGCCCTTCCGGATGGCATTGAACACGGGCTTCATGCCATCGGCCGGGAATGGCGGCTCATCGCCTTCGGGCATCGCCACATACAAGGCGTGAAATGCGGCCTTTTCTTCGGGCGCGAACTCCGCGTAAGTCTTGTTGAGCGGAATCGAGGAGTTCCATTCCAGGTCGCGATGAATGATGGTGCCGGTTTTCGAGCTCGCCTCGCCCATCAGACGCACCGACCCCTGGCTGGGCATGGGCCCCGGACCATTCGGATTGATGCCGACCGGGTTCGTGGGCGAAAAGCCGACCTGCGCCATCGCGCCGGCAGTGGCGCACGTGAGGACGATAGCCGCCAAACCTTTTTTGAATGTTTTCATGGCCTGACTCCTGCGATGAATCAATTCAGTTTTATCCGGAACGGGAACTGCATGACGCAAGGTTGTCCCGAACAAACGCCGGGCTTGAACTTCGCCATCATGAATACCGATTGTGCGTACTGCGTCATCTCATGCGCGTTGACGCCCTTCACACCACCAAAGTCTTCCACCCTGATTGCGTCGCCGTTCGTGTTGACGGTTACGGCGAGATTCAGCTCGCCGCGCGCCTGAAGCTGACTTTGCCCTTTCTTGAGGGATTTGAACAAGGGCTTGATGCCATCGACCGGGAAGGGCGGCTCATCGTCCTCGGGAAGCGATGCGTACAACGCGCGAAATTCGGCCTTTTCCTCTGGCGTGAATTGAGAGTAAGTCTTGTCGAGAGGGATCTTCGACTTCCACTTGAGCTCCCGCTTGAGAAGAGTGCCGGTCTCGGAGGTCGCCGAGCTCGTCATCCGGGTGGGGCCGTCGGGTACGCCATGCGGAGTTTTGGCCAGCTGCGCATGGGAGGTGTTGAGGGCGAAGGCGAAGGCCACAGCCAGCGCACAACACTTGTTGGAGTTCATGCCAAACTTCAGCACGCCTGGGAGTGCCGGGTCAATGAAGGAGAAACCCCAATGCTGCGTCCCCTGATCGTGGTCCTTGCCGTCGCGGTACTCGCCGCCTGCTCCAAGAAAGAGGATGCGGCTCAACCCGTTGCGACCCTGCCCCCGCCGCCGGCGGAGACTGCGCCCGTCAGCACTCAGGAGAACGCTCATGCTTTCAAGATTGGCGGGCTCTCCGCCGTCGCGCTGCGTGATGGTTACCTCGAAGCTCCGAACGATCTCAAGATCTTCGGGCTGGGTCGCACGATCGAAGAAGTGAACGCGCCGCTGACCGCCGCGGGATTGCCGACGGACAAACTATTGCTGAGCATCCAGCCGCTGCTGGTGAAGACCGCGGATCGGGTGCTGCTGTTCGACGTGGGACCGGCCGCGCTGTTCGGGCCGACCGGCGGCCACATTCAGGACGCGCTGGCCGAAGCGGGTGTGGATCCGGGCAGTGTCACGGACATATTCATTTCGCATTCGCACGGTGACCACGTGGGCGGTCTGGTGAACCCGCAGGGCGCGCTCGCATTCCCGAACGCGACGGTTCACCTGGCGAAGGCCGAGTGGCAACACATGGCCGGGCAGGAGCAATACAAGGCGTTGAACGACGCCATCAAGCCGAAGGTCGACGCGTTCGCGCCGGGCGCCGAACTTGTGCCGGGCGTCGTGAAAGCGGTGGAGGTCAAGGGCCACACACCCGGTCACTCCGCTTACCTGATCAGCTCGGGCGCCGACTCACTCTTATATGTCGGTGACTCGATGCATCACTACGTCCTCTCCGTGCAGAGGGCGGATTGGCCCATGAGCTTCGATGGCGATCAAACTACCGCCGCGAAGAGCCGCGCCGCGTTGATCAGCGAGTCGGCCGCGAACGGACAGCGCATCTACGCCGTGCATTTCCCGTATCCGGGAATCGGCAGGATCGAAAAACGCGCGGACGGGTTCGTTTGGGTCGCGGAATGATTTCCGCTTAGCCGCTTTTCAGCTTCTGGGTGAAACGGAACTCCATCGTGCATGGAGTTCCGTTACATACGGCGGGTTTGTACTTGGTCGACAGCAGCGCCTTCTGCGTCACTTCGGTCATGTGAGCGTCGTCGACGCTGCCGAAGTCTTCGACCTTGATCGCCCTGCCATCCGGCCCGACGGTCACGGCCATGTTGAGTTCGCCATGAGCTTTGTATGTGGCCTGCGCGTCCCTGACGGCGACGAAAATCGGCTTGATGCCTTCTTCGGGAAACGGCGGCTCGTCGCCGGGCGCGAGCGATCCGTACATCGCGTGCAGATGAGCTTTCTGGCCCGCCGAGAGCTGTCCGTACGTCTTGTTCAGGGGAATCTTCGAGTTCCACCGCAGGCCGCCGGCCTGTTTGAGTATCGTGCCTGTGGACTGCGTTGCCGCCGTGAACGCCGGGTCGCGCGCTGACTGCGCCGAGGCGTGAGTGAAGACGAATGCGGCGGCCGCCAAGATCAGGAAATTCCCATGGTTTTTCATCTGGAAACTTCAACATGCCCGGACTCGAGGGTAAATCCGGGTTTGGAGGATCGGAGCAGCGCGTCGCGAATATTCCTGCCGTTCAGCCGCCCTTCAGCTTCCGTGCGGTGCTCTGTTAGGCCCAGGTGCGCAGGCCGATCACGCCGTGGGCCGCGAGATGCCCCGCGATGAGCAGGTGAACCAGGACAAAAACAGTAGCGAACCAATAGGGCAGGTTCTTGTGTTCCCTGGCTTTTGGCGTGAAGAGCTGGAAGGCGCCGAAAATCGCCATGACGGGATATGTCACCGACAGCAGGAAGATGGCCAGCGAGAGGAATGAAATCGCGCCCGCCTGATTCAGGAACACGCCAGTCAGCGCGAACGCGAACTGGAACGTCAAGAGGATTGCCGATGCGATCAACGGAGTGATCCGCAACCACAGCCGGTCATCGTTCGTCCTGCGCTTCTTGCCGAACCGCCGGTAACACCACACCAGAAACGCGACGAATCCGATCAGCGTCATCGCGATCATCAGGCCGGCGACGGCGAGGCGGGTGAATACCAGCCACCCGGGTATCCGCTTCGACAGGTCGCTGCCGGTCTGGAGCGCGGGGCCGTCGAGCGGATCCTGGACGATCGCGATGGCCGGCAGGCCGTGCCACGCATCGATCAACGCGGTGCCGCCGGCGGCGACACGATCGCTGCTGATCCAGCTCGCGAACAGCGGCGAGCGATGCAGGAAGTTCTCGTCGTGTGAAATCTTCTGCACGGCCAGCAGCGACGTGATGTAGGCCGTCATCTTCTGGCGCGGATTGATCTGCGCGTAGTAGCCATCGATGTGCTTGAACGCGTCGGGCAGCCTGGTGATCGCCGGGTCCGGATTCCGGCTGTTCCGGAGTAGATAGCCGCGGATGAGATCGGAGATCTGTCCGAGCGCGGCGCCGTTGCCGCTGTTGATCATGAATACGTAACCCTCGCCGAGCTCATTCACATACGCGAGCTCGGAGAGTCCACCGTTGACGCCGCCATTGTGGCCGTGAAACGCGAAGTTGAGCGCCTTGTAGCCGGAGGTGTAGTTGGCGAGGCCGTACCCGCCGGTCAGGCCGGCGGCGGCGCCGAGCGTGGTTTGTGGCACTTCCATGCGATCGATCGAGGCCGGAGAAACGAGCTGCCCCGCGGGCGCAGAGCCGCGCAACAACAGCAACTGCACGAGCTGGGCCATGTCCCGCGCCGAGGAGTTGATCGAGCCGGCCGGGCGGAATGCGAGCTGCCAGTATTCCTGCGGCTTGAATCCCTGGTACAGAGTGGCGCCGCGGTCATCGTATAACGGGGTCTTGAAGTAGCTCGTCGACTTCATGCCGAGCGGCGCGAAGAAATTCTCCGCGACGTAATCCTCGAACCTCTGTCCGGTGACTTTCTCGACGATGTATGCGGCAACCGCGGCGCCCGCGTTGCAGTACGCATGCCTTGTGCCCGGAACCCAGCGCGATGTACGTGAATGCGGATGCAGGTCGAGACCTTCCTTTGTGGTCATCGACTCCGGGGCGGCGTACGCGTATTCCACCAGGTGGACGTCGTCCCAGCCGGTCGTGTGCTCGAGCAGATGCGCGATCCGCACGGGGTTCGTTTCTTCCCACGGGTTCTGGAACTGGACTTCGGGCGCACGATCGCGCACCCGGTCGTTCAATGAAAGCTTGCCTTCCTCCTGTAGCTTGAGGACGGCGAGCGCGGCGAACATCTTCGAGATCGAGCCGATCCGGAACAGCGTGTCTTCATTCGCCGGTTTTCCGGACTGCAGGTCCGCCTTGCCGAGACCCGCTACCCAATACGGTCCATCGCGATTGACGAGTGCGATTCCGATGGCGGGAGTGGCGGTCTCCGCGAGGATCTTTTCGATCCGCTGCCGGAGTTGTTCGAGATTCTGCGGCGGCTGGTCCGAATCCGCGCCGCGAACGGCCGATGCGCCAGTCAGCAGGATCAGCATCAACACGAGGGCGTTCCGCATGGCGTCAGGATATCAAGTGCTGTTAGCTTGGCGCAGGTAACAACGGAGAACACATGGAATCTTTCGCGGGAAAAGTCGCGTTGGTGACCGGCGGCAGTTCCGGGCTCGGCGAGGCAACCGCCGTGAAATTCGCGCGGGAGGGAGCCAAGGTCGTCATCGCCGCGCGGCGGGCAGAACAAAGCCTGCAGGTCGTGCGGCGGATCGCGGATGCCGGCGGTGAAGCTCATTTCGTCCAGGCCGACGTCAGCCAGGCCGCGGACATCGAATACATGGTCAAGGCCACGCTCGAGAAGTTCGGCCGCCTCGATTGCGCCGTGAACAACGCGGGCATCGCGGGTCCGCGCAGGACGCCCATCGCCGACGTCACCGAGGCGCAATGGGACGAGGTCATGGATGTGAACCTGAAGGGTGTATGGCTGTGCATGAAGCAGCAGATACCGGCACTGCTCGCGAACGGCGGCGGGGCGATCGTCAACGTCGCGTCTATCTACGGCTCCAAGCCCAGTGACGCCGGCCACGGGCCATACGCGACCAGCAAACATGGGGTCATTGGACTTACGCAGTCAGCCGCCGTCGACTATGGCCAGATGTCCTTGCGCATCAACGCGATAGCGCCCGGATTCACGCGTTCCGAAATGGTGGACCCCGAACGGCCAGGCGCCGCGGAGATTTACCGGAAACTGGTTGACCGCCATTCGGGCATGCGGCGGCTCGGAGAGGCGGCGGAGGTGGCGAATGCCATCGTCTGGTTGTGTTCGGACGAGGCGAGCTTCGTGAATGGCGCGGTACTTTCCGTTGACGGCGGCGGCGCCACGCGGCTTTATTGATGGCCGCGAATCGTCGCGACAACCAGAACAAAGGAATCTGATCGCATGTACCGGCTTCATGGGTTCTCTCAATCCGGAAACGCATACAAGGTTGCCGTGCTGCTCCAGGCATTGCGCCAGCCGTGGGCCGCGGTGCCCTTGCCGTTCGCGGATTTTCTCGCTGGCGTGCCGCGCTCCGATGCGTTCCGGCAGAACCAGAATGTCATGGGCGAGATTCCGATTCTCGAAGCCGGGGATCGCAAGTTGACCCAGTCGGGCGTGATCCTGACTTACCTGGCCGAAAAACATGGCGCCTACGGCGGCAGGAACGAAGCGGAAAAGCTCGAGATCCTGCGCTGGGTGCTGTTCGACAATCACAAGTTCACCAGCTACATGGCGACGTTGCGGTTCATGAAATCCTTCATGCCGACCGAGCCCGATCCGGCGGTCATGAAGTTTCTGCGTGGCCGGGTCGACAATGCCTACGGCATCGCGGAACGGCACCTGGCGAACCGTGAATACGTCGTCGGGGATCAACCGACCATCGCGGACATGTCGATGTGCGGCTACCTGTACTACCCCGCCGAAGAGACCGGCTACGACATCGCCGCCCAGTATCCGGCGATGGCGAGGTGGCTCGAGCGCCTGAAGAAACTGCCGGGCTGGAAGCCGCCCTATGAATTGCTGCCCGGCGTGCAAATCGCGCCGAAGTGGTAGTTAGCGCGGGTCAGGGCCCGGCTTCTGCAGGCGGTGATGCATTCCGTTGACCGCCATCAGAGCGGCCGAGCCGTAGTGCACGTGATACTCGGCAATCATTTCGCCGTTGATGATGACGGGATCCGTCTCCGCCAGCTTCTTCGCCTCTTCGATGCCGGGAACGGCGAAGATGAACAGGCCGCGCCAGCCATCGACGCCGTCGAGCGGCCCGGCATATGCGAGTTTCCCTGACGCTGCGAGGCGCTCCATGTTCGCGAAGTGTCCCTTGAACATCGCGTCGCGCTTGTCACCCTTGGGAACCGGCGTCGGACCGGTCTTGAGAATGACCAGCACGTAGGCGCGCATGCCGTGCTCGTCCCCGCCGAGCTGGGCGGCGAGGGCCGGGTCATAGGCGCTCTTCGGCGCCGGGTCTTGCGCCGCGCCTGCAACGGAAAGACCCAGCGCCACTGCGAGCGCCGCTGAACGCGTCCAACCACTCATATCGGTCTCCGGTCATTGCGTGATTCAGGAACGGAATCTGCGCCGATCTTGTGCAGACCACAAGGTGCACCTGCGCGGTGCAATGTTCGCTAACAACAAATTGCGGATTCGCGGCTATGCTTGCTGTCGGCAGTGTTCTCGAACAGTGAGGGACAAACTGATGAAAGAAGAAAAATTCACTGGCAAGTTCGGCACGAAGATCCACATGCGCTCCTGGCGTCCAGCGGCGCCGAAAGCGGTGGTGGTGATCTGTCACGGCGTGAACTCGCACAGTGGCCAGTATCTGTGGACGGGCGAGCAGCTCGCGGCGGCGGGCTTCGCGGTGTATGCATACGACCATCGCGGGCGCGGAAAGTCCGAAGGTCCGCGTTTCTACATCGATGATATATCCGACTACACCGATGACCTCGGAACCATCATCGGTCTCGCGAAGACCCGCGAACCCGGACTCAAGGTGTTCTTGTTAGGTCACAGCGCCGGTGGTGTCGTGGGATGCACCTGGACGCTGGATCATCAGAAGGAAATCGCCGGCTTCATCTGCGAGAGCTTCGCGTACCAGGTGTACGCGCCCGCGCCGGTGCTCGCGCTGGTTCGGTTGTTCGGCAAGATCGCGCCGAAGTTGCCGGTGCTCAAACTCAAGATGAAGGATTTCACCCGCGACCCGGTGGCGCTGGCCGCTCTCGAGGCAGACCCGCTGTGCAAGGGAGAGATCCAGCCCGCGCGCACGGTGGCCGCGCTGCTGAAAGCCACGGACCGCATGAAGGCGGAATTCGGCATGCTGAAACTTCCGCTGCTGATCATGCATGGCACGGAAGACAAGGCGACGGTGCCGGCGGGCAGCCGGGAGTTCCACGGGGCCGCAAGCTCGGTCGACAAGACGCTGAAACTCTACGAGGGGCACTTCCACGATCTGCTGAACGACATCGGCAAGGAAAAGGTGCTGGCCGATGTCGTCGCCTGGATCAACGCGCGCTGACGTCACACCGTGATCCGCGCGACCATTCGCCGCACGAATGGCGCAATGAGGGTGACGGTCGGAAACGCGAACGGCCAGGTAGTCAGGCAGCTCTTCGTCCACAACGCGAGAAATCCATCGTCGATTCCTCGCGTCGTGGCGATCACGAACGCGGACACGACGACGACCATGATGGCCGAGAGAAGGGCGCCGAAAACAATGGCGGAGTATTTCTGGGGAATACGCATGTCAAGCTCCTGGAAGCAGTAGTACGGCGGCCAGGCCGCCGAGGTAAAGACCCACGCCGAACAGCGCGTGGGTGATGAGAGACTGCAAGCGCGCCGCGGCGGGGCGCGGCGTGCGGCTCGCCGCGATGCCGGCGCCCATGCCCGGCTGCATGACGAAAAACGGCGCCGCCACGGTGCCGATGCCGACGAGCAGCGCGGGAATGGGCGCGGGTTGTGCGAACCACGCGACGCCCGGAATGGCCGCCAGGATCCCCGCGAACGCGATGCCGATGGTGTAGTGCGCGATCCATCCAGTCGCGAGTTCGCCCGGCAGTCCCGGTGTGGCGTTGATCCGCGGGTGGCGGAAGCGCCCGCGTGGTAGATAGGCGATCCAGCGCCCAACCAGGCCGTAGTCGGGCAGCGGGATGCCGAATACCTGCCTGCGCACCAGCGACCACAGGTCGACGAAGGCCGTTGCGCCGATTCCGGTCAGTGTGATGTTGACGATGTAGTTCATGGACAGCAGACTGCCACTTCAAGTCAACTTGAGGTCAAGTCATGCGGGACCTGGACATCAACCAGGTGGCTACACAGTCGGGTTTGCCGGCTTCCACGCTGCGTTACTACGAGGAAAAGGGGCTGGTGAAATCCGTCGGCCGGCACGGCCTGCGCCGCCTGTTCGATCCGGCCGTGCTCGAACGGCTGGCGTTGATCGCGCTCGGACGTTCCGCGGGATTTTCACTCGATGAAATCGCGCGCATGTTCGCGCCGGATGGCCGGCCGCGCATCGATCGCGAACTACTCGCACGCAAGGCGGAGGAGCTGGACATGACCATCGGCAAGCTCACCGCGATGCGCGATGGACTGCGTCACGCGGCGGCCTGCCCAGCGCCGAGCCACCTCGAATGTCCGAAGTTCCGGCGCCTGCTGGGGATCGCGGCGACGGGGCGCGCAAAAAAAGTGCGGACAAAAAAAGGCCAGCCTTATTAGATGGTTACGCGCCCGTTAACGCTCACAAGATATTCACACGCGTGTGAGTGAGTGTTGACACGGGCTTTTCGTGGTGGCTCACTCCGCCCCAACGCATCGACACTCGCGCTCGATGCCAGAGGGGGAAGCGCATGAATAAGAAACTTCTCGCGTCGGCGTTCGCCGCCGCGCAGATCGCTGCGGCCTGGTCCGTAACCGCGCAAGCAGCGGAATCCGATACAACGAAAGAGAGCGCCCGGCAGGAGCTCGATGAGATCATCGTCACTGCAGAACGGCGTCGCACCGATCTGCAAAAAACTGCCATCGCGGCAACGGTGATGTCGGGCGAGAAGGTCGCCAATGCCGGCGTCACGAACGTCGACCAGCTGCAGTTCATCTCGCCGTCGGCCACGGTCAACAACTTCGGCCAGGGCATCGATTTCAACATCCGCGGTATCGGCAAGGCCGAACACAACTCGCAGACCACCACGGGTGTGATCACGTACCGCGACGGGGTCGCGACGTTTCCCGGTTACTTCACCGCGGAGCCTTACTACGACCTCGCGCGCGTGGAAATCCTGCGCGGGCCGCAGGGCACGTTCGTCGGCGAGAACGCCACCGGCGGCGCGGTGTTCGTGACCTCCAACGATCCGGTGATCAACGGCGGTCACACCGGCTACATCCAGGCCGACGCGGGCAACTACGATTACTTCGGCGCGCAGGGCGCGATCAATCTGCCGGTCAGCGACACCTTCGCGGCGCGCGTGGCGTTCAATGCCGGCCAGCGCGACAGCTTCTACGACATCGAGGGTCCGTATACCGGCGACGATGGCGTGAAAACCGGCAGCGTCCGCCTGGGCATGCTCTGGGAGCCGAGCGAGTCGCTGTCGGTGAACTTCAAGGCGGACTATAACTACCTGGATCTGTCGGGTTATCCGGCGGATCCGGTGCTCGCCACCAACGATCCCTTCGAGCTCACCGCGAACTCCGACATCCACGCGCTGGATCGCTTCGGACGCGGGGTGCTCAAGGTCGATTACCAGTTCGCGAACGGCACGACGCTGCGCTCGGTATCGGGCTACCAGAAGGGCCAGACCGAATATCGCACCGACCTCGACGGTACGGGTGTGCCGATCAGCAGCTTCGGCGATATCCTCGTCGAGGAAATGTATTCGCAGGAGATCAATCTCATCTCCTCCGACGCCGGCAAGTTCAAGTGGATCCTGGGCGCGTATTACCAGAACGACGAGAGCTTCTTCCCGCCGGATGGCGGTTTCTACATCAACATTCCGACGGGCACCTACCTGCTGAGCGGTACGAACGTGCGCGAAAACACCGCGTTGTTCGGCCAGGTCAGCTACGACCTGCCGGCGGGCTGGCAGGTGCAATTCGGCGCGCGTTATTCGGATCACACCACCGACAACGACATCGACATCATCCAGTACGGACTGCCGCTCACGCAGCAGCAGGAGGAATCCTTTTCGAACGTCTCCGGCAAGGCGACGGTGAGCTGGACGGTGAACGATCACCACTTCCTGTACGCCTTCGCCGCCACCGGCTTCCGTCCGGGCGGCCTCAACGTGCCGGTGGGCCTCGGTGAGCCGGCGGCGTTCGAGGAAGAAGAGGTGACTAACTACGAGATCGGGTGGAAGGCGGGCTGGGCCGACGGCCGCCTGCGCACGCAGTTCGACGTCTTCTACAACGCCTACGACAACTTCCAGGTGACGGTGGGTTACCCGACGCTGCCGGTCTTCGGTTTCGAGCTAAACAATCCGAACACCACGACGATCTACGGCTTCGAAGGACAACTCGAGGCCGTGTTCGGGAAATTCTCGCTCGATGCCGGCTTCGGCTGGATGCGCAGCGAGCTCGGCCGATTCTTCGCGGTCGATCCGCGCGCCATCAGCTTCGGCGCATGTAATCCGGAAACCGGCCCCGCGAGCGCGTCGTGTATCAATCTCGAGGGTCACGATCAGACCTACGCACCGGATTTCACTTTCAATCTCGGCATGCAATACGTGTTCGAGCTCGGTGACGACCGGTCGCTCACGCCGCGGATCAACTTCGGCCACGTTTCGGAGCAGTGGGCATCACTGTTCCAGAACGAGGCGCGTGGCGACCTGGTCGAGGAGCGCAACATCGTGAACGCGCAGGTCTCCTGGCGGCAGGGAACGTTCTTCACCACGCTGTGGGCAGCGAATCTCACCGACCAGCAGTACATGGCGGCGCTGAATTCGGGACTGCGTTTCATGGGTGCGCCGCGCACGTTCGGGCTGCGTGTCGCGAAGACCTTCTGAGATGCATGCCGACGTTTCCCTCGTTCCGCGAGTCCGGCCCGGGGCCAGTGCCTGGGCCGTTCTCGCGGTTCTTTGTTTCGTCTATGTGCTGAACTTCCTGGATCGGCAGTTGCTGTCGATCCTCGCGAAGCCGATCCAGGACGAACTCGGTGTCACCGACGGACAGCTGGGCCTGATCAGCGGGCTGTACTTCGCGCTGTTCTATTGCGTGCTCGCGATTCCGGTGGGCTGGCTCGCCGACCGCACGAACCGCGTCCGCGTGTTGTCGATCGCGTGCGCGCTGTGGAGCGCGGCGACCATCGCCTGCGGACTGTCGGCTAACTACGGGCAACTCGCGGCGGCACGCATGTCGGTGGGCGTGGGCGAGGCGGGCGGTGTGCCGCCCTCGTACGCCATCATCTCGGACTACTTCCCGCCCGGCATGCGCGGCACCGCGCTCGGCCTGTTCAATTTCGGTCCGCCCATCGGACAGGCGCTTGGCGTCGCGTTCGGCGCATCTATCGCGGCGGCGTACAGCTGGCGTTTCGCGTTCATCTGGCTCGGCGCGGTGGGTGTCGTCACGGCAATTTTCGTGTGGCTGTTCGTGCGCGAACCGGTGCGCGGCGGCCTGGACGCACCGGCCCCAATCCTCCCGGCGACAGCCGCCGAGCCGAAGGCGCCGAGTTTCTGGGCGAACTGCCGCAGGTTCTTCCAGGACCCGGTCCTGCTGCGCGTGTCGCTGGCCTGCGGCGCGACGCAGTTCGTCACCTACGCGACGCTCAACTTCACCACGCTGTTCCTGATGCGCGAAAAGGGCATGACGCTGCAGGATGTCGCGGTCTGGTACGCGCTCACGGTCGGCATCTCGATCTGCGCGGGCATGTACGCGTCGGGTCGGATGATCGATCGCTTCGCGGCGCGCTCCAAACTCGCCTATGCCTATCTACCGGCGATCGGTCTGACACTCGCGATCCCGTTTTTCATCGGCTTCGTCTGGGCGCCGACCTGGCCGCTCGCCCTGGTGCTGCTGGCCGTGCCGATGTTCTTCAACTATTTCTATCTCTCGCCCGCGGTGACCCTGGTGCAGGAAGAAGTGCAGCCGCACGAGCGGGTCCTCGCCGGTGCGTTGTTGCTGCTGGTGATGAACCTCATCGGTCTCGGCCTCGGGCCCACGTTCCTCGGTGCGATGAGCGACTGGTTCCGCCCGGGGCACCCGGAAAATTCGCTGCAGCTGGCCTTCTATACTCTGGTGCCGTTCTACGTCATCGCGGTGCTCGGCTTCCTGTGGCTGGCACGCGCGCTGAAAGCCCGCAACCGAGGGACGCCATGATTGCCCGAACCTGTCTCGCCTTCCTGTTGGCCACGCTGGGTTCGTCCCTGACGGCCTTCGCTGCTGCGCCGAACTCACCACTCGTGGACGCGCCTGCCGGAAAACTGCAGGGCGAGGCCGTGGGCGACGTGCACGTCTTCCGTGGCATTCCCTTCGCGCAGCCGCCGGTGGGCGCATTGCGCTGGAAGCCGCCATTGCCGGCGGCCAGGTGGAAGGGCGCACGTGATGCGACGAAGTTCGGTCCCGCCTGCCTGCAGCCGAAGCCGCGCGCGGCCAGCATTTATTCGTGGGACCTGCCTTCGATGAGCGAGGATTGCCTGACGCTGAACGTGTGGGCGCCCGCCCAGGCGAAGAAGGCGCCGGTATTCGTGTGGATTCACGGCGGCGCGTTGAGCGGCGGCTCGGGCAGCGAGCCGCTGTATGACGGCACGAAGTTCGCGGAGCGTGGCGTCGTCGTCGTCACGATCAACTACCGTCTCGGCGTGCTCGGCTTCTTCGCGCACCCGGCGCTCAGCGCCGAATCGCGCCGGAACATCTCCGGCAACTACGGCCTGCTCGATCAGATCGCGGCGCTGAAGTGGGTGAAGGCGAACATCCATGCTTTCGGCGGCGACCCGGCGAACGTGACGATCGCGGGCGAATCCGCCGGCGGCTTGAGCGTGATGTACCTGATGGCGACGCGCGAGGCTCACGGACTGTTCTCGAAAGCCGTCATGCAGAGCGCCTACATGATCACGGCGCCGGAGCTGCGCACCGCGACTCACGGTGGATTCTCCTCGGAGGCCGTGGGCGTCTGGCTGGCCGAGAAGTTAGGCGCGGGCGACCTCGTGGCGCTGCGCTCGATGGACGCGGGCGCCATGGTCGAGGCCGCCGCGCCCACCGGGTATTTCCCGTTCTTCACCATCGACGGCCGTGTTCTGCCGCGACAGGTGGTCGACGTGTTCGATCGCGGTGAGCAGGCCAAGGTACCGATGCTGGTGGGATTCAACAGCGGCGAAATCCGCTCCCTGCGCGTGCTTGCGCCGCCGGTGCCCGCCGACGCGGCGACCTACACGGCGCAGATCCGCGAAAAATACGCGGACCTGGCGGATGCCTTCCTCCGGCTGTACCCGCCTGACGACCTTGAG
Source organism: Alcaligenaceae bacterium (assembly GCA_036677145.1). Classification (GTDB taxonomy): domain Bacteria; phylum Pseudomonadota; class Gammaproteobacteria; order Steroidobacterales; family Steroidobacteraceae; genus CADEED01. The sequence goes on from JAKFFF010000018.1 coordinate 60,999, forward strand.
GAGAGCGTGCTCGCCGCCACCCGCGACGGGCTCTATGGCTGGACCACCGAGCGCCTGGTCAGAAAACACACGGCAGCCGGCGCGCCGGCCTTTCTCTACTTTTTCGATCACGGTTATCCGGCCGCGAACGAGCTGAAGCTGCACGCATTTCACGCCGCCGAGATTCCGTACATGTTCGGCAACGCGCACAAGACACCGATGCGCTGGCCGAAGCTGCCCGATACCGCGGCGGACAAGCAGCTGTCGGACGCGATGGTTGCGTATTGGACATCGTTCGCGGGCGCCGGCGTGCCGAGCGCGGCCGGCCAGCCGAAATGGCCGGCGTACGGCACCGCGCGCGAATACATGGCCTTCGAAGATTCGCCGCTGCCGAAGAAACAATTGCTGCCCGGCATGTACGAGCTCAACGAGCAGGTCGTCTGCCGCCGCCGCGCGAAGGGCGGAATCCCGTGGAACTGGAATTTCGGTCTCGCGGCGCCGCCCATGCCTCCCGCCGAGGCCTCATGCAACTGACCGATGGCGCGATGCAGCCGTACGCGCTGACGCTCGACAAGTTTCTCGAGCACGCCGCGAAATGGCATTCGCACGCCGAAGTCGTCACTGCGCGCGAAGGCGGGCGCGTCGATCGCGTCACGTACGCGGAACTCGATCACCGCAGCCGCAAGGTCTCGCTGGTGCTCGAGGGCTTCGGTGTGCGCGCCGGCGACCGGGTCGCGACACTCGCCTGGAACACGCAGGCACACCTGGAAGTCTGGTACGCGATCATGGGCATGGGCGCCGTCTGCCACACCCTGAATCCGCGCCTCACTTGCGCGCAGCTCGCCGCGATGGTCGTGGAGTCCGGCACACGCATGATCGTCACGAGCGCCGACCTCGAGCCGCTGGCGCGCCAGATCGCCGCGGAAGCGCGGACGATCGAGCGGCTGCTGTTGATCGATTCTTCCGGCGCGCGGGCGCAGCCGGCGGGCATGCCGCTGGTCTGCGAACTCGAGCCGCTGCTCGCGCAGGTGCGCGGCGAAGTAGTTTGGGGCCTGTTCGACGAAACCACGCCTTGCGGCCTGTGTTACACCTCGGGCACCACAGGTGTGCCGAAGGGTGTCACCTATACGCATCGCGCGAGTTACCTGCATACCTTGCGCCAGCTCCAGGTCGACAACATGGCGATCAGCGCGCGCGACCACGTGCTCGCCGTCGTGCCGATGTTCCATGCCAATGCCTGGGGTCTGCCGTTCGCCGTGCCGGCCGCGGGCGCGAAGCTCGTCCTGCCGGGCCGCCATCTCGACGGGGCAAGTCTCGCGGCCCTGATCAATGCCGAATCCGTGACCGTCGCGGTCGGCATCGCGACCGTCTGGCTCGAACTCGTCGAACATCTCGATCGCACGGGTGGCGAGGTGCCGACCCTGGAACGCGTCATCGTCGGTGGCGCCCCGCTGCCGCCCGCGCTCATGGAGCGTTTCGAGAAGCGCATGCAGGTCATGGTGCAGACGAGTTGGGGCATGACCGAGCTTTCGCCTTCGGGAACCGTGGCGCCACCCGACACGCCCACGCGTTCACCGCATCTGTCGGGCAAACCTTCCGTGGGTCTCGATCTGCTGCTGACGGATGCCGAGGGCCGCGCGCTGCCGCAGCAGCGCGGCGTCGAAGGACATCTGCGGGTGCGCGGCGCGGCGGTCATCGAACGTTATTTCGGTGAAGAGCAGAAGGCCACGGACGCGCATGGCTGGTTTCCCACCGGCGACCTGGCGCGGATCGATGCCGCGGGAAATCTGATCATCACCGGACGCGCCAAGGACCTGATCAAGTCGGGCGGCGAATGGATCAACCCATCCGCGATCGAAGCCATCGTCAGCGCGCTGTCGGAGGTAACCCTCGCGGCGGTGATCGGCCGGCCTCACATCAAGTGGGGCGAGCGCCCCGTGCTCATCGTCGAGACCCGCGGCAAGAACGGCATCAGCGATGAGGCTTTGCTTGCACCACTGCATGGGAAGGTCGCCCCGTGGTGGATACCCGATGAGATCATTCGCGTCGAGCGGATGCACCTCGCGCCCACCGGAAAGATCGACAAGGTTCGTTTGAGGATGGAATATGGCGGCGGATAGCGTCCAACCTGGTCGAAGAAACGGTGCTCGGAGAATCGGGATAGTGGCTCAGAAAACCAAGACGCGACAACGCGCGACCAAGGTCCAGCAACGCGCCGACAAGATGGAGCAGATCCTCGACGCCGCCGAATACCTGTTCTCGAAGCATGGTCTGTACGGCGTGACGCTCAAGGACGTCGCGAAGCGCGTCGGCGCGCATCACACGCTGCTCAACTACTACTTCGTCGACAAGAAGAAGCTGTTCGATGCCGTGTTCGCGCGCCGCGCGGTGGTGACGAGCACGCGCCGGCTGGAAGCGCTCGACCGTTACGACGCGGAGTCCAACGGCAAACCGACCGTGGAAGGCGCGTTGCGCGCATTCCTCGATACCGACCTCGACCTGTACATCCAGGGCGGCGAGCCCTGGAAGAACTACGGCGCGCTCGGCGCGCAGGTCGCCAATACGCCCGAGTGGGGCGCCGACCTCATGGATGCGCAGTTCGATCCGGTCGTGCTGCGGCTCATCGAACTACTCAAGAAAGCGCTGCCGGACTGCGACGAGCGCGACATCTTCTGGGGTTATCACTTCGTCACGGGTGCGCTGATGCTGACGCTCGCGCGCACCGGGCGCATCGACAAGCTGTCGGCGGGCCGCTGCCGGTCGGATGATTTCGAAGCCGTGAAGGAACGCATGGCGTCGTTCATGGCGGCGGGATTCCTCGGCATCTGTCAGCGCCAGACGGGCCGGAAGTGAAGCACTCGATCGAAGGCCGCGTTGCCCTCGTGACCGGCGCGGGCGGCGGACTCGGCCGCGAACACGCATTGTTCCTCGCGCGCTGGGGCGCGCGTGTGATCGTCAACGATCTCGCGCCCGCGGCGGCCGAGGCGGTGGCCGCGGAAATCATCGCGGCCGGCGGCACGGCGATGCCCATCGCCGCTTCGGTCACGGAAGAAGCGGCGGTCGCATCGATGGTGAAACGCGCCATCGCCGAATGGGGCCGCGTGGACATCCTGGTGAACAACGCCGGCATCCTGCGCGACAAGAGTTTCGCGAAAATGAGCCTCGATGATTTCCGGCTCGTGGTCGACGTGCACCTCATGGGCTCGGTCATCTGCACCAAGGCGGTGTGGGAGCAGATGCGCGAGCAGAAACACGGGCGCATCGTCATGACCACGTCTTCGTCGGGCCTGTATGGCAACTTCGGCCAGGCTAACTACGGGGCGGCGAAGATGGCGCTGGTCGGGCTCATGCAGACACTCGCCATCGAAGGCGAGAAGTACGGCATCCGCGTGAATTGCCTCGCGCCTTCCGCGGCCACGCAGATGACGCAGGGTGTGTTGTCGCAGGGCAGCCTCGAGGCGCTCGATGCGGCGCTGGTGAGTCCAGCGTTGCTCGCGCTGGTCTGTGACGACGCGCCCACGCGCGCCATTGTCTGCGCCGGCGGCGGCCATTTCGCGCGCGCCAGCATCACGCTGTCGAAGGGCCGGCAGATCGGCGGTGGCGACGATGCGGGTGAGCGCGTGATCGCGCGCTGGGACGAGATCTGCGACCGCACCGATGAAATCGTTCCCGCCTACGGGTTCCTGCAGGCCGAACGCGAAGTGGCGAGTGCGCAAGCCTCGACGGAGAAATCGCCGCAGTGACGCGTGATGCGGGCCGGGACGCCTGGATAGTCTCAACCGCGCGCACGCCCATCGCGCGTGCCTATCGCGGCGCCTTCAACCAGACGCCCGCGCCCACGCTGGCCGCGCATGCGCTGCGCGCCGCGATCGAGCGGGCCGGCGTGGCGCCAGGTGAAATCGAGGATTGCCTGATCGGCTGCTCGCTGCCGCAGGGCACGCAGCACACCATCGGCCGCACGGCCGCGCTGCGCGCCGGACTTCCGGTCGAAGTGCCGGGAATGACGATGGAACGGCAATGCTCCTCGGGTCTCATGACCATCGCGACCGCGGCGAAGCAGATCATCGTCGACCGCATGAACATCGTGCTCGCCGGTGGAGTCGAGTCAATCTCGCTGGCGCAGACGCCGGAGCTGCGCATCGATCCGGACCCGGCGTTGTCCGAGGTGCATCCGGACATCACGATGCCGATGATCGGGACGGCCGAAGTGGTCGCGTCCCGTTACGGCATTTCGCGCGAGCGATGTGATGAATATGCGCTTTCCTCGCAGCAGCGCACCGCGGCCGCGCAGGACGCCGGCCGTTTCGACACCGAACTCACCGCCTGCAAGACCACCATGAAAGTGGTCGACAAGACGAGCGGCGAAGTCAGCTTGCGCGAGGTCACGCTGACGCGCGACGAAGGCATGCGCCCGGACACCTCGCTGGCCGGTCTCGCCGCGCTCAAGCCGGTGAATGCCGGCGGCACCGTCACTGCCGGCAACGCGAGTCAGCTTTCGGATGGGGCATCCGCCTGTGTGCTGATGGAGGCGCGCACCGCGGAACGGCGCGGACTGGCGCCGCTCGGCCGTTATCTTGGAATGTGTGTCGCGGGTGTGAAGCCCGACGAGATGGGTATTGGTCCCGTCGCCGCCGTGCCGCGGCTGCTCGAGCGGTTCGATCTGCGCGTCGAAGACATCGGGCTGTGGGAATTGAATGAAGCCTTCGCCGTGCAGGTGATCTACTGCCGCGACCGGCTCGGCATTCCCGATGAACGTCTGAACGTCGATGGCGGCGCGATTTCGATCGGCCATCCATACGGCATGTCCGGCGCGCGGCTCGTCGGACACGCGCTGATCGAAGGCCGCCGCCGCGGCGTGAAATACGCCGTCGTCACGATGTGCGTCGGCGGCGGAATGGGCGCCGCGGGCCTGTTCGAGGTTCTCTAGCTAGTTAGTTCGGCCGTTCCCCGACGGCGATTCGGTGTGCATCACGCATTTCCAGCCGTCCTTCTCCTTGACCCACACCGACGAGTCGTTCATTTCCTGCACTTCGCCGTCGCTCGTGCCGCGGGGCGACATCTTCTGGCTTGCGTGATAGGTGACCACCGCGGTGTTGTCATTGGGAAAGACCACGCGCATTTCGCTGAGCTCGAATTCGCTCAAGGTCATGGAGTCCTTCTCGGCCATCTTCCGGAAACTGGCGTGATCGAATTGCATCGTGCCGTGCGGGCTGACCATGAGTGAGGGTTCGCTGAGCATCGTGAGTGCGGTGTCGGTGTCGTGATCCACCAACGATTGCCAGAAGCGGTTTTCGAGTTCGATGATCGTGTCGCGGGGTGTAGCCATGGCTTGGTCCTCCGGGTTGCCGCCATCCTGCTCCGCTGATTTTCGGGGGCGATCAGACAATCCAAGTACGGCTTGAAAGCAGGGTCCGACACGGACCCGGAGTTACAGACTGCCGAGGCGCACCTTTCTGCGCCAGTCGAACATCTCGATGAAATCGCCGAACACGCGTTCGCTGACGTCGCGCGCGTGCGGCGCGTGGCCGTGAGTCTCGCGCAGGATGTGATCGAGGTGATGCTCCGGCCCCGCGGCTTCGGCCTCCGCGCGGTACTCGGGCACGTGCAGCCAGCGCTGGATCAGTTGCTGGTCGGCCTCGAGGTGAAACTGCAATCCGTACGCGCGTTCGCCGAATCGGAACGCCTGGTTGGGGCAGGTCGGTGTGCTGGCCAGATGCACGGCGCCCGGCGGCAGATCGAACGTGTACGCATGCCATTGAAAGACGTGCTGACTGCCATCGAAGTGGCGGCACAGCCGGTCGGACTGCGCCGCCGCCGTCGGATGCAGGCGATACCAGCCGATCTCGCGCACATTGTTAGGCCGGACGTTCGCGCCCAGCGCCGCCGCCAGCAGCTGCGCGCCGAGGCAGATACCGAGGATCGGAATTTCGAGCCGCAAGGCTTCCTGGATCGCGGCGATTTCCGTCGTCAGGTGCGGATACTGGTCCGCCTGGTCGACGTTCATCGGGCCGCCGAGCACGACGAGGCCGTTGTAGCGGCTCACGTCCGGACGTTGCAGCGGATCGCGCGAGAAGTTGATGTAGCGAACCCGGAATCCGGATTTGCGGAGCATGGGGTCGAGCACACCGAGTGGTTCGCGGGCGGAATGCTGGAAGACGAGGAGCTTGCGCATCGGCCTGATATACGACAGGGATGCCGGATGTTACCGGACCTGCGTCGAAAATTGCGGAGCGGCCGCGGCTCAGGCGGCTTCGAGCACTCGTTGTAGTTCGTCGAAATCGACGGGTTTGACCAGGTGCTTGTCGAAGCCGGCGCGTATCG
>JAKFFF010000019.1:0-5580 GCA_036677145.1 Alcaligenaceae bacterium
CCTTCGAGCAGCAACAGGAAATGCGCATCCTCATGCGTGTGGGTCACGATCTCGTGCTCGGGCACGGTCGGCCGCAATTCGGCCAACGCCAGATCGCCGACCTGGCATTGCGCGCGATAGTCGCCGTAGAAGCGGCCGCGTCCGAGTTGGGTGATCGATCCCATAGCGCGTCCTACGTCGATGGCGTTTGGCTAGTCACATCCCCACCACGAACATCTCGCCGGTATAGCGGCCCTGGAAGGCGCCGATGCGCTTGCCGGTCCAGCGCGCGACTTCGGTGTCGAGGGAGAGGTACTCGGGGCCGCCGCGCTTGTACGCGTAGTGCTGGCCGAGTTGCTGCACGGGCGCGCTGCCGGCGCCGATGATTTCCGCCGAGTAGTAGCCGCTGGTGAGGACGGCGGCGAGCTTGGCCCCCGGCTCCACCGTCAACACCCAACGCACGGGCTCATAGGCACTCAGCGAAAGAATGATGGGCCGGGCGCTGCGCCTGACGTGCACCTGGACGGTGCCGGTGCGATTGCCCGCGCCTCTCGCCTTGCCGATGCCGCTGCCCTGGTAGACGCCGATCGCACGGATGTCCGCGTTCTTGGCCAGGGTCGCGACGGGTCCCTGGATCGCGGTCGGCATCGCGGTCATCGTGGTCATGTCGCGGCGTGCCTGCACGAGCATGGCGTCGCTGATGCCTTGTTCCTGCTGCATGCGCGCGCGCAACTCAGGCGTGAAAGCGCCGTCGATCTGCAGCTTCGCCAGCATGCGCGCGCGGGCCATCTGGTTGGCGTCGACGCGGGTGCTCGCTTCGGCCGCGAGTGCCTGCGAGCGCAGCTCGAGGAATTGATTCGCCTCGACCGGATCGGAAGTCGGAACACTATCGACTAGCACGATCCTGGCGCCATCGATGACGGCGTTCTTGCGCAGCGACGGGATGTAAAGAATGCGCGTGGACAGCAACTGGTCCTGCTGGACGGTCGCGAGGGTGCGCTGGCTGAAGGAATACATGTAGAGCGCGGAACCCGTGCCCGGCGCGTTCTTGAAGAACCCGCGCATCAGGACCTGATCCGGATTCGGCGTCGCCACAGCGGCCACCAGGCGCAGGGGCAGCAGCGTCACGGTACGTGTCTGCAACGACTCCAGCGAGAGCAGCTTCAGGGATTCGGCGGTGCCGAAGAACGTGCGGCCGTCGGCGGTCGATGCGGAGCTGCGATCCCAGCCGCCGCCGACAGACGACACATGCTCGGACAGCAATTGCATCTGCGAACCGTGTGCACCCGGCTGCAGCTGGAGCACGCCGATGCGCGTCCAGCTCAGCACGGCATAGCGCGACGGATTCCCCGCGAGCGGAAGCACGCGATCGACGCCGTGCGCGTTCATGGGGATGCGGGTCTCTTTGCCGGAAACGAGATCGAGGAAGACCGGTCCGAGCCGCGAACGGTCTGCGCTCACGGGCGGTTGATAGATCGCACCGGCGTTGCCGATCCAGTGGAACTCGGTGATGCGCACGCCGGGGAAAGTGGTGAGGGTTTCGCCGGTTTCCGCTTCATGAACCTCGACGTTGTCGCCATCGTTGACCAGGAACAGGCGGCCGTTGGGCGACGGGGCGATGGCCAGCGAGGCTGCACCCTGATGGACGACCTCGTTGCTGCCGATGTCGATCACCTGGTACTGCTTGGACAGCTGCACGAGCGCGATGCCGGCCTGGTCGGCGAAATTGACTTCCTGGATATTCCCGGCCGTGGTGATCCGCGCGGGCGCCTTCGCCGGCACGGGGCGCAGCGGCGGCGCCGCGAGCAGTAGCGCCATGCGGCGCATGCCCAGCCAGCCGCGCAGCTTCGCATCGGCGCTGGTGAAGCACTCCTTGTCGCTCAGGGCTTCGCGAACGCTGTCGTCATCCGACCACATCGTCGGCTCGTAGCCGCGTGCGCACTCGAGGGCACGTACTTTCAGGCGCGACTGGTACTCGTCGTCGACCGCTTTGAGATCGGCGGATTGGGCTTTGGCCAGCGCATCCAGCTTGGTTTTGGCAGCGACGACTTCATCGCTCGGCGGAATCGCCGCGTTGATGCGTTCCTCGGGCGACTTGCCCACTCCGTTGCATGCGCTCAACAGCAACGCCACGACGCAGACACCACCCAACGCACGCATGCCACGCTCCATGCCAACCCCCGGTTTGGTCACCCAACGAAGAAGCGGCCGTCGGCCGCTTCTGTTTCCTTGTCGATTTTGCCTCAAACCCCCGCAATGAGTGGGGCTTTGCCTTGAATCAATGAAAGCGCTGTCAGCGCCCGTAGCCCCTGGGGTTCTCGCGCTGCCAGCGCCACGCGTCGGCGCAGCTCTCTTCGAGGCCACGACGCGCGCGCCATCCGAGCCGCACCTGCGCAAACGCCGGGTCGGCATACATTTCCGCGATGTCGCCGGGACGGCGCGCCACAACCTGCCGTGCGATCGCCCGGCCAGAGACGTGCTCGAACGCGAGCACGACCTCGAGCACCGAGGCGCCACGTCCCGTGCCGAGGTTGTAGGCCTCGAATCCCCTGGACGAGCGGCACGCGTCGAGCGCGGCGACGTGCGCTTCCGCAAGGTCCATCACATGGATGTAGTCGCGCACGCAAGTCCCATCGCGCGTCGGATAGTCGATACCGAAAATCGAGAGACGCTCGCGCCGACCGACCGCGACCTGCGTGATGCACGGCATCAGATTGTTCGGAATGCCGAACGGATCCTCGCCCAGTGCGCCACTCGGGTGCGCACCGACGGGATTGAAATACCGCACCGCGTGCGCCGAGAAAGACGGGTCCGCCGCGCACACGTCGCGCAGCATGATTTCGCACATGACCTTGCTGCGCCCGTACGGGCTCACGGGGGCGATCGCGGCAGACTCGCCGATTGGAGATCGCTGGACGTCGCCGTAGACCGTGCTGGAGGAACTGAAGACGAGGTTGGTGACGCCCACATGGCGCATCGCACGCGCGACCGCGACCGTGCCCGCGACGTTGTTCGAGTAGTAACTCAGTGGATCGCGCGTCGATTCGTCGACGGCCTTGCTGCCGGCGAAATGAATCACCGCCTCGACGCCGTGGGCGCGCATCACCGCGGTCACCGCCGCCTCGTCGCGCACGTCGGCGCGGACGAACGCAGGGACGTCGCCCGCGATGCAACCGATCCGCTCGAGCACAGCCTCGCGACTATTGCTCAGGTCGTCGATGACGACGACGCGATGGCCCGCTTCCATCAGCGCGATGCAGGTGTGCGAGCCGATGAATCCGGCGCCACCGGTGACGAGCACGACGGACCCGTGATAGCTCCCCATGACGTTGCGTCTACTCCACTTCAGGTTGCGAGCGCAGGCTTGGGCTCGTGCATCGCGAGCATCGCGTCGAACATGCGCGCGTAATGCTCCGATTGGCGGCGCCAGTCCCACGCTTCGATCGACGTGCGGATGCGCGTACCCCATTGCGACGTGAGCGCGGGCGAGTCCCGCAGCAGCGCGAGTTTTTCCGCAAGCCCCTGCGTCGTGCCATCGAAGAAACACCCATTCTCGTCGTCGACGATCAGCTCGGGCATGTTCCCGACCTTCGTGGTGATGACCGGGACGCCACAGGCCGCAGCCTCGAGGCAGGGATTCGGCGTGCCCTCGCTGCGACTGGCGCAGACGTAGACGTCGATATCGCGGTAGAAGGCAAGCATCTCGTCGCGGTTGCGCCAGTACTGCTCGCGGATTGCGGTCACGAGCTCCACACCCGGCACCGCGGCCACCGCGGGTTCGATGACATTGGGGAAGCCGCGATGCTCCGCGCCCTGGTTGCCGAGGCTGCCGGCCCAACCAATGCGAAGCTCGCCCGCAGCGTGCACGCGCGGCGCGTCGGCGGGCCGGTAAAACCGCGTGTCGACACCATTGGGCGTGTAGTGCACCGGCACGTCGATCAGCGGCGCGAACTCGCGCTGCAGCAGCCTGTTGTTTGCGAAGACGCAGCGCGCGAGCCGATTGAGGGTCGCGAGTCCACGCTCGCGCCGTTCGCCCTGGAGCTCGACGTGGCTGCAGATGCCGATGAGCAGCCGGTCCGCGAAGCGCGCGAGCACCGCCTCCGACAACGGCATCTTCAGGAGCTCGAGCCAGTAGAAGATCATCACGAGGTCGGCCGACTCGAGATCGTGCTCGTTGACTTCGTGCTGGAAGCGCACGACGACCTCATAACGGTCTGCGAGGTCGCGCGCGAGATTGCGCGCCTTGCTGTCGATCGCCCAGCCCGGGCGGTCGGCGACGGCGAGGATTCGCGGCCGCGCACTCCCGCTCACGAGGCCGTGCATTGGTCGAGCCAGTGCCGAGTCCAGGGGTTGGTCGAATCGAGATCGTCGTCGCCCGACGTCGTGCGCACGAGCGCGACACTCGGCAGTCCGATGTGTTCTGAACGCAACCGGGACCGCCAGCCATGCCAGCGCCGGTGGTTGACCTCGTCGTCGTCGTACTTCCTCCCGGGATACTTGCGAGCGGCGTGTGCCGCGCTGAGGAAGAGGTAGTGCTTCATCCGGAACGGTTCCGGGTACAGCTGTGGCTGATGAGGAAACCTGACACGGTGCCCGCCGGACCAGGCGATCTCCATCGGTACATCCTGCTTGCGGTAGGCGCGTACGCAGTGCGGCGAAGACGGACGGAACGGGTAGTACGTGCGCAGCGTCCTGACGAAATCAGCGTGATCGTGTTCGGGTGCTTCGCGCGTCGGCACGAACGTGAACTCGGCAAACTCGACCGCCTCGTAGCCGAGCGAGTCGGCCACGGCGATGGCCGCGGCGATCGACGCATGGCCCGGCGGCGGAAGGTGGATCTCGTCGGCATCGACGTGCATGAGCCAGTCGGCATCGAGTTCGCGGAACAGCGCTTCCTTCCGGCGCAGGATGCTCTCCCAGCGGTACGTACCGTCGTACGGGATGTGCTCGATGCCGATCAGCCCTGCGCCGAGGTGGGCCTTTGCGATCTCGACGGTCCGGTCGGTCGATCCGTTGTCGCAGAGGTAGACCTCCACACCCTGGCGGAAGAGGTTTTCGAGGCAGGCGGCGATGAAGCGCTCCTCGTTCCGCGTCGCGAGCACCGCGACGACCCGAAGTTTTCGCTCGGGGGATGGCGCCCCAAGGGGCTGGACACTCATGGCGTTCAAACCCCGACCGGATTCGGCTTCTCGCTATCGATCTTGTACTGCTTGATCGCCCGGGCCACATCCTTGCCGGTCATCTTCCCTTCCGCCGCCAATGCCGCAATCGCGGCATGCGCGATATGGAAACGATCAACCTCGAAGTGGCGACGCAGGTTCGCACGCGTGTCGCTGCGGCCGAAGCCGTCGGTGCCCAGCACGGTGTAGTGCATCGGGACGAAGGCGCGGATCTGGTCGGCGAAGGCGCGGACATAATCCGTCGCGGCGATGGCCGGGCCCTGGCGACCTTCGAGGAGTTCGGTGACGTAGGCCTTGCGCGGGGTCTTGGCTTCCGGGTTGAGGCGGTTCCAGCGTTCGGCGTCGAAGCCGTCGCGGCGCAGTTCGGTGAAGCTGGGGCAGGACCAGATGTCGGCGGTGACGCCGAAATCCTTGTCGAGCA
>JAKFFF010000020.1:0-7618 GCA_036677145.1 Alcaligenaceae bacterium
GTCCGGAGAATTGATGACTGCAAAGCGAAACTCGGGCACGAATTGTCAGACTGTTTGTGGTCGATCATCGTGCTTGCGAACAAATGTGGCATTGACCTGGAGACGGAGTATTTCAAGAACACGAGAGAATTGACGGAGCACGTGTCTGGCGAGCTGGGCAAATGACCATCGGATACTGGGCGACTGCGCGGCGCGCGGCGGTCATATGAAAATGAAGACTCTAAGAGCAGTTGCGGTAAGCCATCTCGTACTTGGGTTGATCCTGATTTCGAACTCATCGTCGATCGCCGCAACCGACAAGCCTTTTCCATGCGATGCGCTCGAACGAGAGAACTACGTGCACACACAGTTTGGCTGGCAGGATGTGAGGCCGTTGGAATACCTGAGCTATCTTCGTACACACCCGGCAAACGTTTTTACCGTGTTTGGTTGCAAGGAAGGTTGGGTGAAGGAAGGGGATGTCCCGCTCTTGATGGAACATCTGGATTCGAAAGAGCCGTGCCCTAACCAGGTGTCGGCCAATTCATCATTCTTGAACACGAAGCGCTCGACGGTTGGAAACGAGGCGGCTTGGCTGATCCAGGCATTCCGGGTTGGGCGTTTCCCGCCAGGATTGAATTCCACGAACAATGGCCCTGATCCGGCGGAGTTGCGTCGCTGGTGGCAAGAACGAAAGCAGCGAGCGTCTACGCAGTCGTCTGAAACCCCGCTTGTATTCACGCGTGAGAGATAAACTGCCAAGCTCATCCAGCAGCGCACGGCGCTCGGCTCATCGCCAGGTATAACTAATGCAGCGCACAGTTCTAGGCGTCTTCGCACTTCTATTCGGGTTGCTGGTGGTGGCGGCGTGCGGATTCGGACTCAACCGCGCAGACGAGATGGTCACGCTCGCCGCGGCGGCTGATGCTGACCCGGCCGTCTGGGCCGAGCACTGGCGCAATTCATTGACGACATATCTGTTGTTGGGTCTCGTCGCGATGACCGGTGGTGTGCTGATACTGCGTCGCGCTGCATTGGGCGCCCTTGTCGTGGCGGTTGCTGCGTTGGCTGCAGCAGCGATTCCCTGGATTGCCATGGCTTTCAGTTACTCGCAGTTCGAATTCGAGAAGCCAAACGTGGTTGAAACGGCCCTCCTGGTTTCGCTCGCTGGCTTCATGCTGGCCATGTTCATCAATCGCGCCCGCTGGCTGGTGTGAGCGTAGTCCCTCGAATAATCACCGCCGCGTTGTACATCCTGTTCCCTCGCGGAGCGGGGTAGTCTTTCCCTCAAAGGACATCGCTTCGAATGAACGACATTACCGTGATGGTTTCGTACCGCGTGCTGCCCGATCAATTGCCGGCAGCATTGCGGGCCATTGCCTCGCTCGTTTCCACCGTTGTGTCGAGCGAGTCAGCCTGCAAGGGAATCGAAATACTTCAGGACGACGCCGATCCGACCCGTATCACGCTGCTGGAGCGCTGGACGAGTCGAGAAGAGTTCCTGGGACCGCACATGCAACAGCCGCACATACAGGCGTTCATACGTGAGGCGAGTTCATTCCTCGGCGGACCGCCAGAGATCACGTTCTGGCGACCGGCCGGGGGCGTCTGACTAGTCGCGCCGCTTGTCCTTCGCGACGTACGGCTTGTACGGCTTGTTGGACTTGAAAGGTTTGCCCGACTTGAACGGCTTATCCGATTTGTATGGCTTGTCCGACTTGTACGGCTTGGCGGATTTGTACGGTTTGTCGGACTTCGGATTGCCGCGCGGCGGAAGGTCGTCGCTGGCCTGAAGGTTCAGTGCCTGTCCGCGCACGCGCACCTTCGATAGCCGCTCGATCACCGACTTCGAAAGATTCGCCGGCAGGCGAACCAGTGTGTGGTTGCCGCGGATGTCGACCCCATTGATCTGCGGGCCGGCGAGCCGCGCTTCGTTGGCGATCGCGCCAACGATGTTGCCGGCCAGTGCGCCATGTTCGCGGCCAACGGACAGGCGCCAGGTGATCTGCTTGCCGTCGTCCTCGAAGGCGAATTCGCCCTCGGCAACGGACGGCAGATCGGCGGCGGGTTCGCGGTCGCGTTTCGGCTTGCGATCATCGCGATCGTCACGGTCGAACTTTGGGAACGCATGGTTCTGCGTCGACGCGGTAGATAGGACCGGCGCGCCGCCATCGACCAGCGACGCGATCGCGGCGGCGACACTCGCCAGGTCCGCGCCGGTTTCGAGCGCGACTTCCTGGACGGCCTTGCGGAAGAAATCCGTCGGGCCTGCCGCGAGCGCCTCACCAATGCGCGCCTTGAACTTCGCGAGGCGCTTGCTGTTCACGTCGTCGACGGTCGGCAGGCTCAGCGGTTCGATGTCCTGGCGCGTGTGTTTCTCGATCAACCGCAGCAGGTTGCGTTCGCGCGGCGCGATGAACAGGATCGCCTCGCCGCTGCGGCCCGCGCGGCCGGTGCGGCCGATGCGATGTACGTACGACTCGGTGTCGTAGGGCACGTCGAAGTTGACGACATGCGTGATGCGTTTGACGTCGAGGCCGCGCGCGGCGACGTCGGTCGCGACGAGGATGTCGATCTTGCCGTCCTTGAGCTGCTGCACGGTTTTCTCGCGCATCGACTGCTGGATGTCGCCATTCAGCGCGACAGCCGCGAAGCCGCGCGCCTGCAGCCGCTCGGCGAGATCCACGGTGGATTGCTTCGTGCGAACGAACACCAGCATCGCATCGAAGTCGGCGACCTCGACGATACGCGTCAGTGCGTCCAGCTTGTGCAGGCCGCTGACCATCCAGTACGACTGCTTGATGTTGGCCGCGGTGGCGGTCTTGCCGCGGATGACGACTTCGCGCGGGTTCCTGAGATGCGTCTGCGCGATGCGGCGGATGTTGGGCGCCATGGTCGCGGAGAACAGGGCAACCTGTTTCTCGGCGGGCGTTTGCGAGAGGATCGCCTCCATCGCATCCGCGAATCCCATCGCGAGCATCTCGTCCGCCTCGTCCAGCACGACGCAACTGATGTCATCGAGCTTCAGCGTGCGGCGATCGAGGTGATCGATGATGCGTCCGGGCGTTCCGACGATCACCTGCGGACCGCGCTTGAGCGCGTTCAACTGCGGCACATAACTCTGGCCACCGTAGATAGGCAGCACGTGAAAGCCGGGCTGACCCGCGGCGTATTTCTGGAAGGCTTCGGATACCTGGATCGCGAGTTCGCGCGTGGGAACCAGCACCAGCGCCTGCGGCACGCGCTTCTTCATGTCCATGCGCGACAGGATCGGCAGCGCGAAGGCGGCGGTCTTGCCGGTGCCCGTCTGAGCCTGGCCGAGGATATCCGTGCCGGCGAGCATTGCCGGGATGGTGGCCGCCTGGATCGGCGAGGCGGACTCATAACCGATGGCCTTCACGGCACGCAGCACGGTTTCTGAGAGTCCGAGATCGCTGAAAGGGACGGCAGGGGTTTCGGAGGTCATCGGTCGGACTCGGTCGGCAGGCGGGGGCGTGAGTGTAGTGACTGGGGCCAGGAATGCACGTTTTTCCGCATGTTTTTCCGAGGAAAGAGGGGCATAAGGCGTTAGGCATACCGTCCGGCCCGCCGACCACGTAGCCTTGGCCCTAAGTGGCGGATTTTCACGCAAACCTCATGAGACGCCTTGCAGTGGTTGCACTGCTGCTGGTGGGCGGCTGCGCCGGTCCGATGCAGGCCCCGACACCCCTTCGTTCGATCGAATACGCGCCGGCATCGGCGCCCGCGAAATGCCTGTTCGTGTTGTTGCCGGGCAGGGGCGATCGCGCGGAGACCTTCAAGGAACGCGGGTTCCTCGCGGCATTGCAGGGCCGCGCGTTGTCGATCGACATTCGCGCGACGGACGCCACCTTCGGCTACTACATGCGCGGCACGTTCGTCGAGCGGCTCGCCGCGGATGTGATCGCGCCTGCGAAGTCCCGCGGCTACGAAGAGATCTGGCTCGTTGGTCCGTCGATGGGCGGGTTCGGGT
The DNA here is from genome assembly GCA_036677145.1 of Alcaligenaceae bacterium. Classification (GTDB taxonomy): domain Bacteria; phylum Pseudomonadota; class Gammaproteobacteria; order Steroidobacterales; family Steroidobacteraceae; genus CADEED01. The sequence goes on from JAKFFF010000020.1 coordinate 3,971, forward strand.
CGCTGCTCTACTCGCGGGGCCATGCGGCCGATGTCACCGGTGTCCTCGCGATCGCGCCATTCCTCGGCGACCGGAAGATGATCGCGGAGATCGCGGCGGCGGGCGGACTGAAGAACTGGCACGCCCCCGCGCGCGTCGAGGAAATCAATCGGGACAATTATCAAGGCGAGTTGTGGCGCTGGCTGCAGGCGGCGACGCAGGGCCGGGAAAACTCGCCGCTGATTTTCGCGGGATATGGGACGGCGGATTCGCTGAGTGGCGCGAACTCTCTGCTGACCGCCGAACTACCGCCCGCGCGCGTGTTCCTGACCTCGGGTGGCCACGAGTGGCCGGCGTGGCGACGCATTCTCGACAATTTCCTCGACTCACCGGATTTCGCGACCCGCTGTCGCAAGAATTGAAGTTGCGCGAGATGCTGCCGAAGCTCTCCATAGCCCGGTAAACTTGCCGGCATCCCAGTTCACCGCGTCCGTGGCATTGCCCGCGCCCATGACTTCCGCCGCCCCTGATTCCAAACCGTCGATCGACCTGTGCCTCCGTCGCGATCAGTTTCGACTGCGGCGTGAGCGCGATCGCCTGAAGAACGAAAAGCTGCGCGGCAATGACGTCGCGGCCGCGGAGACCGCGCTCGCGCAGAAGATATCCGCGTCCGTGGCGGCGCGGGCGGCGCGCGCCACCAGCGTTCCCTCGATTGCGTATCCGGAAGAACTGCCGATCGCGGCCAATCGCGAGGAAATCCGCCGTGCGATCGAACAGAACTCCGTGGTCATCGTCTGCGGCGAAACCGGCTCTGGCAAGACGACACAATTGCCGAAGATCTGTCTGGAAGCCGGGCGGGGCATCGCGGGAGCGATCGGCCACACGCAGCCACGGCGTATCGCCGCGCGCGCGGTTGCTTCGCGTATCGCGGAAGAACTCAACACGCCATTGGGACAATTGGTCGGTTACAAGTTGCGCTTCCAGGATCGCAGTCGTCCCGAGGGTCTCATCAAGCTGATGACCGACGGTATCCTGCTCGCGGAGACGCAGGGTGATCGTTTCCTGGATGCGTACGACACGATCATCGTCGACGAAGCGCACGAACGTTCGCTGAACATCGACTTCCTGCTCGGCTATCTCAAATGGCTGTTGCCGCGGCGGCCCGATCTGAAACTGGTCATCACGTCCGCGACCATCGATCCGGAGCGGTTCTCGAAACACTTCGGTGATGCGCCGATCATCAACGTGTCGGGCCGCAGTTTTCCGGTCGAGACCCGCTACCGGCCGGTGGAACTCGACGAGGAAGACGAAACCGCGGTCGATGAACAGGCCGCGATACTTTCCGCCGTCGACGAATTGTGGCGCGAGCAGGCCGGCGACATCCTGGTGTTCCTGAGCGGCGAGCGCGAGATCCGCGAGACCGCCGAATCGTTGCGCAAGCATCATCCACAAGGTTGTGAGGTGCTGCCGTTGTACTCGCGCCTGTCGCAGGATGAACAGCAACGCGTGTTCAAGCCAGCGGGCCGTCGCCGCGTCGTGCTCGCGACCAACGTGGCCGAGACATCGCTGACCGTTCCGGGCATTCGCGCCGTCATCGACACCGGTGTGGCGCGTATCAGCCGCTACAGTCATCGCAGCCGCCTGCAACGGCTGCCGATCGAGAAGATCTCGCAGGCCTCCGCCAACCAGCGCGCGGGGCGTTGCGGCCGAGTGGGTCCGGGCGTCGCGATCCGCCTGTATTCCGAGGAGGATTTCCGCGCGCGGCCGGAGTTCACCGAACCGGAGATCCAGCGCACGAATCTCGCGGCGGTGATCCTGCAGATGCATGCGCTCAAGCTGGGCGACATCGAGGCGTTTCCATTCGTCGAGCCGCCCGATGGCCGCTACGTGCGCGACGGCCAGCGCACGTTGCGCGAACTCGGCGCGCTGACCGACGACGACAAACTCACCGACACGGGGCGCCAGCTCGCCAAACTACCGCTGGACCCGCGGCTGGGACGAATGCTGCTGGCGGGCGCCGGGGAACATTGCCTCGAGGAAGTCGCGATCATCGCGTCCGCGTTGTCGGTGCCGGATCCGCGCGATCGGCCGGCGGACAAACAAACACAGGCCGACCAGAAACATGCACCGCTGCGCGACGAGCAGTCCGATTTCCTGTCGCTGCTGAAGTTGTGGCGCGCCTTCGAGGAACAGCGCGGGCAATTGTCGCGCGCGAAGCTGCGCGCCTGGTGCAAGGAAAATTTCCTCTCGTACCTGCGGCTCACCGAATGGCACGACGTTCATGGCCAGGTGATGGATGTGGTCAAGGGCGAGCTCGCGCTCAAACTAAATACTCAGCCGGGGGAATACGCGCCGGTCCATCGCGCGTTGCTCGCGGGATTGCTCTCGCAGGTCGCGCAACGCAAGGAGCAGGGCGAGTACCTCGGCGCCAACGGTACCAAGTTGTTCATCCATCCCGGGTCGGGGCAGTTCAAGGCGCGGCCGGCGTGGATCGTCAGCGCCGAACAGGTGCAGACGACCAAGGTGTACGCGCGCAATGTCGCGCGCATCGATCCGGCCTGGGTCGAGCAGGTGGGCGCGCATCTCATCAAGCGCCAGCACTACGAACCGCATTGGGAGCGGCGCGCCTCGCGCGCGGCGATTTACGAGCGGACCACTTTGTTCGGACTCACCTTGTCGACGGGCCGCAGCGTTCCGTACGAACGCATCGATCCCAAGGCGGCGCGTGAGATCTTCATCCGCCACGCGCTGGTGCACATGGAGTACGACTCGCGCGCGCCATTCCTCACTCACAACCTCAAATTGCTGGAGGACACGGAGTACCTGCAGCAGAAGGGGCGGCGTGTCGATCTGCTGGGCGATGAGAATCTCCTGTACGCATTTTTCGATGCGCGGATTCCGGCAGGCATTTCAACGGGCGCCGCGTTCGAGCGCTGGCGGCGCGAAGCCGAGGCGAAAGACCCGAAACTTCTCTGGCTGACCGCGCGCGACATCGCGCCCAGCGACGCGGAGCTGGATGCCGAACGGTTCCCGGATCACATGTCCGCCGGACCGCTGGTCGTGCAGTTGCGTTATCGCTTCGAGCCGGGCCACGAAGATGACGGCGTCGCCGCGTTGATTCCGCTGCATGTCCTGAACCAGTTGCCTGACGAGGCCTTCGAATGGCTGGTCCCGGGACTGTTCGAAGAGAAGGTCGAAGCGCTCATTCGCTCGCTGCCGAAGAATCTGCGCGTGCATTTCGTACCGGTGCCGGAGGCCGTCGCACGCGCCTTGCCATTGCTCGAGCGCGGCCGCGGGTCGCTGCACGCGCAGCTCGCCGACGCGCTGCTGCGTACCGGTGGCGTGCAGGTGCCGCGCGATGCGTTTCGCGAGGACCAACTACCGCCGCATCTGCGGATGAATTTCCTGCTGCTGGATGCCTCGGACAAGGTGATCGCGCGATCGCGCAGTCTCGCGGCACTGCGTGATCGGCACGCCGGCGCGTCTCAGCAAACCTACGCGCAGCAATCTCAACTGACTACCGGCGCGAAGAGCTGGGTATTCGGGGACATTCAGGAGCGGCAGGAAGTCGGGCAGGGCGACCGCCGGCAGCTGGGTTATCCCGCGCTGGTGGATGAGGGTGGTTCGGTGGGCTTGCGCGTTTTCGCGACACCGCCCGAGGCGCGTATC
>JAKFFF010000021.1:0-2507 GCA_036677145.1 Alcaligenaceae bacterium
TCGCCCTGGGGACTTGTCGCCTGCGGGGCGCACCCGACGACGAAGCCGACGACGAACCGGGCCCTGCGATCGTCGCCGTCGTCGGCCTCGGCGGCGACGTCGAATGGTTCGACGACGTGCGCCGCGCATGGCGGCTGGACTTCGCGCAGAAACGCCTGGTCGAGATGCCGGTGGCGGGCATCCAGTGCGCCAACGAGGCTTACGGCCTGTAGCAGGAGGTCGCGGCGGATGGCATCTGGGATAATTCCGGTCTTTCCCCCCAAGGCCCTCGCCATGACCCAGAAGACCGTCCTCAACGACACCCACCGCGCGCTCGGTGCAAAGATGGTCGACTTCGGCGGCTGGGACATGCCGATCCATTACGGCTCGCAGATCGACGAGCATCACCTGGTCCGCAACGACGCGGGCATGTTCGACGTCTCGCACATGACCGTTGTCGACCTGCGCGGCGAACGCGTGCGCGGGTTCCTGCGCAAGCTGGTCGCCAACTCGGTCGACAAGCTGCAGAAGCCCGGCAAGGCGCTGTACACGGCGATGCTCAACCCGCAGGGCGGGGTGATCGACGACCTCATCGTGTATTTCCGCGAGGAGGGCTTCTTCCGCCTCGTCGTCAATGCCGCGACCCGGGAGAAGGACCTTGCATGGATCACGGAGCAGGCCAAGGCCTTCGACGTGCAGGTGAGCGAGCGTCCGGAGTTCGGCATGATCGCGGTGCAGGGGCCGAACGCGCGCGAGAAAGTGTTGGGCCTGCTGCACGAGGAAGACCGGGCGGCGATCGCCAAGCTCGGCAAGTTCGCCGCCGGCGAGGCACGGACCAGCGACGGCATTGCGTTGTTCGTCGCCCGCACCGGCTACACCGGGGAGGACGGTTTCGAGGTCGTGGTGCCGGAGGACAAGACCATCGCGTTCTGGAATGCCCTGCTCGCCGCGGGCGTGAAGCCGGCCGGCCTGGGTGCGCGCGACACGCTGCGCCTGGAAGCGGGCATGAACCTCTATGGCCAGGACATGGACGACACCGTATCGCCGTATGAGGCGGCACTCGCCTGGACGGTGGCGCTGGACGCGGACGCCGATGCCAAGCCGCGCGACTTCATCGGCCGCGAAGCCCTCGAGGCGCAGAAGGCTGGCGGCGTGCCACGGCAGATGATCGGCATCGTGATGGACGACAAGGGCGTGCTGCGCCATGGCCAGAAAGTGCTGACCGACAACGGCGAAGGCGAGATCCTGTCGGGCACGTTCTCGCCGACGCTCGGCAAGGCAATCGCATTCGCGCGGGTGCCTGCCGGCGACATCCCACTGGGTGCCGGTGGCAACGTCCGCGTCGACATCCGCGGCAAGGAAGTTCCTGTGCGGGTGGTGAAGTTCCCGTTCGTCCGCGACGGCAAGGCGCAGGACGGCATCTGATCGCCGCCGGTCGCGCCGCAGTCCCCCGCGCTTCGCTAGACTACGCGTCCCTTTCCCCAGTCCGACCGCAACCGCACGGAGCACCACGATGAGCGAGATCCCCGGCGACCTGAAGTTCCTGAAGTCCCACGAGTGGGCCCGTGTCGAAGGCGACGGCAAGGTGACCGTCGGCATTTCCGAGCATGCCCAGGGCCTGCTTGGTGACCTGGTGTACGTCGAGCTGCCGACCGTCGGCGAGCGTTTCGAAGCGGGTACCGCCTGCGCCGTGGTCGAGTCGGTCAAGGCCGCTTCCGACGTGTACGCGCCGATCACCGGCACGGTCGTCGAGGTCAACACGGCGCTTGCCGACAAGCCGGAGACGATCAACGAGGACGCCTATGGCGACGGTTGGATCTTCGTGCTCGAGATCGAGGAACCGGAGCAGCTCAACGACATGCTCGGCCCCGACGACTATGCCGAGCTGCTCGAAGACGACGACCACTGACCGGCTTCTTGTCAGCACCACGACGCGCAGCGTCGTGATTCCTCTCCGGCCGCATCTGCGGCCGGAGCCGTTTTGGGAGTGGGATGAATCCGCGAAGACCGGCGAACGCATTCCCGACCGGCAACCCGCGACGGCGACGACGCGGGTTTTTTCTTGCGCGCGGCGCGGCGCCGGCGCCGTTGCGATCCGGAAAATGTCTGCGCAGTTTTGCGCAAATCGACTTGTGCGACGCGCAAATCGGGGCGGGCCGGCAAACTATTTTCGGTGCCATCCAGGACCTTGGTGGCGCGCTCGCGGCATTGCATGCGTGCATGCATCGCTGACTGTCGATGTCGCGCGGCTCGATTGCGTCGCGAATCAAAACAGCAAAAAACAAGTGTTTTTTTATTTTCGGCGAATGCGTTCGCGCGCGTCGCGCGCGCACTTTGGCGAAATGGCGAATGCATCGTCCGCACTCCGAGCAAATCCCGGCGGTGCCCCGCCCGGAAAAAAGATGGCGTCAGGTTGTTGACAGTTGAAAAAACCGTGATTAGGTTTCGCCCAAGCAGACATACCCTGCGGAAGAGAGTGAGCATAAAAATCGCGACAACACGCAGCACAACACGGACCTCCGCCCGGA
>JAKFFF010000022.1:0-2243 GCA_036677145.1 Alcaligenaceae bacterium
CAGGCCCGTGGCCGCGGCGACGCTCGCGCGAATGGTTCCGAGACGATCGGTCGCGGTCCGCATTCCGGGCATGAGGCGCGCCCAGCCTTGCTTGCGCGCCAGCCCCGAGTAGGCCCGTTCGTACGGCCGCCACAGGTCGGTGTGTGTGCCGAGAGAGGTCACTTCGCTGGCGAGAATTCCCGAGAACCGCCACGCCCAGTACTGCGGATACATCAAAAGGTGGCGCGCACGCTGAAACAGTTCGGGCTGGCGCTGCTGAAGATAGAAGAGCTGGCGGCCGACATTGAGTCCCTGCGGCAGGAACGGCGAATACGTCATCGAAAACGAATCGCGCAACGGCCGGTAGTCCTCGCCGACGGCGTCGAAGCGCGGGTCCTCGTAGTCGGGCGCGACCAGCACTTCGTCGTCGTGGCCGACGAGCACCGCCGCCGCGCCGTGTGCGATGGGCACTATCGCCGTCACACGCTCGCGGCCGGGTGCGTCCCGCAGGGTAGTTAGCACCCATCGCTCGATGCCGGCGATGTCGAGCTCCCGCACGTCCGCGCCCGCGATGATTTCGTTCGCGCGGCGCGCGCTCCAGACCTCCTGGCCGAGCTGCGCATCGACGAACGCAACCTTGGCGTTCGTCTTGCCGACATCGATGACGGCGATCAATGGCGCGGATTCGTTCATTGCCTTTTGAGGAGTGCCGGTAATGCAACCACGAGGATGAGCAGGGCTCCGGTGAAGATGGACATGACGATGCCAGGAACGTTCATGAGCCCGAGGCCGAAAGTCACGAGGCCGAAAACCAGCGCGGCCAGCACGACTCCCGCGATGCTGCCCTTGCCACCCCAGACCGATACCCCGCCCAGGATGACGAGGCTGATGATCTCGAGCTCCCACCCCTGGGCGATCGAAGGCCGCGTGGACCCCAGCCGCGAGGTCAGCAGCACAGCGGCCATTCCCGAGAACAGACCGGTAAGGGCAAACAACGCGAAGCGGTAACGATCCACCGGCACACCCGCGAAGCGGCTGGCAACCGGATTCGCGCCCACGGCAAAAATCGCGCGACCCCAGCGCGTGAAATGCAGGCAGACCCCGAAGAGCACGGCGAACAACCCGAACAATGCGAGCTCGTTAGAGACGGGACCGGCGAAATATCCCTGGCCGAAGGCCGCGAACGAAGGTGGATAGTCCTTCAGCACACGATCGCCGAGCACCGCATAGGCGGCGCCGCGAAACAGTGTCATCGTGCCGATGGTCGCGACGATCGACGGCACGCGCCCGATCGTCACCAGCGCCCCGTTGATGGCGCCCGCCGCGAGCCCCGTGCCGAGTCCGATGCAGACGATTCCGGGCGTACCCACGCCATGTGCGGCGCCAAGCCCCATCGCCACCGACGACAACGCGATGATTGCCGCCACCGAGATGTCGATCTCGCCGGCAATGATGAGCAACGCGAGCGGCAACGCAACCAGCGCGCGCTCGGTGAAATTGAAAGTCGCATCGGACAACGTGTCGACGCTCAGGAAATACGGCGACAGCGACGAGAACAACACGAACTCGAGCACCAGCACGAGCGCGAGCATCGACTCCCAGCGCCAGGCGCCCAGCAATTTCGCGGGCAGCGTCATGCGGCGCGCGATTCGAGAATGGCGCGGCGTTGCGTGTGATGACGCATGCCGAGCAGCACGGCGGTCAGTATCACGGCGCCGTTGATGAACATCTGCCAGAAGGCGGAAATCCCGACCAGCGGCAAACTACTGCGGATGATGCCGATGAACAGGCATCCCAGCAGCACGCCGAGCGCGGATCCGGCGCCGCCCGTGATCGCGACACCGCCGATCAGGCAGGCGGCAATGACCTGCAGCTCGAAGCCCAGGGCGATGTCCGTATACGCCACCGCGAAACGCGCCACCCACAGGTATCCGCACACGCCCGCGATTGCGCCGCAGATCGTGTAGGCAATGAACTGCATGCGTCCCGCGTCGATGCCGGAATACGCCGCGGCCTCGGGATTTCCGCCGGCGGCGTAGAAATCGCGCGCGCCGCGCGCGTATCGCAGCGCAAGCACGAAACCCGCCACGAGCAGCAGCGCCATCCACGAGACGCTCGTGAGTCCCAGGAATTCCGCGCGAGTGAACGCGACGAAATCGGCCGACATTTCATTCTCGTTGACCCACGCGCCCTGCGACAGCAGGTAAATCATGCCGCGGTAGATGGACATGGTGCCGAGCGTCACGACGATCGGCGGCAGCCGC
>JAKFFF010000023.1:0-35435 GCA_036677145.1 Alcaligenaceae bacterium
GGGTCCACCGACCTGCTCGCCGTCATCCGGCAGAAGGACGTGTTGCTGCATCATCCGTTCCACAGTTTCGGGCCCGTGCTCGATTTCCTGCGTGGCGCGGCCGCCGATCCGCGGGTTCTCGCCATCAAGCAGACTCTGTACCGCGCCGGCGACGAGTCACCCATCGTCGATGCGCTGGTCGCCGCCGCGCACTCGGGCAAGGACGTGACGGTCATCGTCGAGCTGCGCGCGCGTTTCGACGAGGAGGCGAACATCGAACTGTCGAACCGTCTCCAGGAAGCCGGCGCGCACGTCATGTACGGCGTCGTTGGTTTCAAGACGCACGCCAAGATGTCGATGGTGGTGAGGCGCGAGGCGGATGGGTTGCGCCGCTACTGCCACCTCGGCACCGGCAACTATCACCCGCGCACCGCGCGCGCCTACACCGACTACAGCCTGTTCACCTGCGATCCGGACATCGGCCAGGACGTTCACGAGCTGTTCCTGCAGCTCACCAGCCTCACGCAGACGCCGCGGCTGAGCAAACTACTGCAGTCACCCTTCGGCATGCACGCAGCCGTGGTCGAGAAGATCGAACGCGAAGCCGCGCACGCCGCGGCGGGCCGGCCGGGCCGCATCATCGCCAAGATGAACTCGCTCGTGGATCCAAAAGTCATCGAGGCCCTGTATCGCGCCTCGCGCGCCGGCGTGCAGATCGACCTCATCATCCGCGGTCTGTGTGCGTTACGGCCTGGCATTCCCTGCGTTTCGGAGAACATCCGCGTGCGCTCCGTGGTCGGCCGGTTCCTGGAGCATTCGCGCGTTTTCTATTTTTCCAACGGCGGCGGCAGGGACAGCGAGTTGTACCTCGCGAGCGCCGACTGGATGGAGCGCAACTTCTTCCGCCGCGTCGAGGTGGCGTTCCCGGTGCGCGAAGCCTCGCATCGCGAGCGCATCCTGCGTGACCTGAACACGTACCTCACGGACAACACGCAGGCCTGGACGTTGAATCCCGACGGCACGTATTCGCATTGCACTCGCGGTGACGATCCGGTTCGTGACGCGCAGGGCGCCCTGCTCGCACGTTACGCCGCCGGCAGTGCCCCAGTCGTGGTTCCCTGACGGGAGCCGCCGGCCCCTACTTCGACGAGAAAACGCGCAGCCGGAATCCAACCGTCTTCAGGTTTTCGATTTCCGCCTGCAGATCCGCGACGGTCAGCGGGTGATCGTCGAGCCAGTTCGCTGGGAACTGCACCTCGAGCGCGTCCGCGCGCGGTGTCAGGCGGATATCCGGCAGCGCCACGCTGCTGCGGCCGCGATTCAAGAGCACCGCGAGTCGCAACAGCAAGGTCATCGCGGGGGCGCGCCTGTCCCAGGGCGGCATCAGGTCGTCGGCCTCTTCGATTGCCGGTTTGCGGCGGTGGCTGCCCACCATGATCGACAGCAGCTTCTGCTCCTCGCGCGGGAATCCCGCCATGTCCGCGTTCGCCAGTAGATAGGCGCCGTGCCGGTGATAACCGCTGTGCGCGACATCCAGGCCGATTTCGTGCAGCCGCGCCGCCCAGCGCAGGATCAGCTCGATCTCCGGATCGGTCAGATGCCACGCTTCTTCGACCTGCGACAGGAAGCCGATGACCGTCGTCTCCACGCGCTCGGCCTGCACGAGGTCGACCTGGTAGCGCCCCTGCATGCTGCGCACCGTGCGCTCGCGCGCATCCTCGTCGGTGTAACGGCCCAGCAGATCGTAGAGCAGCCCCTCGCGCAACGCGCCGTCCGCGACCTTCATGGACTCGATGCCCAGCTGCTCGAAGACTTCCACCAGGATCGCGACACCACCGGCGAAGGACAACTTGCGCTCATCGGCGAGGGCGCTCAATTTCAGCTCGCGGATGTTCTCGATCCGGCCGAGCGCGTGGATGATTCGCTCGAGTCCGTTCGCACCGATGTCCGTCGCGGTTGGATCGATCTCGCGGATCGTGTCGCCGATCGCGCGCACGGTGCCGGAACTGCCCACCACCTCATCCCACCCGCGGCGCCGAAACGCCGCCTGGTACGGTTCGATCGCCAGCCGGGCTGCGACGCGTGCGCGCTGCATGCGTTTCTGCGAGAGCTTGCCGTCGGGGAAAAATTCCTCGCTGATGCGCACACAACCCATCTGCAGGCTCTCCATCTGCAGCGGCTCGAGCCCCTCGCCGATGATGATTTCCGTGCTGCCACCGCCGATGTCGCAGACCAGGCGCCGCCCGGGACCGACGGGCATGGTGTTCGAAACGCCGGAATAGATGAGGCGCGCCTCCTCGATGCCCGAAACGATTTCGATGGGATGTCCTAGCGCCTCACGGGCGCGTTCGACGAAGGCTTCTTTCCGGCGCGCCCGCCTGAGTGCGCTGGTACCCACGACGCGCACGCTGTCCGGTCGCATGTCACGCAGGCGCTGGCCGAATCGCTCGACGCAGGCAAGGGCGCGGGCCGCGACCTCCTTGTTCAGGCGGCCATCGGCTTCGAGCCCCGCGCCGAGACGGACCATCTCGCGCAATCGATCGAGGATGACGAGCTGGCCGTGCGTGTAACGCGCGACCACCATGTGAAAACTGTTGGAACCGAGGTCGACGGCAGCGAGAACGTCCGGAACGGACTTCGATGCGCGTCGCGCCACGTCAGCCAGAAGGCGTCAGGCCGTGAACGAGGAACCGCACCCGCAGGTTGTCTGCGCATTCGGATTGCGGATCACGAACTGCGCGCCGTCGAGTCCTTCGCGATAGTCGATTTCGGCGCCATTTAGATAAACGACACTCATCGGATCGATCAGCAGCTTCACGCCGAGATTTTCGACGCAGGTGTCACCTTCCTGCTCCGTCTCATCGAATTCGAATCCGTATTGCATGCCCGAGCATCCGCCGCCCTGCACGAAGACGCGCAGTTTGAGGTTCGGATTGCCCTCGCCACGGATCAGGTCGCCGACCTTGCGGGCCGCGGCATCGGTAAACGTCAGGGTTTCGGTATCCGTATTGGTTTGGACTTCAGTCATGGCTTGCACACTACGCGCCGGATTTGGCTGTCGCAACCGCATCGGCCGTCTCGGCGGGGGGTTCCGCGTCCGGGGCGGCGGTGGCGTTCGTCAGCGGGATCAGCTTCCCCGTAATGACGGCTCCGGGTGCCATTTCAATCACCCCGTAATGAACATTGCCGTTGACCCGGGCCTTGCCGCCGAGCACCAGCCGCTCGCGTGCATGCATGTCCCCGTTCACGGTGCCGTTCATGACGATGTTGGTGACTTCGACATTGCCCTCGATGAGACCGCTTTCGCTCACCGAGAGCGCGCCGCCGTCCTCGGCGGTGCTGCGGACATTGCCCAGCACGCGGCCGTCGAGATGCAGACCACCCGAGAATTCCAGATCACCCTTGAGATTCGCGGTCTTGCCCAGCAGCGTGTCGATACGCGTGGAAACCTGCTTGCGTCGCCCGAACATGTCCTGCTCCCACGCCCCGCTTACTGCGGATCGACGCTCCATACATACGATTGCTGAACCGGGGCGGAGCCGCGCCGGTTGGATCTGACCTCGACGAGAAGTTGTTCGGGTTTCATGCCCGGGGGCATGGTGATTTCCTCTTCGATGTTCTCTAGATATCGGAAGGTGAAGGGTATCTCACGCCGTTTGCCGCCCGTGAGTGTCGCGAATTCCGCACGCCCGGGCTTGCCATCGAGTTCACCGTCGACCGACAAAACAACGACACCGCTGACCACCGTATCCGGCCTCATGGGCTGGACCAGCGTCACGCGGATGCGAAACTTGTTTGCCGCAGCCGTTGCCACCATACGCGCCTGCTGGATTTTTACCTCGGCAGAGTTCGCATTTTGGGTGACGATCCCCCGGTAAAAGGCCAGATCCTGGTTCAACCGGGCCACCTGGGCCTGCAAATCGCCGATCGTCCGGCGGACCTCTTCGCGTTCCCGGGTCTGTCCTACGGTCGAGGATTCCAGCTGCGCCACTTTGGCGCGCAGGTCCGAGATGGTGGTTTCCTGGGCTTCGATCACGTCGTTGAGTTCTGCCCGGGCCCGAAGGGCGGCCAGCGCGTCGTGTCCGGCGTTGTAGCGGCCGAATTCGAACATGCCGTACACACCGACCGCGATGATGAGCACGAGCAGTACGATCGTGATGAGCCGGCGTGCGGGCGCGTATGTCGTGACGACGAGTTTCGGCGGAAGTCCCGGCATCCTGCCTCAGGCCTCGGCGGGCGTCGCCGCGAGCTCGGACCGCCACCACTCGGGCAGTGGCGGCGCTCCAGCGGGAAAAGCGAGCGCGGCAAGCTCTGTGAGCATCGCGACGTAGACGGGGCGCTTGAAGTAGATCACCTCGCGCACCGGCTCCCAGTAGTTTGCCCAGCGCCAGCCGTCGAACTCCGGTTCGTTCGTCTGCGTGAAACTGAAATCCACGCCGCTCTCGGGCACCGCGAGCTGCAGCAGGAACCAGCGTTGCTTCTGACCGATGCAGGTCGGACCCCGGCCGCGGCGCACGTAGCGTTTCGGCAATCGGTAGCGGATCCAGTCGGAGGTCGAACCCCGCACGATGACGTGGCGGCGTTCGAGCCCGATTTCCTCGTGCAATTCCCGGTATACGGCCTCTTCGACCTTTTCTCCCTGGCGCACGCCGCCCTGCGGAAACTGCCAGCCACGGCCACCCGTGCGTTGGCCCAGGAAAACCTCGCCATTGCCGCGCATCAATACGATGCCGACATTGGCGCGATATCCCTCCCCGTCGATGCAATCGCTCATGACGGACGTTTTACCGGGTGACAGGCGACCGAACAAGGCAGCGCCCTTGATCCGGCGATCATGGGACTGGCTACGGGCGGCGTCTTTTATTGGACAATGGGCCGTGACCTCGCGCCCTTCCACCGCCCTGCTGTTCGGCATCCTCATCACTCTCGCGGCCGCCATCGCGGCGCTCGGGCTCGTTGCCGGCTCGACCGACATCGGCATGCGCGCGGGGCTCGGCGCGCTGCTCGGCGATACCGCGGAACCCGCCCGCACGGTGGTTCTCGAGTTGCGCGCGCCGCGCCTCCTGTCGGCCTTTGCGATCGGCGCATTGCTCGCGCTGGCTGGCGTGTTGCTGCAGGCGTTGTTCCGCAATCCGCTCGCCGATTCATATGTGCTCGGCGTCTCGGGTGGCGCGGCGGTCGGCGCGTTGTGCGCGCTGCTGATCGGCGGTTCGTTGTGGCTGGTACAAGGTTCGGCCGCGGCGGGCGCGATGCTGGCCACCCTGCTCGTGCTGGCGCTGGCGCGCGGCGGCGCGACGGTGCGCGTGCTGCTGACGGGTGTGGTGATCGCCAGTGCCTGCGGAGCGCTCGTGACGCTGGTGTTGGTGATGGCCGACAACGGCCAACTGCGCGGCATGATGTTCTGGCTCGCGGGCGATCTCGGCTGGGCCGCGGCGCCCTGGCTGATGCTCGGGGCGGCGGCGCTCGCCACCATTGCGGTTGCGCTCATCGCGCGTCCACTCGATGTGCTCGCGACCGGCGAAACCACGGCGCAGAGCCTGGGACTCGACCTGACGAAGTGGCGCGTCCTGATCGTCCTGCTCGCGGGCTTGCTGACGGCGGGTGCCGTCATCCAGGGAGGCACGATCGGATTCATCGGCCTCGTGATTCCCCACCTGGTGAGACTCGCGTTCCGAACGGCTGCGCACCGCATCGTCGTGCCGGCGGCGGCGCTCGCGGGCGGCGCCTTGTTAGCCGCCGCGGATCTCGTCGCCCGCACCGTCGCCGCACCACGCCAGCTTCCGGTCGGCGCGGTCATGGCTCTGCTTGGAGTGCCAGTGTTCCTGCTGCTGCTGCGTCGCATGGAAGGCGCACGCGTCTGAGGCGGCAGGAACGGGCGCACTCAGGCGATGACGTGTGAGGCGACTTCGACGCGGTCACGTCCCGCGCTCTTGGCGCGGTACAACGCCGCGTCCGCTTCCGCGATGAGCCGCTCGGCCTGGGCCTTGTAGTCGTGCGAGCGTGGTTGCGGCCGCGCCGTCGCGAGCCCGATCGATAACGTCACGGTCACCGTCGCGCCGCCGTGCACGCGGATCGGCGCCGCGCCAACGCCCTGGCGGATACGGTCGGCGAGTTTCAACGCCTGCGCACTCTCGGCGCCCGCTAGCAGGATCGCGAACTCATCGCCGCCGAAGCGCGCCCCCGTGTCTCCGGCGCGGATCTCCGCCTCGGCGCGGCGCGCGACTTCCTTGAGCGCTTCGTCACCGGCGAGATGGCCGAATCGGTCGTTGATCTCCTTGAAATGATCGATGTCGATCATGAGGCAGGCCAGCGCCTTGCCGGTGCGTTCCGCACGCGCGAGCTCCTCGCGCAGCCGATTGTGGAAGTAGCGGCGGTTGTGCCAGCCGGTGAGGAAGTCCGTGACTCCGCTGCGCACGAGACGCGCGCGATTCACCGCGTTTTCCAGGCTGATGCCGACGACCACCCCGAGGTGCGCGAGGAAGTCCGCCGCGAGATCGCTGGTGAAACGCCGCGGATCGCGGCTGCCGAAGGCGATGACACCGATGGCGCGGTTGTCACGCGGCAGCGGAATCAGCGCGACGCTGCCGCCCTTGATCTCGCGGTTCACGAGCTGATCGTGATCGGCCGGATCGTAAGGCCCGAGCCAGGGACGATCGAACTGCGCGAGGCGCGGCGCGAGCGCCGCGATCGCGTCCACGAACCGCACGTTTTCAATGACCGCGCTCGACAGGTTCTCGTTGCCGGACAGGTGCCGCAGCTCGTATTGCGGATCGAACAGTGTGAGCGTGACGAAATCGAGCGCATACGCATCGCGCAAGCCGATCACGATCCGATCGAAGAGTTCACCGAGCGAATGTGCCCGCAGCAACTCCACTTCGCGCGCCTGCGTCTTGCGCAGCAGCAGTTCGTTGCGGGCGACTTCCTCCGTCAGCACGCGCAGACGCTCGCGCAGCTCGTCGGCGGAGCCGCCGTAGGGATCGCGTGCGTTCACGCACGCCGCTCGGTGACCGAACGCCGGTCCTCGAGATACTCGCGTCCGCGCCGCATGAGCGCTTCGAACGCGGTGAAGTCCTGCGAGAGCACCGCGGATCGCAGGCGGTCGATCGCCTGTCCGAGCGCTTCGAGCGATTCGGCGCCGTAGTCGTTGAGACTCTGGATTTCGAAATACAGCTCCGGGCTTTCCTGCGCCACCTTCGTCGCCACGTCGAGCTGCGAATCGAACGTGGTCGATGACAGCTTCGCGAGCCGCGGCGCCGCCTCACCACTCTCCGCGAGCGCGGTAAAGAAAGCGATGTTGAGCGCGTGTGAGAGTCCCAGCACGTACGCGATGAGGCGATCGTGCTCGTCGAGCGACATGACCACCTGCTCGACCATGGTCGAGCCGAACAGGTCGCGCGCCGCCTGGGTCGCCTCGGCCGAACCGGCCTCGATGAAGATGACGTGACGCCCGGACAGGAGCTCGGTGTCGGGACCGAACATCGGGTGCAGCGAAGTCACGCGGCAGCCGTGCGATTTGAGCGCGTTGAGCCCGGCGCGCAGTGGCGACTTCAAGGAACCGACGTCGAAGATCACGCCCTTCGGCCGGCGCATGGCGAGCTCGCGCAGGATGCGGTCGGTGGCGCCGAGCGGCGTGGCGATCACGATGAAATCATGATCCAGCGTGGCGTCGTGCCAGTCGGCGATGTGGGCGAATCCCGGCGGCGCTCCGGACGGATCCGCGACCTGCACGGTGAAACCCTGCGACGCCATGAACTCGGCGAACCAGCGGCCCATCTTGCCCGCGCCGCCGATGACCAGTGCCGTGCGTCCCGAGCCCGCGCCATGGGCGGCCACACTCGCCTGCTCCTGGGTAGTTAGCGAGGAGCGGATCAGCAGGCGCAGGATGTTCTCCGCGACCTGCGGCGAGACACCGAACTCCTTGCCCGCTTCGCGCGCCGCCAGGAGCACTTCACGCTCGCGGTTGTAGTCGCGGGTGGCGTGGCCGGTGGCGCGTTTGGCGCGCGCGACTTCCCGGCTGGTCTCCTGCCGCTTGCCGACCAGCTCCAGGATCTGGCGGTCGAGTTCGTTGATCCGGCGGCGCAAGTCCTCGAGCGAGCTCATTAATCACCTTGAAACGTTGAATCCGACACTGCTTTTATCGACTGCGGCGCGTGACTGCAAGGCGATCGCGTCACGGATAACATAGCGGCCATGGATATCTACAACGACCTGTTACCCGATCCTTTGCCCGCCGAGCCGATGGCGCTCGCGAACACGTGGTTTGCCGCCGCGAAAGCCGCCCGCCAGCAGCCCAATCCCGATTCGATGGTCCTCGCGACCGCGACCTCGGCCGGACAGCCGTCGGCGCGGGTGGTGCTCTGCAAGGAGTTCGACATCGAACTGGGGCGGGTCTCGTTCGTCACGAACTACGACTCACGCAAGGGCCGGGAACTCGCGGAGAACGCGCGGGCCGCGCTGGTTTTTCACTGGGATCACGCGCATCGGCAACTGCGCTTCGAGGGCGTCGTGGTCAAGGCTCCCGCCACCGAGAGTGATGCGTATTTCGAATCGCGCAACTGGCAGCGACGTATCGGCGCCTGGGCCAGCGCGCAGAGCCAGCCGCTGCGTTCACGCGAGCAGCTCAACGCCGCCGTGCGTGTGGCCGCGGAAAGGTTCGGCACGCCCAACCCGACACCTGACAACGTGGACGAGCCCGTCGCCGCCGCCATTCCGCGCCCCGCCTTCTGGGGCGGCTACTACGTATGGGCCGATGCGGTCGAACTGTGGGTGGAAGGCGCCGCGCGCATCCACGAACGCGCGCGCTGGACCCGCTCGCTAACTACCGCCGGCGCCGGGTTCCGCGCCGGGCCGTGGATCGCGACACGGCTGCAGCCGTAGGCTGCGCCGGCCGAAAGATGTGGCGCTGGCTGCGCATCGGGTTCCTGCTGCTGATCCTCGGCATCGCGGCCTATTCGAACTGGTACGACCGCCTCAGCACCACCGACTGGGACGAAACGCTGTGGATAGGCGTGTTCCCGATCAACGCCCAGGGAAGCGAGGCGACCGCCGGCTACATCGAATCCCTCACGCCCCGGCGTGTTGCCGACATCGAGCAGTTCATCAACGGCGAAGCGAAGGAATACGGCATCACGATCCCGCGGCCGGTGCGCATCGACCTGTTCCCCGAAGTGCGGGAAAAGCCTCCGGCGCTCGCGCCCGGCGCCAATGTCCTGCAGCGCATGTGGTGGAGCCTCGAGCTGCGGATGTATGCGCGCCGCAATTCGCGCGCGCCGGGGTATGCGCCGCCACAGGTGCGAATTTTCGTGTTGTTCCATGACCCCTCGTTCACGCAGTCGGTGCCGCATTCCGTGGGAATGCAGAAAGGACTCGTCGGAGTGGT
Organism: Alcaligenaceae bacterium; assembly: GCA_036677145.1. Classification (GTDB taxonomy): domain Bacteria; phylum Pseudomonadota; class Gammaproteobacteria; order Steroidobacterales; family Steroidobacteraceae; genus CADEED01. The sequence goes on from JAKFFF010000023.1 coordinate 9,359, forward strand.
GCACGCATACGCCGATCCGGACATGACCCGGACAAACAATGTGGTGATCGCACACGAGATCCTGCACACGCTCGGCGCCTCCGACAAATACGACCTGGCCAGTCTCGCGCCGCTCTACCCGATTGGTTATGCCGAACCCGACCGCAACCCGCTGCACCCGCAGGAGTTCGCCGAAGTGATGGCCGGCCGTCGCGCGCTGGACGAGCACACGTTCGAGATGCCGGAATCACTCGACGACGTGCTGGTCGGCCATGCCACCGCCCTCGAACTGCGCTGGATCAAGAAATGAACGCGGGGCTGCTCGAATCCCGGGACCTCCGCATCGCGGTCCCCGGCCGGGTCCTCGTCGACCGGTTCGCATGTGAGATCCGTCCCGGCGACGTGATCGCGCTGCTGGGCGGCAATGGCGCCGGCAAGTCGCTGCTGCTGCGCACGCTCGCGGGCTTGCGCACGCCGAGCGCCGGGCGGGTGCTGCTCGCTGGCCGCGACATCCATGAATTCGCGCGCCGCGAGGTCGCCGTCCGGCTCGGCTTCCTGCCGCAGGATCCGGACGCGGCCCCGCAGGGAACCCTGCACGACGCATTGTTGTTAGGCCGCTTCGCGCACCTGGGATTCTGGGACGCCGCCGGCGCGGCGGATGCCGAGCGAGTGTCCCGCGCGCTGGCGGACACCGGCCTCACGCCGTTCGCGGCGCGCGAGCTGGCGACGCTGTCGGGCGGCGAACAACGGCGGGCCGCCATCGCGCGCCTGCTCGTGCAGGCGCCCGCACTCTATCTACTGGACGAACCCACCAACCATCTCGACCCGGCGCAACAGCTCGGAATTCTCGAGCGCCTGCGCGCACTCGCGCAGCAGGGCGCCGCGGTGATCGCCAGCCTGCACGATCCCAATCTCGCGCTGCGCTTCGCGACGCGCGTGTTCCTGCTGTTCGGCGATGGCCGCGTCGAGACTGTCTCCGGCGTCGATCTCGATGCGCGACATCTCGAGCGGCTGTACGGCGTGCGGTATTTCGAAGCGCGCGCCGGCGCGCACCGTGTCATGGCGCCGGACTGACCTTCTCGCAATCCTCGAGCACGCTGCGGCGGAATTCCGCGGGGATCGGCACTTCCCCTTCCAGGTTGAACCAGCGCGTGGCCACCTGCGTGAGCCGCTCGCGGCGCGCGGGCGGCTCCTGCCACGCTATCTCCGGGATCCGCAGCAGCCGGTCGAGTGGTTCTCCCTCGCGGCGCGCCTGCAACGCTCGCCGGGCGACCTCGAGTTCCGCCGCGCATTGCGCCGGCATTCCGGCGACGTCTGCGCCGGTCTCCGCCGCATCCTCGGCGGCCGCGGTTTCGGCATCGGATTCGACATCGTCGGCGCCCCGCACCTGCGATGCGGCGGGCCGGTCCGGCGCGCGATTCTCGGCGAGCCGCTTGCTCGCGTTGTAGGCATAGATCAGCGCCGCGGTGCCCAGGATTCCGAATATTCCCCAGCGCAGAAACACGCCCATTGCTCAGCCTCCGAAGCGGATCGTCTCCAGCACGGTGGTATGCAGGGCGGCATTGCTCGCGAGCACGCTCGTCGTTGCGAGTCCGACCGGGGCGCCCGCCAGATCGGTGAAACTGCCGCCCGCCTCTTCGACGATGACGGTCAAGGCCGCGATGTCGAGGATATTGACGTCGGACTCGACGACCACGTCGAGCGCGCCGCGCGCGAGCAGGTGGTAGTGCACGAAATCGCCATAGCCGCGAATGCGGCTGATCTTGCCGATCAAGCCGCCAAATCGCGTCCACGCGGGCGAGGCGGCGAGCGTCTTGAGATTGCCGCTGGACACGATGGCCGCTTCCAGCGCAGCGACTTTGCTCACGCGGATGGGTTTGCCATTGAGGAATGCGCCGCTGCCGCGCTCCGCCCAGGCTAGTTCGTCGTAGGCAGGAGCGCAGGACACGCCCAGCACCATCCGGCCGCCGCGCATCAACGCGATCTGCGTCGAGAAAAACGGACACTCGCGCACGAATGACTTGGTGCCGTCGATCGGATCCACCAGCCAGACGCTCTCGGCATCCATGTCCGACTTGCCGGTCTCCTCACCGTAGAAGCCGAAAGATGGAAAGCGTTTCGTGAGCAGTTCGCGAATGGCCTCCTCGGATCGAACATCGGCCTCGGTGACCGGCGTCTTGTCGGCCTTCACTTCGATCTTGACGTTGCGTTGATAGAAGCCGCGGATCACGTCCGCGGCGGCGCGCGCCGCATCGAGCGCGGCGCTGAGTTCTTTTGACATTGTTGCGGATGACATGGCCGGCGAAGCGTGCGTGAGCGCTGCGGGAACTGTCAATTCACCACGAATCCCGTTAGAGTGCGCCCCGCCGAAAGGTTACGGGAAGCTGGTGAACCGCATACGCGGTGATTCCAGCACTGCCCCCGCAACGGTAATCGAAAGCGACACATCAACTGCCACTGTGCCCTCGCGGCATGGGAAGGCGATGTGTCGGAGCCGCGAGGCTCCAGTTCGAGAGTCCGGAGACCGGCCGATCGGCAGTTCCTCAAGATGCGGTGGGCATCGGAACAGGCCGTATTCGAGCCTTCCGTTCCCCCCGCATTGCGAGGCGTCACGTCTCTCAAGCCATGCGGGAGTGCATGGAAAGGCTCAGCCCATGAACCGTCAATTCTCACGCTCGCGTATTGCCCTTGCCATCAAGGTCGCAATCGCCGCGTCTCTCACTACTTCCATTGCCCTCGCGCAGGACGAGCTCGACGAAACCGTCGTCACCGCCACGCGCACGCCGGTGGCGTTGTCGTCGGTCGGCGCGCCCGTGATCGTCATCACGCGCAACGACATCGAGCGCACGCTGGCGAACGACGTCAGCGAACTGCTGCAGCAGCACGCGGGCCTCGAGGTCGCGCGCCACGGCGGCCAGGGGCAAACTACTTCGCTGTTCATGCGCGGCACCGACAGCAATCACACCGTCGTGTTGATCGACGGCGTGCGCATGAACCCCGGCACGATCGGCGGCGCCGCGTTGCAGAACATCGCGCCCGAGGCGATCGAACGCATCGAGATCGTGAAGGGCCCCGGCTCTTCCCTGTACGGCACCGAGGCCATCGGCGGCGTGGTGCAGATATTCACGCGCGGCGCGAACCAGGACGGCTTCAGCGCCGGCGCGACCTACGGCAGCAACGAAACGCAGCAGTTGTTTGGCGATGCGTCCATTTCGGCGGCCGACCGCTGGAAGTTCGGCTTCGGCGGCGGCTACACGGAAAGCGCGGGCATCCCCACGTTCATCGACGACGACGTGGATCGCGGCTATCGCAACGTGACCGGCCGTGCGCTGGTCGAGTTCGCCGCAACGGATGCGTTGACCATACGTGCCCGCGGCTGGGGCGCCACCGGCCGCACCGCCTACACCACGCAGACTTTCGGCACTCCGCCGTATGCGCCGGTTTCGCAGGACTTCGAGAACGGGGTCTATTCACTCGAAGGCGAATATCGCGCGCAGGACGGATTCGGCGTTCGCGTGAACACGAGTTACGCGTTGGACGACATCGAACAGCGCCAGGCCGGCTTCGGCCCGGCCGAGTTCGACTACGCGCGCACGGGCCGCACCACCATCGACGCCCAGGTCGACCTGGCGAAGATCGGCGCGCATGCGTTCACGTTCGGCGCACAGCAATCCTTCGAAAATACCCGTGCGCAGTCCTTCGGCACGGTGTTCGACGAGGACACGGACGTTACGCACATTTTCGTGCAGGACCAGTTCGAGGTTGGACGCCTGGGGGCGCGCCTCGCGCTCGGCAATGTCGATCATGAAGCCTTCGGCAACGAGCTCACCTGGAACGCGGAATTCGGTCTCTCGTTCGACAGCGGCACGCGAATCGCCGTGTCGGGCGGCAAGGCCTTCCGTGCGCCCGACAGCACCGATCGCTTCGGCTATGGCGGCAATCCGGATCTCGATCCCGAGATTTCCCGCCAGGTCCAGCTCACCGTACGGCAGAAGTTAGGCCAGCGGCAGCAGCTCAGCCTGGCGGCCTTCGACAATCGCATCGACGACCTCATCGAATACGTGATCACGGATTTCGACACCTTCGACGGCGAGAACCGCAACGTCGAGCGGGCGCGTATCAAGGGCGTCGAACTCGGCTGGCAGTTCACGGGCGAAGCCTGGCGCGCGCGCGCCGAGCTGACGCTGCAGGATCCGCGCGACGAAACCACCGATGAACGCCTGCTGCGCCGGTCGCGCGAATCCCTGATGCTCGCGCTGAGCCGCGACGTCGGCGCGCTGGACGTCGGAGTGGACATCGCGGCCTACGGAAATCGCAAGGATTTCGGCTTCCCCACCAGCGTCACGCTCGATTCGTACGCGCTCGTGAATGCGACGCTGCGTTACCGGGTCAATGCTGCACTTACGCTGCAGGGACGCCTCGAGAACGCCTTCGATGAAGACTACACGCTGGTCGCGGGTTATCGCACCGAAGGCCGCGCGTACACGATTGGAGTACGCTACAGCTTCGATTGAACTCCGAGGAGATCGCCATGGGACATCGCTTGAGTCGTATCTACACGCGCACAGGCGATGATGGCACCACCGGCCTCGGCGATGGGCAACGCGTTCGCAAGGACCACGAACGCGTGGAGGCCTACGGCACGGTCGATGAAGCGAACAGCACCATCGGCATCGTGCTCGCCGTGCCGGGCCTGCCCAGCGATGTTGCCTGCTGCCTCACCTCCATCCAGCACGACTTGTTCGATCTGGGTGGAGAGCTTTGCATTCCGGGGACGCAGTCGATCAAGGCGGAGCGCATCGCGCAGCTCGAGGCCGTGCTCGACAAGTTCAACGAACCGCTGCCGCCGCTCAAGGACTTCATCCTGCCCGGCGGCGGTCCGGCCGCCGCCGCGTGTCATCTCGCGCGCACGGTAGTGAGACGCGCGGAGCGGCGGGTTTGGACGCTGGCCGAGTCCGAGAAGGTCAATCTCGAAGTCCCGCAGTATCTCAATCGCCTGTCGGACCTGTTGTTCGTGATCGCGCGCGTGCTGGCGCGGCATGAAAGTGGCACCGAGGTTCTCTGGCAACACGATCGCGCGCGGGCGTGACCGCAGCCGGGCGCCGCTTCAGCGCACCCGGCTCCAGTCGAACGAAGGACCGGGATCCGTCTTGCGGCCGGGCGCGACGTCGCTGTGCCCGACAATGCGGTCTTTCGTGATCGCAGGATAGGCGGCTAACAACATCGGCAGGAGCATTCGCAACGTCGCGTACTGCGCGGCTTCGTAAGGAATCTCGTCCGCCCCCTCGCACTCGATGCCGATCGAGTAATCGTTGCAGGCCTCGCGGCCCTGCCAGACAGACTTCCCGGCATGCCAGGCGCGATCGTTGAACGAAACGTACTGCTCGACCGCGCCATCGCGGCGGATCAGCAGGTGCGCGGACACACGCATGCCGGCGCGTTCCGCGAATTCGGGATGCGCGTCGGCGGGCAGGTTTCCGGTGAACAGGCGTGCGACCCACGGTCCACCGAATTCGCCCGGCGGCAGACTGATTCCGTGCAACACGACGAGGTCCGGAGCGACGCCCGCGGGACGCTCGTCGAAGTACGGCGAAAAAACCTGTTTGACCCCGACCAGCAGGCCGGTGCTGACATCCACGCGCATTCGAGTTCCTTCAACGCATCTTGCCACAGCCGCATGCCACAATAGCCGCCCGCGAAAACGGCACGCACGATGTCATCGGACAGCTATTCCAACTGGGTGACGCGCGATCTGGCGCACGTCTGGCACCCGTGCACCCAGATGAAGGATCACGAAACCGTGCCGTTGATCCCGCTGCGCTCGGGTTCCGGCGTGTGGCTCGAGGACATGGCGGGCAAGCGTTACCTCGATGGCATCAGCTCCTGGTGGGTGAACCTGTTCGGCCACGCGAACGAGCGTATCAGCGCGGCGGTCGCGGCCCAGGCGGGCCGGCTCGAGCACGTGATCTTCGCCGGCTTCACGCATGAACCGGCGGTGCAGCTCGCCGAGGAACTGGTGCGCATCTCGCCGCCCGGGCTCAACCGCTGCTTCTTCGCGGACAATGGCTCGGCCGCGGTCGAAGTCGCGCTCAAGATGAGCTTTCACTACTGGCGCAACAGCGGCCAGCCGCGCAAGACCCGCTTCGTCACGCTCGCGAACAGCTATCACGGCGAGACGCTCGGCGCGCTCGCGGTCGGCAACGTCGAGCTCTTCAAGTCCACCTACCGGCCGCTGCTCATGGACGTGATCACGGTGCCGTCGCCGGACTCCTTCGCGCGCGAAGCCGGCGTGAGCGCCGCCGAACATGCGCGCCTCATGTTCGCGCACATGGAGAGCGCGCTCGCCGAAAACCACGGCGAGATCGCCGCCGTCATCGTCGAGCCGCTGGTGCAATGCGCGGGCGGCATGCGCATGTACGACCCGGAGTATCTGCGCCTGCTGCGTGTGGCCTGCGACAAATACGCCGTTCATCTCATCGCCGACGAAATCGCCGTCGGCTTCGGGCGCACCGGCACGATGTTCGCCTGCGAGCAGGCCGGCATCCGGCCCGACTACCTGTGCCTGTCGAAGGGTCTCACCGGGGGCTATCTGCCGCTGTCGGCGGTGCTCACGACGGACACGGTGTACGCGGCGTTCTACGATGAATACACCAAGCTCAACGCGTTCCTGCATTCACACAGCTACACGGGCAATCCGCTCGCCTGCGCCGCGGCCAATGCAACGCTGGCCTTGTTTCGCGAACAACCCGTGCTGGAACGCAATCGCGCCACCGCCGCGCACATGCGCGCGAGCGTGGCGCATCTCGCGGATCATCCGCACGTCGCCGACATCCGCCAGTGCGGCATGATCCTCGCCATCGAGCTCATGCAAGACCCGGCCGCGCGTATCCCCTGGCCGTGGGAACAGCGGCGCGGCCTGCGTGTATACCGCCACGCCCTCGAACGCGGCGTGCTGATCCGCCCGCTCGGCACGACTATCTACTTCATGCCGCCGTACGTGATCCAGCCGGAAGAGATGGACCTGCTCGCGCGCGTCGCGACCGAGGGAATCGAACTCGCATGCGCATAACCCGCATCCATGTCGCGGCGGCGCTCACGGAGGGCGCCGAAATCACGCTGCCCGCGCAGGCCGGCGAGCATCTGACTCGCGTCCTGCGGCTCGAGGCGGGCGCCGCGCTGACGCTGTTCAACGGCGCGGGCGGCGAATATGCCGCAACACTCGGGGCGCGCAGCGGCAAGGGCGTGCTGGCTCGTGTGTTGCGCCACGACCCGGTGGAGCGCGAATCGCCGCTGTCGATCACCCTGCTGCAGGGCGTCGCGCGCGGCGAACGCATGGACCTCATCCTGCAGAAGGCCACCGAGCTCGGCGTCGCACGTATCGTGCCCGTGCTCGCGGAGCGCTCCGTCGTGAAGATCGACGCGAAGCAGCGCGCGCGCAAACTCGAACACTGGCAGGCGGTCGCGATCGCCGCCTGCGAGCAATGCGGACGAAACCGCGTCCCGGTCGTCGCCGAACCCGCGCCGCTCGGTGATGCGATCGCGCAGCTCCCGGCAGGTACCGCCCGCGCGCTGTTGGTCGCCGACGGCGGTCAGTCGCTGACGATGTTCGCGACTCGCGCTGCCGGCAGCCCGCTCGCACTGCTGATCGGCCCGGAGGGCGGACTCGCCGGCAACGAACGTCAGTTCGCGCTCGCCAACGGATTCGAAGGCTGCCGCCTCGGACCTCGCATCCTGCGCACCGAGACGGCGGGACTCGCCGCGCTCGCGGCGCTGCAAGCGACTTGCGGAGATTTCACCACTTGAGGTTGCTGGACTGAGCGGCTCAGGAGCCTGCCATGTACGAACGCAAACAAGACCGGCTGCTGAGCCCTCGGCTTTTCGCGCGGCGCCTGCTGCTGCACGCAGCGGTCTCCGTGGGCCTGATCAGCTTTTCCATGGGGATCGGCATGGCCGGTTACTGCGGCTTCGAGAAGCTGAGCCCGCTCGATGGCTTCCTCAACACGGCGATGTTGTTGGGTGGGATGGGGCCCGTGAACGCTCCCGTGACACCGCAGGGCAAACTATTCGCGGGATTCTTCGCGCTTTATGCCGGCCTGGTGTTCATCGTGGTCGCGGCGCTGCTGCTGTCCCCGCTGCTGCACCGGCTCTTGCACCGGTTCCACTGGGACGACAAGTAAGAAGACGGCGCCGGCTACTCGACGAGGACTGAGGTTTCCTCGGAGATCATCTGCTCGATGCGTTCGAGATCCGGTATCCAGGGGGCTTCGTTGATCATCCGCACCTGCGAGATGATCGGGGTGCGCTCCGGAAACGTCCGGGTCGGATCCGGCCGCAGGATGTCGGCGCTGACGCGCACGAGCTGCGGGAATCCCTGCGAGACCAGTCCGTAATAACCGCCCTCGACCTGATTGGCGAGCGCGAACAGCACCACCACGCGGGTACGTCCGGTCAGCGGCGGAATGGTCTGGCCACACGCGCCTTCGAAGGAAATCAGCGGGATCTGGCGGCTGCCCCAGGCGAACGTGCCGAGATACCAGGGCGGAGCGCCCGGCATTTCCGCCGGTTCCTGGAAACCGACCACCTCGGCCACACACGAGCGCGGGATGATCAGCCGGCCGTCGAGCAGCGGCACCAGCAGGCTGTAGATTTCGGAAATTCTTTCCATGACTAGTTAGCCTCCCGCAGGTGCGCCTCGCGGCGGCGCGCGATCAGCGGCTCGATCGCCTCGAGCAGCTGCGCTTCCTGGTACGGCTTGCCGAGATAGTCGTCGACGCCGATTTCGATGGCGCGCGCGCGGTGCTTTTCGCCCACGCGCGAGGTGATCATGATGATCGGAATTCCGGACAGCCGCGGATCCGCGCGCACCTGCGTCGCGACTTCGTAGCCGTCCATGCGCGGCATTTCGATGTCGAGCAGGATGATGTCGGGCGTGTGCTCCTGGAGCATTTCCATCGCATCGACACCGTCGCGCGCCGTCAGCACCCGCATGCCGTTGCGCTCCAGCAATCTCTGCGTGACGCGGCGCACGGTGATCGAGTCGTCGACGACCAGCGCCACCGAACGGGTATCCGTCTTCTCGCGTGGCATCACCGGCTCGGTGCGCGAGCGCCAGTCGGTGCGCACCAGCGCGCCGATGTCGAGAATGATGACGATGCGGCCGTCGCCGAGGATGGTCGCGCCGGAGATGCCGCGGATCGCCGAGATCTGCGGACCCACGCTCTTGACCACGATTTCTCGCGAGCCCACGAGTTCATCGGCGACGAGGCCGGTGGAATGTTCACCCGCGCGCACCAGGATCACCGGCACCGTGACGTCGCCATCGGGCAGCGGCCCGGGCTCGCGGCCCACGTAGAACGCCAGGTGCTGGAAGCGGTATTTCTGCCCGCCGTATTCGAACGGCGGCGCCTCGGGCCCGAGATGCGCCTCGACTTCGGTGCGCGACAGACGCACCACGCCTTCGACTGTCGGCAGCGGCAACGCATACAGCTCGTCGTTGGCGCGCAGGATCAGCGCATGGCTGATCGCGAGTGTGAGCGGCAGGCGAATGATGAAGCGCGAGCCCTCGCCCGGCTTCGTCTCCATGTGCAGCGCGCCGCCCAGCTTCTTGATCTCGTTCGCGACCACGTCCATGCCAACGCCGCGGCCTGACAGCGTGCTCACCGCGCCCGCGGTCGAGAAGCCCGGCTCGAGCACGAGCTGCATGATGTCTTCATCGGAAAGCTGCTGATCGGCGCGCACCATGCCGAGCGAGATGCCCTTGTCGCGGATCGCCTTGAGGTTCATGCCGGCGCCGTCGTCGGAGACTTCGACCACCACTTCCGAACCTTCGCGATGCAGCGCGATGGTGATGGTGCCCGCTTCGTTCTTGCCCGCCTTCTTGCGATCCTCGGGCTTCTCGATGCCGTGCGCGACGGCGTTGCGCAGCATGTGTTCGAACGGCGGCATCATGCGCTCGAGCACCTGGCGGTCGAGTTCGCCGGAGGCGCCTTCGATGGCCAGCTCGGCCTTCTTGTGGGTATCGGTGGCGGCCTGGCGCACGATGCGCGCAAGACGCTGCACGTGGCGCTGGAACGGCACCATGCGCGTGCGCATGAGGCCGTTCTGCAGTTCAGTGATAGTCCGCGCCTGCTGCGTCAGCAGGTTCTGCGTGTCCTTGGTCAGGTTCTCGAGCAGGCCCTGGATCGAGCCCACGTCGTTGGCGGTTTCCGCCAGCGCGCGCGAGAACTGCTGGATCGACGAATAACGATCGAGCTCGAGCGGATCGAATTCGCCGCGCGTGCCCTTCTCTTCCTCGTAGCGATGCAGGATCTGCGCTTCGGTTTCGAGCTCGAGCTTGCGCAGCTGTTCCTTGAGGCGCGTCACCGTGCGCGACAACTCGCCCACGTTGAAGTCGATCGAGCCGATCTGCTGTTCGAGACGAGCGCGCGCAATGCTCGCTTCGCCGGAATTGTTGAGCAGCTGGTCGAGCAGCTCCGCGTCCACGCGCGCAAGTTCCGGACGATCGGACGGCGCGACAGGTTCGCGGCCCGGCGGCACCGCGCCCGGCGGCAGCAGCGGCGCATCCGCCACCTCGGATTCTTTCGGTTCCTTGCTGAAGCCCGCGGACGGCGGATCCTTCAGCGCGGCGCGCGTCACGATCGAGACCGGTTCGGAAACCGGCGCCGGCTTCACGATGCTGGGTGTTTCCGGCACCGGCGCGGGCTTCATGGCTGCGGGCGGCGCAACTTCCGGCGCGGGAGCCCACACGGGCGCGAGCACCGGCGGTTCGGGCGGCGTTTCGATGCGCGGCGGCGGCGCGAATCTGGAGGTGGGCACTGCCGCGATCGGCGGCGGCGCGAGTTTCGGCGGCGGCGGCGCTGCAACCTGCACGGGCGGCGGGGCAGCCTGCACCGGCGGCGGCGGCGCAGGCACCGGCTCAGGTGCGGCGGCGGGCGCGGCCGAGGCCGGCGATACGAGCGCGTGAATCCTGGCGATCAGCCCGCGCGCGGTCGGCACGCCCTTTCCGGAACTGACCGATTCGCGCATGCGCGCGAGTTCGTCGAGCGCGGACTGCGCGGTCTGGAATGCGCGGTCGTCCGGCGCGACAACCCCGCTGTCGATCTGCATGAACAGCGTCTCGAGCTCGTGGGCGAGATCGCCCATCGGCAGCAGGCCCGCCATGCGTGCGCCGCCCTTGAGCGTGTGCAGCGGACGCTTGAGCGCCGTGAGGCCGTCGACGCTGCCGCGGTTCTCGTTCCACTGCGCGAGCGCGCCCTGCGATGCGTCGATGAGCTCGACGGCTTCATCGGTGAAGATGCTCGCGATGTCGGGATCGAAATCGGTGACGACGTCTTCGACGACATCGGCAACGGGAACGGGCTGGCTGGCTACCGGCGGAAAGGACGCGGGAGGTGCCGCGACCGCCGGCGCAGCAGGAGGAGCAGGTGCGGGCGTTGGCGCCGCCGCCTGTTCCGCGGCGCGCGCGGCAGCGACGATGCGTTCCTCGAGCTCATCTGTGGCCTGTTCGATGCGTGCGAGCAGCGCGCCGTGTGACTGGAAATATCCGGTGGATTCGTCGAGATTCGCGGCGACAGACTGCATCGCCTTCATGCAATCGCCGAGCAGCTCGAGGTCCGAAGTTTCGAGGCCGATCCCGGTGTCGAACGCCTTGCGCACCCAATTCTCGAGCGGCGCGGTCAGGCGGATGCCGTGGCGCGCCTCCGCCATACGCGAGCTGCCCGACAGGGTGTGGCAGGCGCGATAGGCTTCTTCGCTCACGGTGTGCGGCGCACCGCGCGCGTGTTCGGATTCGATATAGCGCAATACGGCAGCGATGTTTACCTGGGTCTCGCGACTGTAGATGTCGCGCAGCTGCATATCGGCGCTGGGCTCCTCTTCGGGCGCCGACAGCACGATCTCTTCGCCAGGTTCCTCGTTGAGCATCCAGTCGTTCGCGGCGCCGGCATCGGGCGCCGCGGCAGGCTGCGGTTGTACCGGCGCCGGTGCGGGCGCGGCTCGCAGCGTCGGCACGCGGCCGGTCGCTTCGAGGACGTCTTCAGCGCGCGTATCGAGTGTCCGTTCGAGGATCTCCATCGTGGCGCTCTGCGCTGCGGGTCCACCGCGGTTCGCGGCCAGTGCATGCGCGCGATCCACGATGGCCTGCGCATTCGCGGGCGCGGCGCCGCCGGCCTCGAGCGCATTCACGAGTTCGCCGACCATGCCCATGGCGTCGCGCACCGTGGCGAGAATCGCGGGCGAACGCTGCAAGGTGTTCTCGATGATCTTGTTGAGCAGGTTCTCGATCGCCCAGGCGAATTCGCTCACGTCCGTGGCGCCGACCATGCGGCCGGAGCCTTTCAGCGTATGGAATGCGCGGCGCAGGCCGGCAAGTGCGTCGGTCTCGAGCGGATTCTGTTCCCAGGCCGGGAACAGTTTTCCGATCCGCGTGACCTCTTCGCGGGCCTCTTCTATATAGAGAGCGAGCAGTTCGGGATCGATGTTCGTCGGAATCTTCGAGCCGACCGGCGGCTGCGCCGACTGGTGCAGCGTGGGCGCGGCTTGCGCACCGGGGGGAACCACTCCCGCCTGCAGTGCATGCGCGCGAGCGGTGGCGCCCGCATCGGCGAGCAGCACGGTCGCGGCGTACGACTCCGGCCCGAGCGGCGGCACCGTCGGCACGACGCGCTTGGGCATCTGCGACAGCGCCTGCAGGCAGGTCTGCGCGTTGTCCAGCATGTACCAAGGATCGGCGCGGCCGGCCTGCAGCGTCTCCATGTAGTACTCGAGACTCACCACCGCGTCCGCCAGCCGGTCGAGGTAGTTAGGCGGAACGGCCGTGCCACCGGGCTGCAGCAGTTCCTTGAGATTCTTGGCGATGCCGTCGACGGTCTCGACCGCGCGGGTCTTGCCGAGCATGAGCAGGCCGGCCTTGATGCCGGCGATGAGCCCCGGCCACGCGTCGAGCGCATTCGTGTCGAGCGTGCCGGCCACGTTGGAGGCGATGGCCTCCTTCACGCGCACGAGATTCACGCTGCACTCGCGCAGCACGGCGGCCTGCACCTGCTGGAAATCCACGTCCGTGGGTACGGCGGGCTCCTCGCCCGCGGCGGGCGCCGCCTTCGGGACGATGAGACCGATGAGATCGCGATCGAGGCGATCTTCGACGTTGATCAGTGTCGCGGCGATGTGCACCAGCGCCGCATGATCGGCGGCGGTTTTGCCGGCGGCCATCGCCTCGAGCCGCCCGGTTTCCTCGATGACGAGCTGCCGCAGCTCGCCCAGGCCCAGGACGCCGAGCGTGTCGCCGATCTTGCGCAACATGCCGACCTGCGCTTCGAGCTCGGCCGGCTGGCCACCGCGGCGAACAAAGATGTCGAGGACATCCTTGACCTTGCCGAGGTCTTCGCGAATCGCCGCCGACACCGTGCGCATGAGCTTCACGGAGGGCGCCGAAAGATTCTCGCGTTCCTGCTCGACCGAATCGTCGACGCTCAGCAGTTCGTTGAGACGGAACGAGGCGCGTACCGCGGTCACCTTGGGGCCGTTGCTGGTGGAGCGCGCGGCGTAATACAGCAGGTTGTTCAGCAGTTCGACCGGCGGGCTCTGCGCATAACGCCCTTCGCCCTGCGTATACAGCTGCAGGATCTCGCGATCCGCGAGGCCTAACAATCTTTTGACCGAGACGCCGGTTTCGAGGCCGCCCTCGCGGAGCGCTTCGATGATGGCGCCGACGACCCACCAGAGCTGGAACACCGCCTGGCGGGTCGCAACCTGTTCGAGCTGGTGCGCGACGGTTTCGAGGATTTCGAGATTCTGTTCGGGGCGTTCGCCGCGGATCCAGCCGACGAGGCCGAGCTGGAAACGGGTGCGCAGACGGCGCGCCCATTGCGCGACCGTGAGCTGCGGTTCGCCCACCGGCGCCGCAACCGGAGCGGCCTGCTGGTCGGACTTCAGATTGAGCAGCAGCAGCGTGCCTTCGGACAGCAGCGGCGAACCGCGCACGGCGCGCAGATCGTTGAGCAGCGGCAGCAGCACGAGTGCGAGATCGCGGCCACCGGCGAGCACGCGCTCGACGTAGCTTGGCAGTTGCACCATCGCGCGCATGAGCGCATCGAGGGATTCGGCCTGGTTCTTCTGCGAGGCGGGGGTGAGCAGGTACTTCGTGACCTGCTCCATTTCTTCGGCGAGCAGCGCCGCGCCGAAGATCTCGAGCAGCCGGAGCACGCCTTGCACCTGGTGCAGGTCGGAGACGCAGCGCTGCAGCAGCACCACGTTTTCGGGCTGTTCGACGAAAGTCTCGAGCGCCGCACGGGCTTCCCCGAGCGTGTTGTTCAGCTCGCGACCGACGAGATCTAGAGTCTGTAGGGCGACTTCAGGCATTCAATGAACTCTGGGCACGTACGTCCGTGTTACGAAGCGAGCGAGACGGTCCGGTTGCGCGTGGTGGCACCGCTCGGCGTCTCTACTGGCTGAATTCCCGTGGAAGCCGCCGCGGCTGCCGCGATGGCGGCGCCCGCGGCCGCGACCTGGCGCGGCACCGGCGCGCCGGGCAGGCGGAAGCCGGAAGCCGACTGACGCATCGCCGCCGACAACTGCGCGAGCTTGGAGATGCTCTGCGAGGTCGCGGTGGTCGACTCGGCCGTCTGTGTCGAGATTTCCTTGAGCACCTGCATGTTCCGCGCGATTTTCTGCGCCTCGGTCACCTGCTGGCGCGAGCTGCTGAAGATGTTGTTCACGAGGCTCGCGATCTGCGTCGAGACCTGCTCGATTTCCTCGAGCGCCGCGCCCGCGTTCTCGGCGAGCAACGCGCCGCCCACGACGTCCGTGGTGCTGCGTTCCATCGAGACGACCGCCTCGTTGGTGTCCGCCTGGATCGCGCGCACGAGTGTTTCGATCTGGCGCGTCGCGGCCGCCGCGCGTTCGGCGAGGCGCTGCACCTCGTCGGCGACCACCGCGAAGCCGCGGCCCGCGTCGCCGGCCATGGAAGCCTGGATGGATGCGTTCAACGCGAGGATGTTGGTCTGCTCGGCGATGTCGTTGATGAGTTCGACGATGTTGCCGATTTCCTGCGAGCTCTCGCCCAGCCGCTTGATGCGCTTGCTGGTCTCCTGGATCGTCTCGCGAATGCTGTTCATGCCGTCGATCGTGCGGCGCACGGCGTCGCCGCCCTTGTGCGCTACGTCGACCGAGTGGCGCGCGACGTCCGACGCGCGCTCGGAGTTGCCCGAGATCGCCTCGGTGCTGCTCGCCATGTTGGCGGCCGATTCAGTGGCGCCGGAGATCTGCTTCGATTGCGCGCTCGATGCCTTCGCGAGATGCGCGGACAGCGCCTGCGTCTGCCGGGTGGCGCCGTCGAGCTGGATCGCCGACTGGTTGATCGTGCTCACCAGGTCGCGCAGCACGCCGATGGCGTAGTTGATCGAGTCCGCGATCGTGCCGGTGATGTCTTCCGTCACCGTGGCTTGCACGGTGAGGTCGCCATCCGCGAGCGGCGCCAGTTCGTCGAGCAAGCGCAGGATGGCCTGCTGATTGCGTTCGGTTTCCTTGCGCTGCGCGAGCGACAACGCCTCGCGATGCGAGAAGTCATGTTCAACGGCACGTACGCGCTGATACATGATCGCCAGCGGAATCAGCGCCGCGAGCGCGAGCGCCCCGGCGGCGATGTACAGCACCTCGAGGCCAATCACCCAGGCCAGCACGCCGGCGAGCGCGGCGAGCACGACACACACCAGCGTCGCGGTGATGAGGCCGTTGAGCGATTTGAGCGAGCGCGATCCGCCAGCGATCTCGAGGCTCATGCCGCGGCCTCCTGAAAGGAGGGACTCTCGACCAGCTGGCGCAGGCTGAGCACCGGCCACTGCTCGGGTCCGCGCCGGAACGCGCCCGCGAGATAACGTTCGCAACGCACCACCGTCGGCGGCGCATCACCTGCGAATTCGGATTCGGAGAAGCGGCGGAAGCCGAGCACTTCGTCGACCACGAGGCCGGCGGGCACTTCCCGATGATTGACCACGATGACGCGTACGTTGCGGCTGTTCGGCGTGACGCCGGAGCCGAGGTACTGACGCAGGTCGAGAATCGGCAGCAACTGGCCGCGCACGTTCGCGATGCCTTTGACCCAGCTCTTGGCGCCCGGCACGCGTGTCAGGCCCGGCGGCACGGCGAGCACTTCGCGCGTTTCCTCGCGGGCGACGAGATACAGCTCGCCCGCCATGCGGAACGCGACGCCGACCCACTCGCGCGCACCCGGATTCTCCGAGGCGGCGGCGGCCGTGACCGCGCGGCCGCGACGCTCGAGTTCCGCGAGGAGCTCGAAGGGGCGGTCACGCAGGGATTTGAGAGAGGTCCCCTCTGTCATTTAGCGGCGCTCATTTCTTCGCGTTCATCAGGCAGCGAGCGTGGCTTGCGCTTTCGCGACGAGCTGATCGGGTGAAACGGGCTTGACCATGTAGTCGACCGCGCCCTGGCGCAGTCCCCAGATCTTGTCGGTCTCCTGCCCTTTGGAGGTGACCATGATGATCGGTATGGTCTTCGTCTTCGGATCATTGGCGAGCGTACGCGTCGCCTGGTAGCCGTTGATGCCCGGCATCACGACGTCCATGAAGATCAGGTCGGGGGTCATCTCGCGCGCCATGCGCACACCTTCGGCGCCATCGCCGGCGGTCGCGGTCTGATAGCCAGACTTCTCCAGCGCCTTCTTCATGACGTGCACTTCGGTCGGGGAGTCATCCACGATCAAAATGAGAGCCATACTCACCTCGCCGCAACGTGCGTTTCGATGGCGGACAGCAGTTCGTCCTTGGTGAAGGGTTTCGTGAGGTAGTACTCCGATCCCACGATGCGCCCGCGCGCACGATCGAACAGACCGTCCTTGGACGACAGCATGATCACCGGAATCGATTTGAACACTTTGTTGTGTTTGATCAGCGAACAGGTCTGATACCCGTCGAGCCGCGGCATCATGATGTCGACGAACACGATGTCGGGCGTGTAGTCGGCCACCTTGGCAAGGGCATCGAACCCATCCACCGCCGTGTAGACCTCACAACCTTCCTTCGCCAACAGCGTCTCCGCTGTCTTGCGAATGGTCTTGCTGTCGTCGATGACGAGGACCTTCAAACCCTTGAAATGGGAGCTGGTGTCGTTCACACGCAAACCTCTCCTGGATAAACGGATTTTCAGCTCACGCGCCGCTATTAAAATGCTGCGCCGTGAGCCAAGCTGACGGGCGTTTTAACATATAGGAATACCCCCGGCTATGCCGGTCACGTCACGTTTTTGAGGTCGGAGTTGTCGATGTCGAAAACCCTGAGTCTTGCGGTGGTGATGGATCCCATCGCGAAGAGCAAATTTGCGAAGGACTCCACACTTGCGATGTTGCTTGCGGCCGCCGCTCGTGGCTGGCAACTCACCTATTTCGAGCAGTCAGACCTCTACCTGCGCGACGGTGTCGCCTTCGGTCGCGGCCGCCCGCTGCAGGTTTTCCCGAATCCCGAAAAGTGGTTTGAGCTCGGCGCGCCGCGCGTGCACAAGCTCGGCGAATTCGACTGCGTATTCATGCGCAAGGACCCGCCGTTCGACGCCGAGTACATCTATTCCACCTACATCCTCGAACGCGCCGAGCTGCAGGGCGCGTTCGTCGCGAACAAGCCGCAAGGCCTGCGCGACATGAACGAGAAGGTCTACACGGCCTGGTTTCCGGAGTGCTGCGCGCCGACACTGATCACGCGCAATGCCGCCGACATCACCGCGTTCGCGGCCGAGCACGGCAAGATTGTCGTGAAGCCGCTCGACGGCATGGGCGGCAGGTCGATCTTCGTCACCGAGACGGGCGACAAGAACCTGCCGGTCATCATCGAAACGTTGACCGACTACGGACAGCGCTTCGCGATCGCACAGCGTTACGTGCCGGAAATCGCCGCCACCGGGGACTCACGCGTCCTGCTGATCGACGGGACGCCAGTCCCCTACGCGCTCGCCCGGATCCCCGCGGCGAACGACAACCGCGGCAATCTCGCGGCCGGCGCGAAAGGCGTTGGCAGGCCGCTCAATGACCGCGATCGCTGGCTGGCTGCGCAAATCGGCCCCGTGATGCGCGAACGCGGCATGGTTTTCGTCGGCATCGACGTGATCGGTGGCTTCGTGACCGAGATCAACGTCACGAGTCCGACAGGAATACGTGAACTCGACCAGCAATTTGGGCTCAATATCGGGGCCATGGTCATCGAAGCATTCGAGCGCCGGCTCTCCGTGAGGCCCGGCAGGTAATGAGCGCCCGCGCGCTGCAGTTGCGCGAAGGGATCGCGCCTACACGCGATCGCCTCACGACGACCGTATTCATGGCGGCGCTGGTTCATGGCGTCATCATCGTCGGCGTGACCTTCGGCTCCAATCTCTCGAAGACCGGCACACCTCCGGGACTCGAGGTCATGATCGTCTCCGACGACATTCCGGAGGCGCACGACAACGAAACCGCCGCCTACCTCGCCCAGCGCACGCAGCTCGGATCCGGCAGCACGATCGACCCGTCCGAAGCGCGCGCGCCGCGCGCGGCCGCCGAACATGCCGCGACCAACGGCCGCGCCGACGGCACGGCGATCACCGACGATGCGGGTGCGCTGCTCGCCATCGCCGACCAGCGCAGTCTAACTACCACGGCGCCGATGCCCGAGATCCTGTACTTCGCGCCCCCGGCCAGCCTGGTCGAGAGTCCCGAAGTGCCAGTCCTGGCCGAGGGCAACAACGAACGGGACAAGCTCGGCGTCGACGAGGACGAAGAGCAGAAAGTGCGGGGCCCGCAGCGTGACGAATTGTGGGTTACGCCTGACACACGACAGGCGCTCGTTGCACCCTACCTGGTTTCGTGGCGGACGAAGATCGAACGCCTCGGGACGTTGAATTTTCCCCAGGCGGCCTGGCGTGCACCGGGAACGCGCAATCCCGATGTCGAAGTGATCATTCTCAAGGACGGCACGCTCGAATCGGCCACCATCGTCCGTTCCAGCGGCTCCGCCAAGCTCGACCAGGCCGCGGTGGACATATTGAAACTCGCCAGCCCGTTCGATCCATTTCCGAAGGAACTCGCCGACAAGTACCGCTTGT
Source organism: Alcaligenaceae bacterium (assembly GCA_036677145.1). GTDB lineage: Bacteria > Pseudomonadota > Gammaproteobacteria > Steroidobacterales > Steroidobacteraceae > CADEED01. The sequence goes on from JAKFFF010000023.1 coordinate 28,418, forward strand.
TGCGTTTCACCTACGGCTGGGAATTCGACGGCATGCGGACACGCGGCGGGACGGTGACCGCACCGGCGGATTCACAGTAGACTGAGCCGCATATGAGCGGCTTCACGAGTCTGTCGAATCATTTGCTGATCGCGATGCCGCAGCTCACCGATCCGAATTTTTCGCAGACGGTTTCCCTGATCTGCGAACACGGTGAAAAGGGCGCGCTCGGCATCGTCCTCAATCGCCCGCTCTCGATGACGCTCAGTGAAGTCTTCGAGCAGATGAAAATCGAACCCTCCGATCGCAAGGCCGCCGATCTGCCGGTGCTGCGCGGCGGACCCGTGCACCAGGATCGCGGCTTCGTGTTGCACCGTCCGGGTGGCGCCTGGGATTCGACCCACAAGATCTCCGATTCGATCCAGGTCACGACCTCGCGCGACGTGCTCGCCGCCATGGCGACGGGCACCGGGCCCGACAAGGCCTTCATCGCGCTCGGTTACGCCGGCTGGGAAGCCGGACAGCTCGAAAAGGAGTTGCTCGACAACTCCTGGTTATCCGTGCCGGCCGACGAAGGCGTGATCTTCGACGTGCCCTACGAGGAGCGCTGGCTCGCATCGCTCCGGTTGCTTGGCGTGGAAGCCGGGCAGCTCACCTCGTTCTCCGGTCATGCCTGAGGGCGGACCTCCAGAGATAGTCGTCGCACTCGACTTTGGGCTGAAACGCATTGGAATCGCGAGCGGCAACACGCTGACTCGCACCACCCATCCCCACGACACGATTTCCAACGGAGCCCAGGGTCCGGACTGGGCGGCCCTGCGCCGCATCCTCAACGATCTGCGGCCCGCGCGCCTTGCCGTCGGGGAGCCCTATAATGCCGACGGCTCGGAAAGCCCGCTGACGCTGGCCGCAAGACAATTCGCGGAGCAGCTCGCGCGATTCAGCTCGTTACCCGTCGAACTCGTCGATGAGCGCTGGTCCTCGCAGGACGCGGAGGAGCGGCTGCGCACGATGCGCGCCAGCGGGCAACGGCAAAAGCGCGTGACGAAGGCGGATGTCGATGCGGTGGCCGCGGCCGTGATACTGGAACGCTGGTTCGAAGAACATGACTGAACAAAACCGACCTGACGGATCGCTGCGGCACCTTTTGACCCTCGAGGGCATGTCCCGGGCCCAGATCGAGAACCTGCTCGCGCGCGCGCAAAAATTCGTGAAACCGATCGGCGAGCCGCCCGTTCACAAGACGAGCCTGGCGGGCATCACCGTCGCGAACCTGTTCACCGAGCCTTCGACGCGCACGCGCGTGTCATTCGAACTCGCCGCCAAGCGCCTCGGCGCCGATGTCGTGAACCTCGAGGTGCAGCTCTCCTCGCGTGTGAAGGGCGAGAGCATGCTCGACACGATCTTCACGCTCGAGGCCTGCCACGTCGACGTGTTCGTGATCCGCGATGCGGAATCGGGCGTGCCAGGACTCGTGGCGGCGAACGTGAAGCCCCATGCCAGCGTGTTGTCCGCCGGCGAGGCGAGCGTCGCGCACCCCACGCAGGGCCTGCTCGACGCGTTGACGATCCTCCAGTGCAAGAAGAAGTTCGAGGGCCTGAAGGTCGCCATCGTCGGCGACGTGCGGCACTCGCGCGTCGCGCGTTCGGCCTGGCACGTGCTCACGACGCTGGGCGTCGCCGAGATCCGCATCGTCGCGCCCAAGGCGCTGATGCCCGAAGCCAGCGAATTCGCCGGCTGCGAGCGCAACATCTCGCTCGATGCGGGCATCGCCGGCGTCGACGTCATCATGATGTTGCGCATCCAGAAGGAGCGCATGGCGACGGCGCAGATTCCCGACGCGGACCGCTACTTCACGAAGTTCGGACTTTCGTCGGAGCGCCTCGCGAAGGCCAAGCCCGATGCGATCGTGATGCATCCGCAGCCCATGAACCGCGGCATCGAAATCGCCTCCGACGTCGCCGATGGACCGCAGTCCGTCATCCGCGACCAGGTGCGCAACGGCGTCGCGGTGCGCATGGCGGTGCTCGAAGCCGTGATCGAGGGGCGCAAGTAGATGGGCGGATTACCGCAAGATGAGCCGGGCCGGGGGCGAGGCGTTCATCCCGCGCATCGCGGCAGCATCTTCCTCGAGGAAGGAACACTCGTCGCGCAGGAGTCCTGGCCGGGCGAACAGTTCGTGTTGCGCGTCAACGCGCCCAAATGCGCCTCGCGCGCGTTGCCCGGCAGCTTCGTCCACCTGACCTGCGATCCGGACGTGCCGATGCGCCGGCCGCTGTCGATCCAGCGGGTGAATGCAGCCGAAGGCTGGATCGAAATCCTCTACAAGATCGTGGGCCCGGGCCTGCGCGCGCTGAGCCGCCGCAAGCCGGGGGATCCGGTCAGCGTGCTCGGCCCCATTGGCCAGCCGTTCCGGCCCGATCCCAAGCGTCCGCGCTCGCTGCTCGTGGGCGGCGGCGTGGGTATTCCGCCGATGGTGTTTCTCGCCGAATGGATGAGCGCCCAAGGCGGACCGTGGCAGCCCCTGGTACTCATGGGCTCCGAGATTCCGTTTCCGTTCAAGGCGCGCCCGTCGACGATTCTCGTGCCCGGCATTCCGGCGGGATCGATCGCCTGCATGCCGCTGCTCGATGGCTGGGGCGTGCCGAGCCGGCTCGCTTCGAAAGCCGGGTTCCCGGGTTGCTACGACGGCTTCGTCACCCAGCTCGCGGATGAGTGGTTAGGTTCGCTCGATGCGGCGGCGAAGGCCGAAGTCGAGGTGTTCAGCTGCGGCCCGACGCCGATGCTCGAGGCGATGGCGAAGGTCGCGGCGAAACATGATGTGCCCTGCCAGGTGTCGCTCGAGGAATTCATGGCCTGCGCGGTCGGCGGCTGCGCGGGTTGCACAGTCAAGGTGACGACGCCCGATGGTCCGGCAATGAAACGCGTGTGCGTGGATGGGCCCGTGTTCGATTCGCGCGCGGTGTTTGGCTAACTGAACGAAATCGCGCGTCCGGTAGTTCCGAGATGCCACATTTCGCCCGAATCCTGCCCGGATAAATCTCCATCGCGCGAATTCGCGCTCCTAGACTTCCGTGCGTCTCAACGCACGGGAGCGCGCATGTTCGACTGGAACTACTGGCTCGAAATATTTCAGGCGCGCGCGCCCGCGCTCGTCATTCACCGCGCACCGGAGAGCGATCGGCTCAGCAGTGCCGAACGCTCCCGGATCGCCGACTCCATCGCGACATTTCAGCTCGGCGAACAGTCCGAGGGCCGCACGCTGCTGAAGTTCGCCGAGCGATTCTCCGCCCGCAGAAATCTTCCGGCGCTTCCGCAGGTCACGGCGCTCTTCATCAAGGAAGAGCAACACCACGCCGCGCAGCTCAAGGAGTTCATGCTGGCCAATGGCATTCCGCTCAAGCAACGCAGCTGGACCGATTCGATCTTCCGCGTGCTTCGCAAACTCGCCGGCTTCGAAGCGGCGGTAACGGTCCTGGTCACCGCCGAGATGATTGGCTACGTCTACTACCGCGCACTCGCGCGCGCCACGAACTCGCGCTGCCTCAAGACCATCTGCCGCACGATGTGCACCGATGAATCCCTGCACCTGCGTTACGAAACGCAGCTGCTGATGACCCTTCGCGGTCGACGTAACCCACTGTTCCGGCGCGTCGTCGAATTCATGCACCGCACGCTGCTCGTGGTGTCGGCGCACATCGTGTTCCACGACCACAAGCGCGTGCTCGCCCATGTGGGATACGACGCGAAAAGCTTCCGGCGCGATTGCCGGGCTATCTACCGGATGGTGATGCATGGCGGGACCCGGCTGCCGAAGGCCCGCGATGCCGCAAGGAAATTCGCCGCGTGATCAGGTCCTGATCCACACGCTCGAGGCGCTCGGCCCGTCGTTTCAGAAGATTTCCAGTCCCGGGAACGCGACGGACTGCGGATGGAGGCAATAGTGTAAGTAGATAGCGAGACCACCGTCGCCCGTCCAGAGTGTGTAACGACCCTGACCATACTGCTGGCGAGCGTTGCGGCATTGAATGATGGCATGCATTGCAAATTGGCGTGCTCGATGTAGCCACGCGACATCGCCGGTGCATTCATGAAGCGCGAGGAAGGCAAAGCCATTGCCGGCTGTGCCGTGACATATCCCGGATCCTTTTTTGAGGGGACCGGCAATCCAAGTTTGCTCGCCCGCAGCATCGATCAGCGCCGCAAGTCCCGCCGAACGCTCGAACCGAAACTGTCGTGCGCAAGCCAGCGCAGTTACAACTCCGGGTGCGCCATGGCACCATTGAACGAGCCGTTTTTTTCCGACCGGAGGCGGGTCGGCGCTCAGCGGCCAGTTCGCGCACATATCGTTTCGAATCGCGCCCTCGGCCAATGTGTCCGCAGTTCGTCGGATGATGGTTTCAGTCCACTCGTCGGGTAGTAGATCTGCGCCCCGCAAAAGCGCGTGGGCGTTCCCAGCAACTCCGTGACATGCGCCGTAATACGAGCGCGTCGACCCGAAAATCTCGTTTCTCCACAACCATTGCCGCGTCGTCGGCGCGTACTCCCAGGCTTCCCACAATGAGTGCGCGGCTTCGCAGTACAGATCTTTCCACAACTCATTATGAGTTTGTCGAAACAGCGACAGAGCGGCATGCATCATGCCCGCTTCCCCAGACGTGATCTCTCGCGCGACGTGACCGATTGTCCGTTTCATGCAATCGACTAATCGATTCGTAAGCTTTCGATCGTCAGGGTCGACCAGAACTGCAGGGGTCAAGATGCCAATCTCCCCCAGTTGCAATCCAGTTTGATAGCCGTAGTCGGGCTGCTTTAGATATGCATCGTGAATGCGCGGTAGTAAGTCGGAGCAGTCCAGCGCGACGTAATCCGCACGCCGCAGGATGCGCAACGCCACAATTGCTCCGGCTGCACCCGAATATAGCGCCCACTTGGGTTCGGCATGGCCATCCTCCAGCGGGTGTGTCGGCCAATCTCCCGATGGCCGCAAGGCGAGTTCGAAGTCGTCGATGATATGAACAATTTCCTTCCTGACTACCTCTGCGTTCCATTCAGGACCTTTAAGGGCTTCGTGTCGCGAAGGCTCGTGGATTTCAGGCATTAGCGACGCCTGAAGTTTGGGGGTGTTTGGTTAGACGGCATTCGGATCACTTCTGCTGATGGATGAAGAACCAAAAAGAAAGCGGGCCGACCAAGTGGCCCGCCCGGTCTTTCAACCTAACCCTTCACGCAGACAACCTGCTTGAGGGTGTACGCGATCTCGACGAGATCGCGCTGTGCCGTCATCACCGCGTCGATGTCCTTGTACGCGGCCGGCGTTTCGTCGATGACGTCCTTGTCCTTGCGGCACTCGACGCCTTCGGTCGCGGCGATGTGGTCCTCGACCGTGAAGCGCTTCTGCGCCGCGGTACGCGACATCACGCGACCCGCGCCGTGCGAGCAACTCTCGAAGCTCTCGGGATTTCCGAGTCCACGCACGATGTACGAACGCGCACCCATCGATCCCGGGATGATGCCGAGCTCGCCCTTCTTCGCGCTCACCGCGCCCTTGCGGGTCACGATCAGGTCGGAGCCGTTGTGCGTCTCGTGCGTGCAGTAGTTGTGGTGGCAGTTCACCGCCACCTCGCCCAACTGGAACGCACGCAGCTCCTCGCGCATCACGCGCAGCACAGCATCCATCATCGAACGGCGGTTCTCGGCCGCGTAGTCCTGGGCCCAGGTCATCGCCTCGACGTAGTCGTCGAAGTGATCCGTTCCCTCGACCAGGTACGCGAGATCCTGATCCGGCAAGTTGATGAAGTGCTTCTTCATGTCCTTGCGCGCCAGCTCGATGAAGAGCTGGCCGATCAGGTTGCCGATGCCGCGCGAACCGGAGTGCAACATCACCCACACGGTCTGTTCGGTGTCCAAACAAACTTCGATGAAGTGGTTGCCACCGCCCAAGGTTCCCAACTGCTTGTGCGGTTCCTTGTTCTTCAGGCGCGGGTACTTCGCGACAATGGCGCCGTGACGCGCATCGAGCGCGCCCCAACGCGTACGCACCGAATCCGGCGTGTTGCCCCAGGAACCCTTGTGCGCGCGGCCGCGCACCGTCACCGAGCCATGCGGCACGGCGCGTTCGATGCGCGCACGCAGGTTCGCCAGCGACTCCGGCAGATCCTTGGCCTTCAAGGTAGTTTGGACCGCCATCATGCCGCAGCCGATGTCGACGCCGACCGCCGCCGGGATGATCGCACCCTTGGTCGCGATCACCGAACCCACCGTCGCGCCCTTGCCCAGGTGCACGTCCGGCATCACGGCCAGGTGCGAGTGCACGAACGGCATGCGCGCGATGTTCTCGAGCTGCTTCTTCGCAGACTCGTCCACCGGCACGCCGCGCGTCCACATCTTCACGTGGCGTCCGCCTTCGACGTTCAATGTTTCGTAGTTCTTTTCCATCTCATTCACCATACATCCAAAGATGCCAGGCCTACGAGAGACCGGGCACCATGTTCTTCAACACGCCTTCGAGGCCGCTGTAGACAGTGAGCGAACCCACCTTCTCCGTGACCTTCTCCAGCGTCTCCAGCTCCTTCAGACGCAGCAGCGTCGGGTTCTCTTCCATGAGACGCGCGGTGTTCAGCAGCGAACGCGTCGCAGCCGTTTCCTCGCGGCGGCGGATCAGGTTGGCCTGCGCCACCTTTTCCGCCTCGACCACCTGGTTGAGGATGGTCTTCATCTCGCCCGGCAGGATCACGTCCTTCACGCCCACCGAACGCACCGCGAGACCGCTGGCCTCGAGCTTCGCCGCGGACGCCGCGACCTCGCGGTCGATGGCGCCCTTGTCGGTCAGAAGCTCATCCAGCGTGCGCGTACCCACCGCTTCGCGCAGCGCGAACTGCAGCTCCTTGTAGACGTAGTCCACGAAGTTGCTGACCGTCGCACGCGCCTTCACAGCGTCGGTGACCTGCCACAGGGCGGTCAGGTTCACGCGCAGGCTCACCTTGTCGCGCGTCAGGATTTCCTGACCCGCCACTTCCATGGCCTGCAGACGCAGATC
>JAKFFF010000024.1:0-12685 GCA_036677145.1 Alcaligenaceae bacterium
CGATGCGCTCCCAGTACCACTCCGCGTATTCGCCCTTGGACGCGAAAGCCGGTACTGAATACACACCCCAGTGAATGAAGATGCCGAACTTCGCGTCCGTCCACCATTGGGGCGTCGGCCGGCTATCGATGGACTTCCAGTCAGCGGTGAAACGCTGCGCGTTCGCCGCCGACGCGGCGCCCAGGCAAAGCAGCAGCAGTATTCGGCGAGTCATGACACCCTCACTCGAGATGGAACACTTCGGTCATGTTCGTCCACCACTCCTCCGCGGTGGCCGTGGGCCATTTCTCCTGCATGGGCTCCATGACCGCCCACCAGCGCCGAGTGGCCGGATCGGCCGCCATCGCATGCATGTCGGCCGCAAAATCGTTGCCGGTGTATTCGAAGTATGCGAACAGGATCCCGTCGCGTAGATAGATCGAATAGTTGCGGATGTTGGACCGCTTCAGCTGCGCGAGCACTTCCGGCCACACGGCCGCGTGCTGGCGCACGTATTCATCCTGATGCTCCGGCCGGAGTTTCAGCAGCTGTCCGAATCGTTTCACGATCTTTCCCTCGCGGTCCCCGATTCGATCACGCCGCGTCTGTGCAGCCACAGCGCGACAGAGCCGCAGAACAGCGCCCACGCGGAACCCATGCACCAGCCGGCCAGCACGTCGGTGGGCCAATGCACGCCCAGATAAATGCGACTCAGGCCAACCAGCAGGCTGAGGAACACGGCCCAAACGAGAATGTAGATTTTGACGCTATGCCGCGTCTGCACCTCCGCAAGCACGGCGCCCAGTGTGAGATACGCGGTCATCGCGAGCATCGCGTGGCCGCTCGGAAAACTCGCGGAGGTTACCTCTACCGCGTGCGGCACGAGGTCCGGCCGCGGCCGGTCGAACCAGGATTTCAGGAGCGACGAGATCGCCGTGCCACCCGCGATCGAGATTGCGACGAACAGCGCCGCTCCGATCTTGCGACTGAGCAAGAGAAACCCGACGGCTGCGAGCGTCAGCAACACCAGCACCACGGTGCCGCCGAGACTGGTGATGTCGCGCGCCATGAGCTCGATCCATGCCGGCCCCAGGGGATCCTCATAATTCCCCGGCTCGCGCAGCGCCAGCATTACCGCGCGGTCGAAGGCATGTGTCTCACCCTCGGTGACTTCGTCGGCGATTTCGGCGAAACCCCACAGGGCGCCGGCGATCAGCAGCGCGGCGATGAGCACCCACCAGCCCTGCTCGCGCAGCATGGAGGTCACTTTCTGAATATTCACGATCGCGGTTTCTTTTGGCATCTGCCGGGATGGTACCCGCAAACCAGCCTCGCGCGCGCAGCGGACCGGATCGCCCCAGGATCACCCAGGATGGGCTGAAAGCAGTGCGGCCAAAAAAAGCGCCCGGCAACTTCCTGTCGCCGGGCGCCGGTACTCGCGTCACTAACTAGAAGCGGATTCCGATCCGCGCATAGAGCTGGCGGCCGTCGTTTTCGTACGGCGCGCCGCCGGGATACAGCCGCCCGTTATTGCGCACCGTGACGAGTCCGACTTCCTGGATGTAGTTGTCCAGCAGGTTTTCGATACCCACGGAGACGTTCACGCTGTCGGTGACCGCATAGTTGCCGACCAGGTCGAAGAACGTCTCGGCGCCGATGTCCTCGTAGACCGGCGTAACCGCCGAGGTGTTCGAGACATACGTCCAGCTGCCGAAGTGCCGCGCACGTCCCGTCAGCCGCCACTTGCCGAGCTCGTAGTCCGCGGACAGATGTGTGGTGAGGTTCGGAATCGTCTCGAGGAAGCCGACGCGTGTCGGCTCGTTGAACAGCGCCGGATCGAAACGGCGGAACTCCGTCTCGTTGTAGTTTCCCGCCAGCGTGACGCCCACGCGGCCGGGACCCACCGATCCGCGCCAGGCGGCGACGAGATCGAGACCCTGGGTGCGTGTGTCGAAGCTGTTGGTGTAGAAGCGGACGTGTGTCAGCTCGGTCGCCAGCGGCACGTTGACGGCCGCGAGTTGCGCGCGCTGCGCATCGGTGAGCTCGAAGTCGGTGGATAGACCGATGCGATCATCGATGTCGATTTGATAGGCGTCGAGCGTGATCGAAAGACCTTCAATCGGCTGCAGCACCACGCCCAGGCTGATATTGGTCGACTCCTCGGGCCGCAATTGCACGCCGCCGAACAGCGCCGCCGCCGTGGAATTCGACGGCAGCTGCGCCCGCACGTCCACCGAACGCGGAATCGCCGGCACCAGGTTCGGATTCTGGCTGACGTTCTGCAGGTACTGCTGACCCGGCGTCGGCGCGCGGAATCCCGTGCTCACCGCGCCGCGCAGACTGAACGCGTCGTTGAACGCGAAGCGCGCCGCGAGTTTGCCGTTGGTCGTCGAACCGAACAGCGAGTAGTCCTCGTAACGCCCGGCGACGCCGATGTTGAAACGGTCCGTCAGGTCGATGTCGAAGTCCACGTACGCGGCCGTGTTGTGGCTCGACCACGCGCCGGCGGTGGCGGGATGCGCGCCGGGAAAGCCGTTCGCGGCCGGTGACAGATCGCGCAAAGGTCCCAGCACCCAGGAGGCCTCTTCTCCCGCGTCGATGCTGAACTCCTCGTTGCGGTACTCGAATCCGAAGCCGATGTTCAACGGATTGCTGAGCGCCGTCTGCCACTCGTACACGAAGTCGAGGTTCGCGGTCTGCTCCTTCTGTTCGCGGGCGCCGTTGTCGAACTCGGTCGGAGAGAGTGATCCCAGCGAGAGGTTGATGGATTCCTTCAGCCAATACTCGATGCGGTCGCTGCCCAGCGACGCGGAGAGATCCCAGCCTAACTTGTCGCCCAGCGCGCCCTTGATCCCGGCCGCGAAACTGTAGTCGCGGGTATCGGAACCAAACCGCGGCGTGAAGCCACCCGGGTAGATGTCCAGCAGGTTGAAATCCGGATCGGTCGCCGTCCAGCTTCCCGACGCATTCGAGCCGTTGGTCTGGTAGATGGAGTGGTGTCCATTGGGCTTGATGTTGTATCCGCCGTTGCGGGCGAACGTGACCGTCTGGCCGTCGGCGTTGAGGCCGCTGACGGTGATCGACGGACGGTAATTGAAGTCGGCGACACCGGAGTCTTCGGTGTAATTGCCGAAGACGTACACCTGGGTGTTTTCGGTGAGATAGATGCCGGAGTTGAGGAAGACCTTCTTGCTCTCGAGTTCCGGCAGACCGTAACGCTGCACGACGTCGCCGAGGCCACGCGCGGCGTCGGCCGCCGCGCCACCCTGCGCGATGATGGCGGCGGCGTCGTAACGCTGCGTGCCGTTGTTGCTCGCTTTGCCGTCGACGTATTCCGCCGCGATGTTCAGGAAGCCGGTGTGCCCGAGCGTGAAGCCGCTCGACACGCCGACCTGCAGATTGCGGCCATCGCCATCCGAAAACTCGCCGAACTGCACGTAGGCGTCGGTGCCCGGCTGGTCGTTGAGAATGAAGTTGATCACGCCGGCGATGGCATCGGAGCCGTACTGCGCCGCCGCGCCGTCGCGCAGCACTTCCGTGCGCTTGAACGCGCCGGCCGGCAGCAGCGCCAGGTTCACCGCCTGCGCGCCGCGCGCGGTGACGTCGACGAACGCGGAGCGATGGAATCGCTTGCCGTTGACCAGCACCAGCGTGTGATCCGGAGAAAGATTCCGCAGCGAGGCCGGCCGCACGAAGATCGACCCGTCGGATGTCGGGATGCGACGCACGTTATACGAAGGAACCAGCGCCTGTAGTTTGCCGTTGATGTCGGCCGTGGCGGTCTTCTGCAGATCCTGGCTCGACACCACGTCGATCGGCACGTTCGATTCGAGCACCGTACGTTCGGCGCGGCGGGTGCCGGTCACGATGACCTGCTCGAGCGGTTGTTCGGGCGCGGTGCCCGAGGCGGTGGCAGCGCTCGTGGCGACCGCCGCGTCATCCGCGAATGCGGCCGCGCCGGAAAGTCCGAGGGCGACGGCAACGGCAACACGCACCTGTTGTGAAGACGAGACGCGAGAGACACTCATGACTGAATCCTGTTCCCTGACGGTGGTTAGTTTGGTGTCGGGCAATCTACTGGCCGCACCTCGCGCGCAATAAATGGCGGATCAGCATGTCGATAGACCCGGAAGGTTCTCAGCGCATCGCGTTGTCCCCGCGACGCTTGCGGGTGCTGCCAGCATCGGATGGGTGAGCCTTATCGCCGCGGCTTATAACGACATCCCGAATCGGCATGAGCGGCGAGCCTGCATTGACCGGGGTTTCCCATCGGGCCAACGTCCACTTGCAACCGCGACACACTCGCGCACGCTGCGGCTCCATGGGTAAGTCTGGTATGCGCCCGTTCTCCGCACTGCTCGTGGCGCTGGTTTGTGCGGTGCCGGCGGCGGCGGATTGCGACATTCCCGCGCTGCAGAAGGCGCTGGAGGCGGATTCGGATTCTGTGTCCGCGAAGCTCGAACTCGCGAGCGCCTATCACGCATGCGGCCGTTTCGCCGATGCCAGGATACTTTTCGATACGGTATTGGGCCTGGAGAACCTCCCCGCCGACCTGGAATCACAGACGGAAATTTCTTCGCAGGCGGCGAAGCGCTACCTGGAACAGGGCGGCGACGGTGTGCTCGTCGGATTCGACTACGTCGAGCTTGGCGTCGGCGGCTACAAGGTGACTTCCTCGAGCGGCAGCTCCGAGCCGAGCGAGGCCTTGTACATCGCCGGCCTCGCGGGTGCGCTGAGCTATCTATATCCGAGCGGCCTGTCCTTGAACGCGAGCGTCGACTACGAATGGCGCGGCTACGACAGCTCCACCACACGCAATGATTCGGACCTCGGCGCGAGATTGGGCGTGAGCCATTCGTTCGGCGACGGGAACTTCAATGTGGCGCTGCGCGGCCGGCGGGAATACATCGGCGACGGCGACTATCGCCACGACTACGGAATTTCCGCGGGCTGGAGCCAGGCGCTCGATGTTCGCAACGAGATCGCACTCGGCCTGTTCGTGCGACGCCGCGAGTACCCGAGCGGCGAGCTGAGCGATCGCAGCCGCTCGACCGCCGAAGCAAATGCCGACTGGATCCACTCGTTCGCGGACGGCGCCGCGAGTGTTTCCGCCGGAATCTTCGGCGGCTATCAATATGCGACCGAGCGGCCCGACGGCGACTCGGGCTTTTACGGGATAACCCTCAGTCTCGCCTGGCCGTTCAATGAGAGTTTGAGCGGCGACGTTTTCGCCTTGTGGGAGAACAATCGCTTCAACACGGATCACATCCACTTCCATCCGGACACGCTCGACGAGGCGTACATCCTCCGCCGCGAAGACAACCTGTACGAGATCGAGGCGGGACTCACCTGGGGCTTCGCCCCAACGTGGGTCTTGCAGCCGCGCATGGTGTTCGTACACGACAGCAGCAATCTCGATGACTTCCACTACAGTTCGATCGAGTACTGGGTGAGCGTGCGCAAGTCGTTCGTGATGGATTGACGCCGCGCGGATCAGTCCGGGCCCGCGCTGGATAGTTAGCTCACGTCGCCGGAGATCCGCGATCTTGGGCCCTGGGAAATCATTCTTCGGCGTTCGGCGGCTGGCGTGCGACCTCCACGCGCCGGCCCTCGGTGACGACGGCATGTACCGGCCGGCACAGGGCCGCGGCGATCTCCACCTCGATCGGCTGGGAATCCGACAATGAGTATCCCTGGCAGATGCGCCGCAGATACCGCGGGAAATCCAGCAGCAATCGCATCTGCAAACGCTTCGCGACGGAGTCGAGCTCATCGGTGATGGACTGCGGCGGCGCCTGCTTGAACCCGAACAACAAGACGTTCACATCGCCCGACACTGGAACGAGCAGCAAACTGTCGCCGAATGCCGCGCGCGCCTGCACCAGGTTGTCGACATATCGATCACAGGGGCCCCAGAAATTCATGACGAGCATGCCGTTGTCCGTCAACTGGCGCGCGGCGCTCGCATAGAAGGCCGGTGTCGCCAGCGACTGCGCGATGCCGTCCGAATCGAACGCGTCGATCAACAACACGTCCATCTTTTCGCCGAGCCGCTCCACGAAGCCGGCGCCATCGTCGTGTACGACTCGAAAGCGTTCGTCGTCCCTCGGAACGCAGAATTCGTCGCGCAAGGCGATGACATCCGCGTTGATCTCGACGACGGTGATTTTCGATCGTGGCAGATGCCGATAACAGAACTTCGCCAGCGACCCGCCACCCAGCCCGATCATCACGATGTGGCCGGGATTCGGATTGAAGAGCAGGAACGCCATCATCTTGCGCGTGTACTGCGCGATGAGCGCGTCCGGGTCGCGCAGCAACATCGCGCTCTGCGTGGCGTCGTTCGTGAAATGCATGCGCCGCTCGTGCGGCGTTTCGAAGATGTACGGCCGCTCGAGTTCGTTGCGCCCGGCGCGTTTCGCGAGCTCGTCGCGGCTCGCCCCTTCCGCCGGCCGGAACGCGCGGACGGTGCCGGGCTGGCAAGCCCACGGACTTTCGAATTCCAGCAGGTGAATGTCTTTGGATTCAGGCATGTACGGCATCACCCCGGATGCGGCGTGGCGCTGGGATGTGAATGACATTATAATCCAACACGCATCCTTCACACATGAGCATTCCCTTGGCCCTCGAAGAACGCACCGCCCGCCTGACCATCCTGATCGATCCGCGCAAGAAAGAAGTGTTCGAACGTCTTTGCGCCGAGGAAGACGCGACGCCCTCGCAGGTCGTGCGCCGGCTCATGCGCGCCTACATCGAATCACGCACCGGCAAGGCCTGGGCACCGGAGGCGGGAGAAAAGAGTTTTTCACGCCGCAAGAGCGGCTGATGAGTAGTTTGTCCAAGCGTTACCGGTTGGCCCAGGCCCAGGCAGGCGACTTCATGCCGCCGAATCTGCGCGCCCTGGGAGAGCCAATGCCCTTCGGCGCCGCACAGCGCACCCGGCTCACCGCCTGGCTGCGCGAAGCTGCGTGGCCACGTGGCCACATGGAAATGGCGGAGCTCGAAGGTTACCTGGTCGCGCTCATCGCCTGGCCGGTGGGCATCTCCTCCGGGGCATGGCTGCCTCTCATCTGGGGCGAGCGCGGCTGGAAAGTGCCGAACAAGATTTCGTCGCACCGGCAATATGATGAGTTCGTAGCGCTGATCGCAGGATTCATGCAGGCGCTCGATCGCGACCTTTGCATCCAGCCTTCGAGCTTCGATTCTTCGGTGCTCCACGCGCTGCGAGGCCGCGAACAGATCGAAGGGCTGCATCGTTGGGGACGAGGATTCCTGACGGCGCTGACGCTGGGCTCGCAGGGGCTCAAGGGGCGCAGCGCAAGCGCGGTGGCGGCCGTGCACGTGATTGCCGCCAGTACCGCTTCATCGGCTCCTGCCCGCGCTCCGCAGGTCGGCGACGTCATCAGCGCCGTATGCGAACTGATGCAACAACGTTCGTCCCGCGGACCGCTGGGTCCCCTGGATGTGGTGCTGCCTCTTGAATCGGGTGCCCATGTGCCAAAAGCGAAGCCCGATCTGCCCGCCCTGTCTCGCGACTGATCAGCCGTGAAACGCAGACGCGCGCGGCTGCTGGCCATCGAGAGCGCGATCGCGAATGCGAACGTCATGTTGCGCCTTCTCGAGCCGCAGGACAGTTGCCCGGAAACACTCCGGGCACAGGTGTACGCGGGCACTTATAACAAGCCATTCGTCGTCGACAATGGCCGGCGCAGATTCCTGCACTTCGATTTCTGGGCCGTGCAAAGCGCGATGGAACTCAACAATCCGGAAAGGCTGGCCCTCGCCTACACCCGGAAGATGATGGCGTTCCTGCTTTTCAATGGCGCCCCGGAGCGCATCCTGCAGCTTGGCCTGGGCGGCGGATCTCTCGCCAAGTTCTGTTACTACAATCTGCCCGCCGCCTCGATCACGGCCGTCGAAGTGAACCAGGACGTCATCACGCTGCGCGATGAGTTTTCCATTCCGCCTGACAATCATCGTTTTCGCGTGATCAACACCGACGGCGCCAACTACATTTCGCAACCAAACTACTCCGAGGACGTGATTCTTGCCGACGCCTGCGATCGGGAGGGGATCGCCACGGCACTCGATTCGATCGAGTTCTACCGGATGGCGCGCCAGCGCCTGTCCGCGGACGGAGTATTCGTCACCAACCTGTGTGGCGACCCGAAGTCCATCGACGCTCACCTGACGAAACTCCGTGACGCCTTTGGTGAAGATCTGCTGACGCTCCCGGTCCGGAAGGACGGCAACATCGTCGTGTTCGGTTTCAGTGAGAATCGTCCCGCGTGGGAGTGGGACCGCATCGAAGCGGGCGCGGCCGATCTCAAGCGCAGATTCCGCCTGGATTTCCCGGGATACGCGCGCCTCATGGCTCTCGATTCGAACCTCGTTCGCCATCAGTCCAACGTCCACTTGTAACTCCGGCACGTTCCCGCAGGCTGATCCGCATGGATACGTGCGGCGCGCGTTCATTCGCTGATTCGTTTGCCGCGGGCGCGCGATGACGCCCGCAACCGTGGGGCTCGGCCTCGTGTTTCTCGGGCTGATGCTGGCAGTCTCATCATTGATCCGCCGCAACGTCCGGGCTTTTCAGCGCCTTCACGTGCCCGCGGCGGTGATAGGTGGATTCGTCACGCTGCTCGCGGGCCCGCAAGTTCTGGGACATCTCATCGGCGGACAAGGAATTTTCCCGGTCGGCGTGCTCGATGTCTGGTCGACGCTGCCTGGCCTGCTGATCAGTGTCGTGTTCGCCGCGCTGCTGATCGGCAAGCCACTGCCGTCGACCCGAATCCTGTGGAGTGCGTCCGCGCCTCACGTCATCAGCGGCATGTTGTTTTCGTTCGGGCAATTCGCGATCGCGAGTCTCGCCGTGTTGCTCGTACTCGGGCCCTTTTTCGGATTGCCACCCGAGGCCGGCGTGATGCTCGAAGCATCCTTCTCCGGCGGTCATGGAACCGTGGCCGGGCTCGAGGAGCAGTTCCGCAGTTACGGCGTGGGAGAACTCGCGGATCTCGGCCTGGCGCTGGCGACGCTCAGCCTGGCAATCGGTGTCGTGCTCGGCACCGTGCTCGTCAACCGGTTGAAGGATCGACACGTCCTCGAGAGCTGCGACGAAGAAGGCGACCTCGATATCGGCCGCATCTCGCAGGACCTCAACGATCCGCCGATACCCGCGCATCTCAGCGGATTGAGCGCGTTCACCTCGGCGCTCACGTTCATCGCCATTGCGATCGGCATCGGCATCGCGCTGCTGTTGCTGGTGCGGTGGTTGGAGCATCGCCTGCTCGGCAGCAGCTTCTTCGAACACATGCCTTTGTTCCCGCTCGCGCTGGTCGGCGGTGTGCTCGTGCAGCTGCTGGCGCGGCCGCTGCGATATGAGCGCGGCATAGACAGGCGCATGGTCTCGGATGTCGGTGGCGCGGCGCTCGATCTGCTGCTCATCTCGGCGATCGGCACGATGTCCCTGGAAGTCATCGGCAAGGAAATCCATTCCGTACTGATCTTCGCGACACTCGGCACCGCGTGGAGCGTGATCGTCTTCCTGTACATCGGCCCTCGCCTTTTTCCGATCAACGGACTCGCCCACGCGAGCGCGGATTTCGGGCAGTCGATGGGCAATGTCGCGACCGGGTTCGTGTTGGCCGACATGGCGGATCCGAAGGCGGTGACCGAAGCGCGCACGGGTTATGCGTACAAGCAGCTCGCCTATGAGCCGTTCTTCGGCGGCGGGATCGTCACCGCGCTCGCGGTGCCCATCATCGCGCAAGTCGGGGTCGTGATTTTCGCGGCGGTGATGACGGTGATGACCGCCGTCATCGCCGCCTGGGGTTTGTGGCGAATCCGGTCAGGTTCGCGCGTGTGAGCGGCGCGATCAGCCCTCCATGTTCGCCAGCAACGACGCGATCTTGATCGTCGCGAAATTGGAATAGGTGTCCGAGATGGCGTACGGCAGAACGATCAGGTCGCGGTGACGCAATGCGCCGCAGGTGTACACGACGTTGGGCACGTAACCTTCCCGCTCGCCGGGTTCCGGCCGCACCAGCGGCTCGCGTGAGCGCGCGAGCACTTTCGACGGATCCGCCTTGTCGAGCAGGACCGCGCCGATCGAGTACCGGCGCACGGGCCCGACGCCATGCGTCAGGAGCAGCCAACCCTCGTCGAGTTCGATGGGCGAACCGCAGTT
The DNA here is from genome assembly GCA_036677145.1 of Alcaligenaceae bacterium. Lineage (GTDB taxonomy): Bacteria > Pseudomonadota > Gammaproteobacteria > Steroidobacterales > Steroidobacteraceae > CADEED01. Next base: position 10,166 of record JAKFFF010000024.1, read on the forward strand.
GCCTATCTGCACGAACTCCCACGGAAATCTTGGCTTGAGGATGGCGCGCCCGCCTTCCCAGCGATAAAGGTCATCCGACTGGATCAGATAGAGGTTTTCATTGTCTTGCCGGCCGATCATCGCGAACTGGCCATCGAGTTTGCGCGGAAACAGCGCCATGCCCTTGTTCTGCGCCGCGGAGCCGCGCATCGGCGACATGCGGAACGAGAGGAAATCCTGCGTCTCGATCAACTCTGAGCGGATGGCCTTGCCGCTGTAGGCGGTGTAGGTCGCATAGTAGGTGCGCTGTGGGCCGTCGAATTCCACGAAGCGCGCATCCTCGATGCCGTTCGACTGCGATGCGGTCAGCGGAAATATGACCCGCTCGCTGATGTGCTGTTCCGGATTGAAACTCAGCTCGATGGTTTCACCGTCCGGCTCCTCCGTGCGTCTATCTACCTTGGGGACCGAGGCCAGCCGTACCGTCGGTTCGATGCTGACGTTGCCGTCCGCGCCCACCGACCCGGACCTGAAGTTCAGGGACGATATATGACCCTCGCCTACCGCCCGCAGACTCAGCACGAATCGCACGCCGCCCGGGGGCGCGCCGGCCTGGTCCGGATGCGCGACGATGCTGGGATTGAACAACGCCGCCGCTTCGAACGAATACTCGTGCAGGAAATAGGCGCCGACCAGCCGGCGCTGCTCCTTGCTGAACGGGGCGTGTTCGACCAGCGCCTCTTCCATTTCATCGGCGCGCGCCTCGAACTTGTCGAGGAGCTTGCGATGGCGGCCTTCGAAATTTTCGAGCACTTCCGCGAGCTGGAAAGCCACCGACTCCGCGTCGAGCGCCAGCACCCGGTCGACGATGTGGTTCGCGCGTGATTTGTCGGTGGGATTGAAGTCGCGCGGCTCGGTGGCGGGTTTGAACGGCCGCACGACCACACGCGATGGGTCGGGCCTGAGATAAAGAGCCTGACGGTTGAGAAACGATGCTTGCGTCAAGGGCTACTCTCGGTGCGTGACAGACGAGTTGGATGCGTCGATGCGCGCCTCGCGGATCACCTTCGGCTTCATCGCGGGATTGCCGACGCGGTAGAGCTCGCGGATTTCTGTGAGCGCCAGCAGCCAGGAGACAACCGACTCGGCGCCACGGTTTTCATTGGCGCGATCCGGATGAAGTCCATCGCTGCAACTGCCGGTTTCGACGTCGACGAGCGGAATCGAAAGATCATTGCGGCCGAGGAACCAGCTGAATGCCCGCAGCGCATCAGCTCTCCAGCGCGGCTCGGGATCGGCGCGCCAGGCCGCGCGGCATGCCGAAATCGTCGCGGTGGCTTCCAGGGGCTGTTGATCGAAGGCCCGCGGCGCGCGTAACTCTTCCCCGAAACTCTGCGATCCCACCGGGCGAAAGCAACCCGCCGGCGAAGTCTGCAGCGTCATGAGCCAGCGCAGCGACCGCAGCCCGGCGGCCACGCAGGCTGCGTCACCGGTGGCGATACCGGTGACGATCAGCGCCTGCGGCATTCTCGCGTTTTCGTACGCCAGGCTTTTCTCGAACCACACCCAGTCGCGTGTTTCCACCGCCGCCAGGCTAGAGATCAACCGGCCGGCCAGTTCGCGGCGCAGGCTCAATAGATAGGGCGTCGCGTCCGCCGACTTGATGTACGCATCCAGCGCGAGCAACGTGAAAGACCAGGCGCGCGGTGAAACGAAACTTTCCGCCGCCGGCAGTGCCTCGAGGAACAACGCGCTCGCCCAGCGCCGGCGTGAGTGGTTGGGGTCGCTACGGGCGCACTGCGCCAGGGCCCACAACGAACGCCCATGGCTGTCTTCCGAGCCGACGTCTTCGAGCCAGCGCCGGTCGAAACTCATGAAATTGCGGAACCGCTTGCGATCCGGATTCCAGGCGTGCTGAACGAAGGCGGCGAAGCGCATGCAGTAGGTTTCGGACATGTGCAGCTCGCCGGTCGCGGCGAGCGAGCTGGCCACCAGCAGCGCGCGAGCGTTGTCGTCGACGCAATAGCCGTGTTTGCGATCGGGCACGGCATGGATTGCATGCTGCAACAACCCGGTGTCGTCACACATCAATTCGAGATGTTCGAGTTTCACCCAGGGCGGCGGATTGTTCATCAGGGACATGGCGTCGTTGCGCGGCGTTGTATTGACCGCCACCGCGACGGCGCGGCGCAGGCTTTGGAACACGGCGACGTAACTTGCCGCGGTGCACTCCCAGGTCATCGACCGGCTGCTCGAATACGCGCGCTCGCGCATCTGATCGCGCCGTGCGTCGTCGCTCAGCAGCCCTGCGATTTCCTTGCCGATCGCCGCGGCGTCGTTGAACGGAACCAGCACACCGCGCCCGTCCGCCAGCAATTCACGGGCGTGCCAGTAGGGAGTCGAAACCACGGCCTTTCCCATGCCGAAGCTGTACGCCAGCGTTCCGGATGTCATCTGGCTCTCGTTGAGATACGGCGTGACGTAGACATCACACATCGAGATGAAATCGAGCAGCGTGGGCGTGTCGACGAAACGATCCAG
>JAKFFF010000025.1:0-56066 GCA_036677145.1 Alcaligenaceae bacterium
ACGCTCAATCCGGGCAACTTCAACGTCAACCTGCTGCTGGCGCGCACCGGCTCAACCAATGCGAGCCGCACGATCACCGTTACGTTGCGCAATTCCGCCCTGGGCCCGGTGATTGCGACCGCGACGCGCGCGTTCACCGGCACGACCGGCGCCTCCTCGATGGCGACGACTCCGACCATGTACACGTTTACGCTGAACACCACGGGTGTCGCGGTGCCGGCGGGCTCGACGTTTTCGCTGGTGGTCAACAACAACAGCGGCAATACCAGCAACCGCTCGGTGAGCCTGACGCCCTACACCGGCTCCAACTACTCGCGCGCGGATCTCAATAGCGCGACGGTCATCAACGTCAACAGCGTACAGACCTACAACCAGCCGTTTGCGGGCGGCGTCGTCACCGGTACTTATGCGCCCGGCGCGACGGTGTACGTGCGCGCGGTCGTCAGCGATCCATTCGGCGGCTTCGATATCAATGGTGCAAACGTCAGCATCGCTAATCCGGGCGGCTCCGTGGTGCTGTCGCCCGCCGCGATGTCCGTTGTGCAGGGCGGAGGTGGCACGCCCGCGGTCTGCAACTCCACGACTTCGGCGCTGTGCACCTTCGAGTACGCGTTCGTGCTTCCGGCGAACGCGCCCGAGGGAGGCTGGACCGTGAACGTCCTGGCGCGTGAAGGCGTCGAAAACCTGGTCACCGACCTGGGTGTCGGCAGCTTCATCGTGGAGATCCCGCGCCCCTCGCTCACGATCCTCAAGATCTCGCGCGTGATCTCGGATCCGGTGAGCACTTCGAACCCGAAGCGCATTCCGCAATCCGTCATCGAGTACGAGATCCAGGCAACCAACAGCGGCCCGGGCACCGTCGATGACGGCACGCTGGTAATCACCGACGCGATTCCCGCGAACGCCTCGATGTACGTGGCAACGACATCGGGAAATCCCGTCACGTTCGCAAACGGTGCGACGCCAAGCGGCCTTATCTATGTCTACGCGTCGAACGTGTCGTATTCCGCCGTGGGACCCGCGGGCCCGTGGGGCCATCCGCCGGCGCCGGACGCCAATGGGTACGACCCGGCCATTCGGGCGGTGCGTATTGCTCCCGGCGGAACCATGAACGCGGCCGGCAGCGGCAATCCTTCGTTCACGATCCAATTCCGCATACGCATCAACTAGGCGTTTCCCTGCGCCCTGCACCGCACTGAAGCGAAATCGGTGCGGGTGCACTCATCATGGGATCGGACCGGTATTTCAGCCCGGTTAAATCACGAAATCAGGCTTGCGGGCAGGTAAGTTGCGATTTTCGGCCTCGTTTTCACGTTGGCACGGCGATTGCTTTATCTAGTTCGTCTGCGGAATGTTCTCCTCCCCCCTCGTGAGACTTTTTGCTGGACAAGACGCGTGCAGGAACGGAAGGGCCTGCACGCGTTTTTTTTTGCCTGGAGGGAAGTGAGAGTCCGCCTGCAACGCAGGTGATTTTCACTGACACCGCCGGCCCGTGGCCGCGCCTTACAGTGCGCGCATGCGCGTCCTCGTCATCTTCATCGTGGCCTTGTTCGCCGCCGCCGTTGCCCACGGGTCGAACTACCGCGACGTGCAGAAAGCCGTCCAGAACGACCAGATGCTGCAGGTGGCCGGCATCACGCCCGCGGACGTCGCGGTTCGCAGGCAGTGCTCGGCGGCCATCGTCGAGACGGATGATCCCCCGGACTTCTTCGACTGCGTGTACGTGCAGACGGACCGTGATCTCAACCTGTTCAGCCTCGAGGACGGGTTTCTCATGTCCGAGCTGCAGCTCACGATGGGCAACATCGACGGCGTGGCGCTGCAGCACATGGGCAAGTACTCGCAGGTGCAGATCTTCAGCCGCAACCGCGTTGCCGTGCTGTTCATCCACGCCAACTCGTGGATCGACGTCGAGCAGACCAAGTCGGTGTACCAGTGGCTGCTCGAACACGGCGCCCGCAGCCGCGACCCCGTCAAATGGATCGGCCCTTAAATGGGGACATTCCTCGTTTCCTAGCAAACGGGGACAGACCTCAATCAGCGCTTGACACCGCGCGATTCGCGCCTAGAATGCGCGCCCCTATGACACCTAACTACCACCGCATTCAATTCACGCATGCGCTCGCGGCCCCGCCGCGCGGCTGCCTGCGTGATGAAAACGAGAACGACTGCTAGCCCTTCATTGCGGAGGGTTGCATTCGGCAGCTCTCCGGCACTTCGTTCCACGAGGCCCCGGTCGGCTGCCGCCACCGGGGCCTCGTCATTTGGGGCGAGGCCCCCGCGCCAATGAATGAACCAGTGAATAAACGATAGAACGTATATGACATTGCACAAGCTGCAGGAACGCGAAGCCCGTGACGGAATCGTCCCCGGCATGAACGTCGCATTGAATCTCGAGGTGCACGACATCGCGAGCGCCATCGCGCGCGCCCGCGCGATGCGCGCGATCGACTTCGCCACGCGCAACCTCCCGGTGCACCGGCTCGAACGCTGGTCCGCGCGCCGCAAGGTCGCCGAGCTGTTCGACGATTTCGCGCTCGACGCCGCGTTCACGACGCAGCGGATTTCGACCGGCTCGGTGCTCATGAGCGCGCCGGGTGCATTCGTGCACGCCACCGGCCACAACAAGACGGCGTATTGCTCATGCTGGTTCCAGATCTGGGCGGAGACCCGCGTGCGCGCCGACGAAGTGATCGCACGGCTCAAGACCGTCGCCGGCGATCAGCGTGTGCAGGACGAGACGTTCGTGCTCGACTGGCAGTTCACGGCCGCCAACGGCGAGCTCCGCAACGCGAGCTTCGAAGAGCTCGCGGACGCGCGGCTGCTCGATGAGGCCTATCCGTCGCTCGGCATGCCGGTGACGGCGTTCATCGACGCTTATCTCGACTCATCGTCATCGGTTTTGATCCTGCTCGGACCTCCGGGCACGGGCAAGACCCGCCTGGTGCGCGCGATTCTTTCGGAGATGACACGCCGCAAGGGCGAAAACGCCGAGATCATGTACACCTCCGACAAACGTGCGCTGTGCAGCGACGAGGTGTTCGTGGATTTCATCACCGGATCGCACGATGCCTTCGTCATCGAGGACACGGATCACCTGCTCAAGGCGCGCACCAGCGGTAACGAGCAGATGCACCGCTTTCTCGCGATCGCGGACGGAGTCGCGCGCGCACAGGGCCGCAAGATCATTTTCACGACCAACCTGCCGAACGTCACCGATATCGACGATGCGCTCATCCGGCCGGGTCGGTGCTACGCGGTGAAAAATCTGCGCAGCCTCGAAGTCGCCGAGGCTCACGTGCTGGCGCGGCGTGTCTGCGATGGTGACGAGGCGCGCTTCGCGCGGGCAATCGCGACGCTCGATGCGGTGGGGGGCCGGTCGCGTTCAGTCGCGCAGGTGTATCGGGCCTGTGAGGGCGCGAGCGGTTGAGCCCGCCCCGCCCACGCTAGAGATTGAGGCGATAGAAGACGACGTATTCGCCTTCGCCCGGATCGACCTCGAGGCACCAGCCGTTGTCTTTCTTGCTGCGGTACAGGTTCTCGGCGATCCAGCCAACCAGCGGCGTCCGGCGCAGCTCCGGCGTGACGAGGCGCGCGCGGATGTCGCTGGCTTTCGGCCACACGACCGGTTTGAGTCCAGGGGTCAAGTCGAGAAACTGGTGATTCTCGATGTTGTTCGGCCTGCGATCCCGCTTCTTCGCCTGACGAGCCAGGTCGAGCTCGGTGGTATGCGGAATTTCGAGCGGCGCGGGCTTCGCGATCGGACGCTCGTGCGCGTCATCGCCGGCGCGAGCCGCCGCAGCGGCCACCAGCGAACACAGCACGAATCCGAACAAGCGATCCCGCGGGACCATCGTACGACCTCGTCCAACATCCACCTGCCAACAGGTTAGAAGCGAGCGCGGCGCAATCGCAATAGGTGGATGCGGAAATCGCGGGGAAGCGTGCAATGCGCGTGAATATTCCCCGAGCGCAAGCGGTGAATGAACCATAATCTGCCAGCAATGAATCTCGACCAGACCATAAACGCGTGGTTGGCGCCGGTGGCGGATTGGCTCGGCGCCGTCGTGTTCTACGCGGTTCCCCTCGGCGACGCCGATCTCCCGCTGATCCTCGCCTGGCTCGTTGCCGGCAGCATCGTCACGACCATCTACTTCCGTTTCATAAACCTGCGCGGTTTCAAACACGCGCTGCACGTGATCCGCGGCGACTTCTCGAACCGCAGTCTCGCGGGCGAGACCTCGCCGTTCCAGGCATTCAGCGCCGCGGTCTCGGGCACCATCGGGCTCGGCAACATCGCGGGTGTCGCGTTTGCGATCGCGGTGGGCGGGCCCGGCGCCGCGTTCTGGATGTGTGTCGCGGGTTTCCTCGGCATGAGCGCGAAATTCGCCGAGGTCGCGCTGGCCACGAAATACCGCGTGATCCGCCCGGACGGCACGGTCACCGGCGGCGCGATGCACTACGTGCCCATCGCGCTCAACCGCGTCGGCATGCCGCGGCTCGGCAAGTTCCTCGCCGGCTTTTTCTGCGTCGCGACCATCGGCGCATCGCTGACCGTCTTCCAGGTCAACCAGGCGTATTCACAGTTCCGCGCCGTGACCGGCTTCGAGCACGCATTCGTGTTCGGTGTCGTGATCGCCGTGTGGATCGGCATCATCCTGTTCGGCGGCATGAAACGCATCTCGAGCTGGACGGCCAAACTCGTGCCGTTCATGTGCGTGCTGTTCCTGATAGGCTGCATCGTCGTGCTCGGCGTCAACTACGAGGCGATTCCGCACGGCCTCTACCGCATCGTCACGGAGGCGTTCTCGACGGACGCCGTCGCGGGCGGCGCGCTCGGCGCACTGATCCAGGGATTCCGGCGCGCGTCGTTTTCGAACGAAGCCGGCATCGGTTCGGCGCCGATGGCGCATGCGACGGTGCGTACCGGCGAGCCGATGTCGCAGGGTTTCGCGGCGCTGCTCGAACCGTTTCTCGATACCGTCGTGCTCTGCGTGATCACGGCACTCGTCATCGTGGTCAGCGGCGCGCTCGAAACCAGCGACGCAAGGGACATCGCGCTCGCCTCGGCCGCGTTCGCCACCGTCGTACCGTGGTTTCCCGCGGTGCTCGCCGTCGCGGCAATCTGCTTTGCGCTGTCGACGGTCATCACGTGGGGTTATTACGGCGAGACCGCCTGGACCTGGCTGTTCGGCGAAACTCGCGCGAGCCGCTATTCGTACCGGCTCTTCCTGTGCATCATGTTGTCGTTCGCGACGACGCTCGACATCACGCAGGTGGTGAACATCGCCGATCCGCTCAATTTCTGCATGGCGATTCCGAACCTGATAGCGGTCTATCTATTCCTGCCGGAGCTGCGCGCGGACCTGGCGAGTTACTGGCGGCGCGTGGTGCTCAAGGTCGAACCGGAGAAGAAAGAAAATGTTGTCGCGTAAGCCCTATCTGTTGACGCTCATGATCGTGTACGCAGTGTGGTGGACCGTGCTGGCGTTCAACCCCCATGACCGCGCGGACTGGCTGCTCGAGAACGTGCTCGTATTCCTGGCTGTGGGATTCCTGATCTGGACGCGCAATTCGTTCCCGCTGTCGCGTGTTTCGTACACCTGCATATTCGTCTTCCTGATGCTGCACACGCTGGGATCGCATTTCACCTACGCGAAGGTGCCGTACGACGAATGGTTCCCCGTGTTCGCGGGTGGGCGCAATCACTTCGACCGGCTGGTGCATTTCCTCTACGGACTGCTGATGGCGTATCCGATCCGCGAGATGTTCCTGCGCATCGGCAACGTGCGCGGCTTCTGGGGCTACTTCCTGCCGCTGGACCTGACCATGTCGACCTCGATGCTTTACGAGCTCATCGAGTGGGGCGCCGCGGAAACCGTGGGCGGAGAGCTCGGCGCGGCCTATCTGGGCACGCAGGGCGACATCTGGGATGCGCACAAGGACATGGCGCTCGCCTCGCTCGGCGCGCTGATCGCGATGACCGTCACCGCGCTCGTGAATCGCCACATGCAGCGCGACTTCGCACGCGAGTGGGCCGAGAGTATCCGCGTCAAACGCAAGAATCCGCTCGGCGAGGAAGCCGTCTTCAAGTCGATCTAGGATCTGGTGGTGCCGGGAAGGGATTCCCGGGAGGAGTCGCCGAATTTTGCTCGCAGCTCGTTCATCAGTTCCGCCAGCTCGGCGGCCGAATGTCCGTATGTGTCGGGCAATCCTCCTTCGATACCCGCAATCGCCGAATTCACGCGGCGCAGTGCGGATTGATGTCCGAAGTCCGCTGTGTAGTTCCATCCGACCATCTTGTTTGCCCGGATGTCGGCGACGATGAAATGATCCACATCTTTCCACGCGACGAAATTCTTGCGAAACAGGCTTGCGAACCAGAAGCCCTCGGCCGTCAGAGTCAGATACGACGCTCCCGGAATCATGCAGACGATTGCGACGAGCCCGCAAAGGCCGAAAAATCCGATTCCCATGATCGCAACCACGGGTTCGGCTGCGTAGGTCCAGATGCCGCCCGCCACGAGTAGCGCGGAACACAACAGCATCAGCAGCAGCATGCGCCTGCTCGCGTGAAAGGTGACGGGAAGTTCCGGTAGCGTCTGATGCATCGCCGGATTATTCCCGGGAATCTCCGCCCGGCACCACCTTCAGTCTCGCCTGCGCCAGCGCGTAGACGCTGCTCGCCTGCACGATGCCCTTCTTCGGCTTCTGCACGTGCCGGTAATAATCGCGCGCCGATTCGGCATCGCCATAGGCTTCGGCGACGAGGCCGAAGCCGTACCAAATCGCGTCATCGGGAGTCCGCGCGCTGGTCTGCTCCAGGCCTTTCAACAGCAGATCGCGTGCCTCGCGCGGCCGCCCCGTCGCGGCATACACACACGCCAGCGTATGCGCCACCGAATAGTTGCGGCCCTGCGTCTCGTCATAAGCCATGCGCGCGGCTTCCACCGCCTGCTCCGGCACGGGCATCGCGAGCAGCGCGGTCCACGCGTACTGATTGTAGTCGGACGCGCTCGCGCGTCCGCTGTCGATGAGTGGCTGGATGATCGCCGGCATCTCGCCGAATTCGCCGCGTGCCTCCGCGCGATGCACCAGCATTTCGCGCGCGATGGAATCGTCCGGCAGCCGCGCCAGTCTTTCACGCGACGCATCCGCGACCGCCTCCCATTGGCCGAGCTGGATGCGCGCCCATTGCTGATAGCGGAATGCGAGCGCGGACGAGGGCACCGCGACGGACAGCCGCGCGCCGACCTCGCCGAGCGCCTTCCAGTCCTGGCGTTCCAGGTGCGCCTTCGCGAGCGCGAGATCGAGGCTCAGCTTGTCGGCCGCGCCGGTCGCGGCGGCCCGCGCGGCCTCGAGCATCGGCAGCGCTTCGTCGGCTAACAAACAATCCGCCAGCAGCAGCGCGGTGCCCGCCCGCGCCGCGTTCATGTCCGCCTCTGCGCCGATGGTCCAGGCGCGCGCGAACGCCGGCCCCTCGAGCGGATCTTCGGTATTCGCCGCGCGCAGTTCGAGGCGCGCCCAGTCGAGCCAGCGCCGCGCGCCGGCGAGGTCATTCGCCTCGACGCGTTCCCGCGCCATCAGCGCCATGGGGCCGGCGAGCGGCGCCACGGTGAGAATCCGGTAAGCACCATCTTCACGCAGGACATAGAAGGTCTGCACTTCGCCGCTGGTACGCAGCTGCACGCGGTATCCGCCGGCGTCATCGCCGTCGACATTCACACGCGCATTGCTGAACAGCAGGTCCGCGCCCACTTCGGCGGGCAGATCCTGGCGCGCCAGTCCCGCCCGCACCGAGCGTTGCGCGCGCTCGAACACAGCGAGTTCCTGGTTTTCACGCGTGCGCCGGCTCAGCAGCGCCCGCAGCCGATCGCCGCCGCGATCCCCGGACAGCAGTTCCGCGAACGAGCGCAGGACCACGCCGCGCGGATCCGTCGCTTCTACGCTCGCCACATCGATGCGGCGTGTCTTGCGCAGCAGCGCGACCTTCTGGGTGACGGCCGCGGTGGTCGTCTGTCCGCGCGCGCCCGCTTCGATCAGGTCCGCGGCCGCCGGATACTCGCGCAGCCGCGTCAGGAAACCGCCCGCGCTGGTCAGGGCGGCGCGCCGGTCGACTTCGCTGCTGATCATCGTGCGGGATGCCTCGATGGCGCGCGGGCTGCCATGTTCCGCGGCCAGGGTCGTCAGTATCAGCGCGCGCTGCGCGGCGCCGGGAGGCTGGAGCCGCAACGCTTCCCGCAGTTCCTCGAAGCGGCGCGAATAGAGCAGCGCGTAGTACAAATTGTTCGCGTAGTCGTCGTCCGCGCCGTCCTCACCTGACAACTTCACGCGCACCTGGTATTCGGCGACCGCTTCGGACAGATTCGCGCGCGGCGAATAACGCACGCCTTCCGCGTCGTGTTCGAGCAGCACGGCGAAGTCGGCGATGATGTCGGTATTCCCGGGTTCGAGTGCACGCGCCTTGCGGTACGCGGCGATCGCCCCGGCGCGATCGAATCCCTCGCCGAAGCGCCGGCCAACGGCATCGTGCTGCAGCATCCAGCCCAGTGTCTTCCAGGCGAGCGCGGACTTCGGCTCGAGTTTCGTCGCGGCCAGCGCCTCGCGTTGCGCGCGTGCGCCGAGCCCGGCATCAAGCAGCGCGGACGCATTGCGCAACCGGTGCACGCCCTTGCGCGGGTACTGCGCGGCGAGCGCGTCGTTGGCCGCGAGTGCACCCTTGAAATCTCCCTCGGCGCGCAACGCCACGCCCACCTGGTCGAACGCGATCAACTGCGTTTCCGCGGTGGACAACTCGCGCAGCGCCGCCAGCAGCGCCTCCGTCTCGGCCATCGTGTAGCGGCCCTTGACCGTGTCGAAGCGCCAGGTCGCGTGAACGACGCCGTCGGCGGTCACGTTGTATCGCGACATGAGCTGCGCGGGGCCGAGCTTCACGATGCCGTCGGCCGGCAGCGCGCGCGGCTGGAAGCCGGGCGGCGGCTGGATGCGATAGCGCCATTCGGACACGAACGGTTCGAACACCACGTCCGCGGTGCGCGCCGGCGCGTCGCCCTTCGTGTCGTTTTCCAGGCGCTGGTCGAAGTAGTTTGGCAGCCGCGCGGTGATGTTCGCGACCTTGATGCCGACCGCGGCGGTTTCGAGATCCGTGTAGCCGCTGGGCGCGTCCTGCATCTCGAGCCGCAGCGTGTACGGCTTCGTGAAATCACTGCTGGCCGTGTGCGAGTAACTGACCAGCGACTTCGCGCGATATGCCTCGCGCACGTAACTTTCGAGCTCGTCGAGCCGCTCCTTCGTGTCCCCGCCGGAATACCAGTCGCGATACTCGTTTTCGATGATGCCGTGTGCCTCGGTGGTCTCGACCACGCGCGCCGGGCCGTACTCGGACAGGAAGAACTCGCGGGTTTCGACCTGGCGGTTGTCGGCCGAACGCAGCGCGGGCGTACGCGTCAGGGATTTTTCGCCCGGGCGCACGATCAGCGCGAACCGGTCCGCGTCCGCCGCGGGCAAAGTGCCGACGCGCGCGTATTCGGCGGTGGCGTCGATCCACAGGTCCGCGCCGTCCGCTCCCAGGCCGGGTAGATAGACGATCGCATGGTTGAACATGCCGAGCCCGGGCAGCTCCGGTGACACGTCCGGATCATCCCCCGCCGCGAGCAGCGCGAGGTAGGCCTCGATGCCCGAGGCGCGCAGTGCCGCGACCAGCAGCGTGGATTTGTCCTTGCAGTCGCCGAACTTGCGGCGCAGCGTTTCGGCGGGGAATTCCGGGATCAGCCGCGCGGCGCCGAATTCCACACCCGTGTAGCGGACTTCCCGATGCAGGCGTTCGACGACCTTGGAGATGTACTCGCGCGTCGGCGAGTTCGGCAGGCTCGCCGTGAGCTTCGCGCCCAGCGCCGCGCCGGCCTTGCCGCTGCCCATCGCCTCGCCGCGCACCGGCGCACGCAGGCCGGCCAGCAACGGACGTGCGTCATCGGTGCGGATGCGCGATTCCGTCGCCGCGCGGTAACTCGCGGCCACGGATTCCCAGGACTCCGCGGATGAAAACTCCAGCACCGGCCAGGCCGCGGTTTCCGGCGGCAAATTCGTTTCGAGCGCCCGGATCGCATCCTGCGCGCCGAACTCATACGTCCAGCGCGCCCGCCCCGAGGTACGCGTTTCGGTGACCTGCGCATTCGGCAACAGGCGCGTGAGGCGCCGCAGCGGCAGTCCAGCGGGCGCATCGAGTATCACGCGCGTCTGCATCACGGGCACGGAGCGGCCGATGAATTCGCGGAATACGGAGCCCGCCGCGAAAAACGGTTGCTCGTCGCGCACGATGACTTCTTCTTCGACCACCGCGCCGATTTCGATCGCGGGCAGTGGACCTTCGTAGACGTGGTCGTCGTCGTAGACCTGGCTGTCGGCATTCCGCGTGCCGGAATCCTTCAGCAGATTCTGGTCGAGCGCATGCTCGCGCCCGCTGGCGCTGATCACGCGCGCGCGAATGCTCGGACGCGCCTGATGCCAGGGCTGCCAGCGCGCGCTGCTCGCCGCCCAGCGCGCCACCCCTTCGGGGGAGTCGACGCGATAGATGAGACGCTGCGTGCGCGTGAGCCGGTGTTGCGCATCGAACACGAAACTGCGTTCGTCGAGCAGCACCACGATGTCCGCGGGGCGCTCGCGCTTGAGCGCGCTCGCCGCCTGCAGCAGCTGCGCCGCGGGTGTCGAGAAGGAAGGTGCGTCCCAGGTTTCGGCGGCGCCCGCGGCTGCCGCGAGGGCCAGAAGGGGGAGGGTGAGCAACAGGCGGCGACTCATCAGCGCGCTCCGGATCCAGCGATTTAACCGGAGAATATCGGGAGGTCCGGCGCGCAAATCGCGACCAGGTCACGCCTTGGTGTAGTCTCGGCGCCGCATGACTACAAACCCTCACGGGCTCACCCAGTTGCGCGATGCACTGCGGGAATTCGCCGCCGAGCGCGACTGGGACCAGTTCCACAGCCCCAAGAATCTCGCCTCCGCGCTGGCCGTGGAGGCCGCCGAATTGCTCGAGCGATTCCAGTGGCTGACGGAAGACGCGTCGCGGCAGTTGCCGCCGGACGAGCTCGAGAAGGTGCGCGACGAGATGGCCGACGTCCTGAATTACCTCGTGCGGCTCGCGGACAAGCTCGACGTGAATCTCATGGACGCCGCGCGCGACAAGATGCGCAAGAACGCGCTCAAGTATCCCGCGGACAAGGCCCGCGGGAGCGCCAGGAAATACTCCGACCTGTAGCGCCGGCCCGCGCGGTGTTCCACGCGCCGCTGCGATCCATGCGAAACTGCGCCATGTCCACTAACTATGTTCTGGTCGATTTCGAAAATGTGCAGCCCGAGAGCCTGGCCACGCTCGCGGGTGGCGCGTTCAAGGTGAAGGTGTTCATCGGCGCCGCGCAGGCGAAGGGACGCATCTCGTTCGAGCTTTCGCATTCGATACAGATGCTGGGTGCCGACGCCGAATACGTGCGTATCGCGCGTAGCGGGCCGAACGCGATGGACATGCACATCGCGTATTACGTCGGCAAGCTGCTCGAGCAGGAGCCGCGCGCGCAGGTCCACGTCGTCTCGCGCGATACGGATTTCGATCCGCTGCTGGAATTTCTGCATGCGCAGGGATTCCAGGTGAAGCGTGTGCGGTCGATCGCGGAGATCGTGAAGTCCGCCCCAGCGCCGAAAAGACCCGCGCCGAAAAACCCCGCCGCTTCCAGGCCCGCGAGGAGCGTGGCAGCGCCGAAGTCCGCTTCGAAACAGGCCGCGGCTGCCAGGCCCGTGGCGCCGGTCAACATAGATCAGGTACTGAAACAACTGCGCTCGATGAGCGGCAAACCCGCGAATCGGCGCAAGCTCGCTCAGGCCATCACGGCGTATCTTGCCCATCACGGCGGTGCGCCGGGTGTCAAGGCCGTGGAGCAGATCATCGATGAGTTGATTCGTCGCAAGCTCGTGACACCCAATGGCGCGAAATTGAACTACACGCTGGGGTAAGCGGTCAGACTGCCCGTTGCGGCGCGCAAAAGGCGGCGGGTCGCAGAAGAACCGATGTCGGAGTCATCCGAAAATCCGGCCGCGCGCTGCCGACAGCCGTGATGCACCGCTGGACTTCGCGCCTAACAACACAAAGTGTCCGAGGAATATTAGTGAGCAGAAAATCGCTGCAGGTTCTAGTCGTCGTTTTCGCAACTGCCAGCGTCGCGCCCGCGGCGCAGGCGCAATGGAACGGGAAGGCCGAGTTCGGCCTGCTCTTCGCCAGCGGCAACACCCAGTCCAAATCGGCCAACACGAGACTCGATCTGACACACGAGGGCGCCCGGTGGCGCAACAACTATTTCTTCAGCGCGCTGTACGGCGAGAACGCCGAATTCGCGACCGGCGAGCGGTATGAAGCGCGATACCAGGCCGATTGGAAAATCAATGACAAGCTGGGCTGGTTCGGCCGGTTGCGCGGCGAGCAGGATCGCTTCAGCGGTTTTGCGTACCAGGCTTCGGCGGCCACCGGTGCAACCTACAAGTTCATCGACAGCCCGACGACGCAGCTCGACGGGTCCGTCGGTGCCGGTTATCGACGTCTGCAGCCGCAGCTGCTCATCAAGACCGATGCGGGAGAAGTCCTCGATCGCGTCAAGGGTCAGGAAGACAGCGAACCCGTCGCGACGCTGAGTTCGAACTACGAACACGCGTTCACCGAGAACACCAAGATCACCAACAAGCTGCTGGCCGAAGCGGGCGCCGACAATACCGCGGTGCAAAATGACATCGCGCTCAACGTGAACATCTCCAAGTCGTTTGCGCTGGCCGTGGGAGTCGGGGTGCGTTACAACACCGACCCGCCACCGCTCGCGAAGAGCACCGATACCATCACCACCGTGAATCTCGTGTACAACATCTTATGAGCCAGTTGCGCAGCGCAGCTTTGGGTTGGGGCGTGATGCTGGCGGTCGCCACGGCGCCCGCGCTGCCGCAGGTGCAGCCGCAGGTGCCGCCGATGCAACCCTCGAACCAGGTTCAGGGCGCCCAGGTTGGCGGCGGCGCGAGTATCTCCGTCAGCTCCGGGCCGCACGCCGGCCGGTATGACTTCGCGCCCACGCAGGCGTGTGTGATCACGACGCTCGGAACGAAGCCGCCGTCGCTGTCCGTCGTGCTCACGTCGGAGAAAGCTTCGCTGTCCCTGGACATGCCCAGCATCGACGACAAACACGCCAACGAATTGCAGATCGTGCTCATCGTGGCCGAACCGCCCAGCGCCGCGCACAAAGGCACCGCCAGCGTGACCTACGAAGTCGATACGCGGCCCGATGCCGTGCTCGAGCCGTTTCAAAAAGCCGAGCGGGCTAACAAGGGTGTGAGCGGGAAGGCGACCACGCAGCTCATGGAGAAGCCCGGCATTGCCATGTTGAGCTTCACCGGCGAGACGAAAAACGGCGTGAAGCTGAGCGGCGAAGTGACCTGCCGGAAAATGTAGCGCGCTGAAATTCCTGCCGCGTTCACAACGCAGCGCGAATCAACGGCTTCAAGTCCTGCGCGAGCCGCACCGAGAACGCGACGATTCCCGATTGCGATTCCGTCACTTCCATCGCGATGATCGCGTAGTAGCCGCCCGTGCGATCGACCCACGGCGTGAAGCCGAACGCGCCGGGCGACGACAATACGCCGCAATTCACGGCGGGCGGCGGGCACTCGAGCCACGCCGCGAGCCCATAGTGGAAATCGAGTCCCGCATTCTCGAAGGGTGAAACACCAATGGTCGCGTTCGGATACGGTTCCGCCGCCTGCGCGTCGAATAATGCATCCGCGATGAGCCGATTGCCCTGGTGCATGCCCCGGTTGAATTCGAGCGCCAGCATTCGCGCGTATTCATTCATCGTCGCGCGCAGGCCGCCCGCGACAAGCGGGTTCGTCGTGCCGATGGCCTGGCGCGGTGCGGTGTAGAAGACGAGATCCGGACCGAGGCCGAGCGGCGACTTGAGTTGGGTCGCGAACAGATCGTTCCACGGTGTGCCGGTCGCCACCTCCGCCATGCGCGCGGCGACGTGCAGGTGCGTGCTGCCGTAGTCGAACCGGGTGCCAGGCTCGGCGACCAGCGGCAACTGCGCGATCGTCGCGACGCAATCCGCGAGCGCGATGTTCGGCAGCAAGGTGCAGGGCGCTTCGCGCTCCATGCCCGACGTGAACGACAACAACTGGCGCAGCGTGATCACGGCCTGCGGGCCGGTCCAACCCAGCACCGTGCCGGTGTTCGAGTCGAGAGTCAGGAAGCCCGCATCGATCACCCGCAAGATCACCAGTCCCGCGATCATCTTCGACGCGGACGCGACGGCGATACGTTGATCAGCGGAGAAGTTGCCGTACATGCGCTCGAAGCGCTTCGCGCCCTGCGTGTCATAGATCGCAAGTCCCATTCCGGTCAGTCCCTGCGCGGCAAACGCGGCGTTCGCCGTGCGGTCGACTTCGGCGAAGCGATCCGGTGCGCTGGCTGGAGGAGGCCCTGCCGTGCCGTCATCGCCACCACCGCCGCACGCGGCCAGCAGCGTGAGAACGGGTCCAGCGACTGCGATGAGAAGCTTGCGCATGGCAGCACAACGCACGTGGTGGTTAGCCGTTGACCGACGGTGCTCCGGGATCGAGATCCGCCGCGGCTTGCGGTCTGGTGCGGCTTCCGGCTAGGTTACGGCCACAACGACAAGGGGGAGAACCGCGATGCCCATTCTCAAGCGTTCCGTCGCTGAATTGTTAGGCACGTTCTGGCTGGTGCTCGGCGGCTGCGGCAGCGCCGTGCTGGCCGCGAAGTTCCCCGAGGTTGGAATCGGTCTCGTGGGTGTAGCGCTCGCGTTCGGTCTCACCGTGGTGACCATGGCATATGCCGTGGGCGGAATCTCGGGCGGGCACTTCAATCCCGCCGTGACCATCGGCCTGCTCGCCGGTGGCCGCGTGAAACCGGGCGATGTGCTGCCCTACATCATCGCGCAGGTCATCGGCGCGATCCTCGCCGCGTGGTTGTTGGTGTTCATTGCCGCGGGCAACGGTTCCGATCCCCTCGCGGGCGGTCTCGCATCGAACGGATTCGCGGAACATTCGCCGGGTGGTTACGCGCTCGGCGCCGCGTTCGTCACCGAAGTCGTGATGACATTCTTCTTCCTGCTGATCATTCTGGGTGTGACCGATGAGCGCGCACCGGCCGGATTCGCGCCGCTCGCGATCGGCCTCGCGCTGACGTTGATCCACCTCATCAGCATTCCCGTGACGAACACCTCGGTGAATCCGGCGCGCAGCACCGGTCCCGCCCTCATGGTCGGCGGGTGGGCGCTGCAGCAGCTATGGCTGTTCTGGATTGCACCGATCGCCGGCGCCGTGCTTGCCGGCGGTGTCTGGCGCTGGCTCAGAAAATAGCCGGTCGCCGCTACTCCGCGGGAGTCGAGCCGCCGCGTGGCCCCAGGCAGTGGGTACTCCACGCCTTCTCGAATTGCTTGTTGCCCAGGGTGCTGCGCAAAACCTCATCACCCTGCACGACAGCGTGGGCGCGGCTCTCGGCGCCCTGACTGTTGCGCACTCGATAGTCGATGCACGAAACACCGGAGTCGGTCACGCGCACGTTGTCCACCTCGAAACCACGCGCACTGTTGCCGAGGCTGGATTCGAGCGCGCTGACGGCGGTCGAGGTGGCATCGGTCGCCTGACGATCTTCGGCAAGAACGCTGGTGAGTGGCAGGACGGTCGAGAACGCAATGAGCCGTATCAAAGTTTTCATACGTTCACCTCTCCATTGGAGAGCCGACATTTTCCCGCACGAGTGCCGGTTGGCTGGAGGTAAAGCGCCACGAGTGCTGTCGGACGAGTGCGGTAATACATTGCGGCGGTGTTTCACAAAGCCCTGCGCATTCACATAGCTGCTTGATGCCAGCGGGAATTCCGCTGTGGCGCAAAGGGCACGCCGGCAGTCCGACGGCGGCTTTCGCACTCAAACTACCGCACCCGGCGTTGACAGCCGTGCGCCGCGCACGTAAGTTCGTTTCGTGCTCAATCACTTCTGCAAGTCGTATTGCTGGTCACCACTCAACGTGGAGGCCGGTGATTGAGCGCACGAAACTGACGTAACGTCTCAACCGAAACCAGCCTCCCTAGCGGAGGCGTTTTTTTGTTCGCGTCCGCCGGGGAAGGCACAAGGACGCGAACATGCCAACAATCGATCGACCTTTCATACGCCTCATCGAACCGGCCGACGTGCCGGCGCTGCTCGGCATCATCGGAGATTCCCGCGCCGAGTACGGGCTCGAAGGGCGCGGCGCGCAATTGATCGAGCCCGCGGATCGCGAGCTTTACGCTAACTACCAGCGCCAGCGCTCGTTGTACTTCGTGGCCGTGGCAGCCGGCGAAGTCGTCGGCGGCGCGGGCGTGGCGCCGCTCGCGGGTGCGGATCCTCTGACCTGCGAACTGCAGCGCATGTACGTACGCCCCGACGCGCGCGGCCACGGCATCGGCGGCGCGCTGCTGGAGCGCTGCCTGCGCGCGGCGCGGCAATTCCTCTACGTCCGATGCTACCTGGAAACGGTGACGGAGATGGATGCGGCGCTGGAGTTCTATCGCCGGCACGGCTTTCGCGATCTGCAGGCACCTCTCGGCAGCACGGGGCACGGGCACAACGACCACTGGCTGATGCGTGCGCTGCGTGTGTCGGCGCGCGTCTGGACGAACGACGGAGCCAGTGCCGCCGCACCCGAAGCGATACACAACACCTCGGCCCGCGAGGGCGTCAGCGGCAGCGCCGCATGCTGATCAGCCAGATTGCCGTACGCGCAGCGACTTCTCGAGCTGCTCCATGGCCACGAGCGCGTCTTCGTCTTCCCTGGCGAAGTCGCGCTCGTCGGCGCTGTCGATCCGGGGTTCGATCTTCACGCCCTTGTTGGACACGCGCGTCTGGGGGCCAGGCTTGTGTTCGAGATCCTGGATGTCGATGACGGGAATATCGATCTGCACCGGCTCCGCGGGATGCGGCGGCGGTTCTTCATCCGGTATCGGATCGGGTTGAGGCTGCTCCGCCATGATCGGGTTCGAAATGTTCATTCGCGCACTCCTTGCAGGGAGGTGTTGCGAGGTTACGCGCGCGGTGCCATGGGTCCGCGTAGGAGCACAGGCCTAGCCGCGTCACCGCCATCCCACCTCCGCCTGAGCGCGGTCGCCGGCACTGATCATGCCGAGGACGTCAGTGGCGACGCGGCGACGCGACGGGCAAAATGTCGCGGGAATGAGTCGCGACAAGAAGCTTCCGCTCGTGATCCGCGCCGCGAATTTCGCGGCGTTCAAGCATCGCAATCAACGCCGCAAGGATGCCGAAGCTTCTCCTTACATCAATCATCCCCTGGCGCTTGCCGACGTGCTCGCGAACGAAGCCGGCGTCAGCGACGCCGCGGTGATCTGCGCCGCGCTGCTGCACGACACGATCGAAGACACGGAGACGACCGCCGCGGAACTCACGCGGCACTTCGGCAAGACCATCGCGGAGATAGTCCTCGAGGTCACCGATGACAAATCGCTGCCGAAGGCCGAGCGCAAGCGACAGCAGATACTGCACGCGAGAACCGCGAGCAAACGCGCGAAGCTCGTGAAGCTCGCGGACAAGATCTGCAATCTTCGGGACATCGCGTCGAACCCGCCGGCCCAGTGGAGCCTGGCGCGCAAGCGGCAATACTTCGATTGGGCGCGCCAGGTCGTCGACGGCGCCCGCGGCACGAACCGCGTGCTGGCGCGATTGTTCGACGCGGCTTACGCCCAGCGCCCCTGAATCCGCCTGCGCGGGCCGCACGCCGGGATATGTAGAATCCGTTTGCACATGAGCCGCGCTTGCGCGCCGTGTCGGAACGGCAACAGAATCCACCTCACAGTTTCCCCGCGCCCCGCATTTAACCCGGCGATTATTGCGTACTCGCACTAGGTGTTTTCCTGAGCATGAATACCCTTCTAACTATGTCCGCGGCGACGATAAAGGAAACACGGAACCTGGTGCTGCCCCTGCAAACGGTGCTCGACGCCGTGATGCAGTTCGATCGCCGTGCGCATGGACCGCTGTCGCGCGGCGAGGTCGTGCAGGCGGAGCTCGTGCACGGCACGCGTGAAAACGATGGCATGGATGTCGCCGTACGCAATCCGGACGATCGCGTCATCGAGTGGCGCCACTTCAATGTCCAGGAACTTGCGGCGGCGATCATCAGCTACTGCCGCGCGAAACGAATCCCGCTGCCGTACGCGGGCGAAAAATCGCTCTCCATCTCGAGCCAGGGCGCTTCGTTCTCTATCCAGAACACGGTGAACGTCGAGCAACGCGCGAAGGTCGAAGCGGACCTGTCCGGGCGCCCGCTGCGGTATGCGAAAGGTTATGAGCCGTACGCGCTGACCCCGCCTTCGAACAGTAACCTCGAAATCTGAGCCTTGGCGCGCGGTCAACGGCCCGCCGGGGCCGGTCGATTGGCTCAGCGCGCGGCGGGCTCGGCCGCGAAGACCGCGCGCGTGGGCTCCACGAACATCCAGCACACCGCGCCGATCACGAGCAGCCCGCCTAACAACCAGAACGGCACGTTCCAGTTGCCGAACCACGTGACCGAGTAGCCGACCACCGGCTGACTGAGGATCGCGGCGATCTGCCCGGAAGTGTTCATCGTCGCGCCGACGGTCGCGGAGTGTTCGCGGCCGATGTCGATGCAGGTGCTCCACGCGGGCGCGGTGGTCAGCATGCAGGTGGCCGCGCCGAGCGCGATCAACACCGCGGCGAGCACGGGCTGCGTCGCGAAACTTGCTGCGACGATGAACACCGCGGCGAGCGAGTAACCGATGACGCCGGGCGCACGCCGGCCCACCGTCACGCCGAAGCGCCGCGTGTAGCGATCCGACCAGAAGCCGCCGAGGAACTGCGTCGCGATGGACAGGAACAGCGGCAACGAGGCGACCAGGCCGAGCTGTGTCTTCTCGAAGCCGTGCTGTTTCATCAGGTACGTCGGCAGCCACGTGATGCAGAAGTAGAACGTGGCGCAGTTCGGCATGTACAGGAGACACAGCAGCAACACGTTGCGCTGCCGGAGCAGTCCACGCCAATACGCCCAGCCGCGCGGGTGCGGCGAGGCGGCCGGACGGTCCGCGACGATCAGCGCGCGCTCGGCTTCATTCGCCGCGGGATGATCCGTCGGCTCGTCGCGGAACCACCAGGTCCAGACGGCGATCCACAGGAAGCCGATCAGACCGAATGCCACGAGGATCTCGCGCCACGTGAACAGCGGCAGCAGCGCCGTCACGGCGATGGTCGTGACCGCGCCGGCGGTATAGGCGCCCGCGAAGAAGATGCCCTTCGCCGTGCCGCGTTCGCGGAACGGAACCCAGCGCGACATCACGCGCGCGACGCAGGGCCATGCGCCGGCCTCACCCATGCCGAACAGGAAACGCGTGACGACCAGCGATCCATAACTCCACGCGCCCGCGGTCGCGATGGTGAACACCGACCACCAGCTCACGATGCGCGTGAGCACGCTTTTCGCGCCGCGTTTGTCCGCCCAGCGCGCGGTCGGGATCTCGAAGATCGCGTACGCGAGGATGAAACTGAAGAACACCCAGCTCATCTGTGCTTCGTCGAGCCCGAACTCGGCCGAGATCGAAGGGGCCATCGCGCCGATGCAGGCGCGGTCGAGATAAGTGACCATCGCCAGGGTTACCATGAAGGCGATGACTTTGTAGCGCGCGTGAGTCGGCTGCTGCCGCTCGGCCAGGACCTGTTCGGTCAATACTTGTCCGGTCAAGATTGGATTCCCCCCCGAGGTCACTAATCGCACAAACGGACGCGCGGGGGAAGTCTTGCGTGTGGGCCGTCGCCGGCATAGGGCGATGCTGTCCATCGCCGTTGTGATGCCAAGCGCGCCATTGTGGGCGCGCGCGCTGTACAGATCCGCGAACGCCGGGCGCACCTCGCCGCGCTTCGAGAATTTGGCGCGGCGCTTCGCCGTCTATCTACTCACCGCGCGTTCGCGCCGGTCACTTCACCTTGCGAGGTGTCGCGATCAACTGCACTTCGACGATCCCGTTCGAACCCAGCAGGCCGGTCGTGCCCACCGCGGTCCATGCGGGATACGGCGGCTTGATGAATTCGCCGATGACTTCCTCGAATGCCTGGAAGTGTTCGTCGCGCGTGCCATTGAAATCCGGGCCCTGCCACACGTGGAAACTGTTGATCATCGCAACGTGCGACCAGTCCGAATTGGCGGCTTCCAGAGTCCTGCCCAGCCGCTCGAGCGCTCGCCGCACCTGCAGCTTGAAGGCCGCGACGTCCTTGCCTTCGTTCTTTTCGCGATAGACGACGACGCCCGATATGTAGATCTGATCACCCAGGCGGCGCGCGGCGGAATAGCGCCAGTTGTCGTGCGACTCCTTGGCGCCGGCGTCCGGCAGGATCACTTCGCCGCCCGGCGTGGGCAGTTTCAATGGCCAGGACGTGGCCGGCTCGGCTGCCAGCGCGGCCACCGACAACAGCGGGAGAATCGAGACGGCCATCTTGCTGCGCATGTTCAGATCCGGAATGTGCTGGAGCGGGCGAGGATAAATCCTCCGTATCGAAACGGGAAAAGTTCACGCTTTTGCCGTGCTGCGGGGTGCCCCCGTTGCGCGTTCGCGCACTCCGCGCGAGACTCGGGCCTCTTATCGAAGAACAAGCGGCCCGAAGCGCACGCAAGAGGCGCCGGGCCGACAACATCGGGGACGAAGTGAAGCTTTCATTCCATCTGCCGGCGACCTTCGCCACTTTGTTCGCGCTCGCCGCCGGTCTGTTGCTGGGTTACATCCAATAGGTTCATTCCAGCAGGCAAGGCGCGCCGCGCTGAGCCAAACTGTGCGCGATGACGCGCGCACGCTTAATCATCATCGTGGTTCTGGCGGCAACTGCCGGCGCCCTGTGGCTCGCAAGCCGCGACGCTGCGCCGCCCCCCGAGATCGCAGCCGGGCAGGGACCTGCCGTTCCCGAGCCATCGGTGGCCGAAACTCGTGCCTATCACCCCATGAACTCTGGCCCCCTGAATACCGGGGCGCCGCCGGTTGCCGCGCGCCGCGCGCGCCTGCCCAGCCCCATGGCGTTGAATTTCGCCGCCACCGACGATCTGCTGGCGTTCATCGAGGGAATCCAGGGCGCGGCGGAGGATGGTGACGGCGCGGCGGCGTAT
The DNA here is from genome assembly GCA_036677145.1 of Alcaligenaceae bacterium. Classification (GTDB taxonomy): domain Bacteria; phylum Pseudomonadota; class Gammaproteobacteria; order Steroidobacterales; family Steroidobacteraceae; genus CADEED01. Next base: position 21,198 of record JAKFFF010000025.1, read on the forward strand.
TACATGTATCGCGCGCTCGATCGTTGTCAGACCGATTTCGCCAAGCGCTTCGGAAGTGGCCGGCGCGAACGGTCCTTCAATGACGTACTGGCCGACGAAACCATCGTTCGGCAGTTCGGTGTCGCGGACCTGACCAGGATCTACGGCCAATGCCAGCGCCTGCGCGAATCCGACATGGCGCGACTCGGCCCCGCGGACGACTGGCTCACCAAGGGCGCGGATGCCGGCTTTCCGCGCGCCCAGGCGGAGCTGGCGGTCTGGCACACACAGTCCGTGGGTTCGGCGCCCCAGAGTCAGTGGTCCGGACCGGCACGCGAGCTCGCGCGCGCGGCGCTGAGCTCGAAGGACCCGGAGGTATTCGTTGCCGTGAGTCGCGTGATCGGCGCGCTCGCTGGGGAAGAGGCCCAACGCAGCGCGAGCTGGTACGTCGCCGCCTGTCTGCGTGGACTCGATTGCGGGCCGGGCGCCGAAATCACACAGCTCGTCTGCGGCGCCGATCCGGCTTGTCGTCCTGATGAATCCGTTCTGGACCTCGTACGGCGAAACATGGGTGATCGCTTCGGCTCGGTCGAGCGTGGCGCGAACCAGATCAACGCGGCCATCGATGCCGGACGCTTCGAAGCGCTGGGACTCTAGACCCGCAAGTAGGATAGCGCCGTACGCGCGTTCTCTCGCGCGCGCAGTACACGGGCGTGTTGCGACTCGTTAGCGTGTATCCATCTCGAATGGCCGGCCAGACGTGTTCCCAACGAACTCCTCACAAGCTCACATCAGCCTTTGAGTTACGCGGAACGTTCTGGCTGGCTTTCGAGATGCTGATGCCGGTATCAGGCTAGTTAGCCAGCCTGGTTGACCAGGCGGCGGATCAACCGGACCGCGCGCCGGCGCCCGGAGCCGCTTCGGAGTGCGCGGCGCCGGCCCAACGGTCGATCGTGTTGCGCAGGGCGTTCAGCGAAAACGGCTTGGCGAGGTAATCATCCATCCCGGCCGCTACGCAGGCTTCGCGGTCGCCGGGCATTGCGTTGCCGGTGAGCGCGACGATCGGCACACGCCGGCCGGCGCCTTCGGCCGCGCGGATCGCGCGTGCGGCGGCCAGCCCGTCCATGACCGGCATCTGGCAATCCATCAGGATCAGGTCGAGCCCGGGATCCGCGGCCGCGGCGCGCACGCCTTCGCTTCCGTTGGATGCCGTGGTGACGGCGAAACCCATCATGTCGAGCATCGCCCGCGCCATTTCCTGGTTCACCGCATTGTCCTCGACCACCAGCGCGCGGCCGCGCGAGCCGCTGATTGGCAGCATGCGCACCTGCATGCTCTGCGCGGTATCGGGCACCACGGCCACGAGCAGATCGGGAGTGCACAGTGGCTTGACGATGCCGCGATCCACACCCGCCGGCGCGCCGGCGTCGGCATCGGGCGGCAGCAGCGCGATGATTTCCACATGACGCGGCCCGGCCGCGGCGCGCAGTCCGCTCACGGCCTGTTCGAGCTTCGCCACGGCGTTGGTGTCGACGATGATGCGAATGCGGCCAACACGCGGTTCGAAGTGCTGCAGCGCCTCGATGGCGGCCATGGGTGAATTCACGCTGATCACATTTCCACTCGTCTCCGCGATGATGCCGCGGGCCGCGTCGAGGATGATCGGATGCAATCCGATGACTATCACGCCACAGTCGACCGCCGGCGTTGCAGGCGCGGGCCTGGCGGCTGGGACGCCGGCCGGCATGCGGAATGAAAAGCGGCTGCCGCGGCCGGGTTCGCTCTCGAGGCCCATCGTGCCATTCATCAGCTCCACGAGCTGCCGGCTGATCGCGAGCCCCAGGCCCGTGCCGCCGAACTTGCGCGTCACGCTGCCGTCGGCCTGTTCGAATGCTTCGAAGATGCGCTGCTGCTCGGCGGCCGCGATGCCGACGCCGGAATCCGTGACGGAAAATTCGAGCGAACAGGTCGCAGCCGCGTCGGGAACCACGGTCACCGCGAGCAGCACCGCGCCGGTTTCCGTGAACTTCACCGCGTTGTTCACGAGATTGCCGAGCACCTGCCGCAGCCGGATCGAGTCGCCGTGAATGACGGCCGGCACGTCGCGTGCGATGTGCGCGGCGATCTCGATACCCTTGTCGTACGCGCGGGCGCTGAACAATCCCACGACCTGTTCGAGCTCGCGACGCAGGTCGAACGGCGCGACGGACAGCTCCAGTTTGCCGGCCTCGGCCTTGGACAAATCCAGCACATCGTTGATGAGAGTCATGAGCGCCTCGGCCGAGGTCTTGAGCGTGCGCACGAAACGGCGCTGCTTCGCATCGAGCGCGGTGTTCCCGAGCAGCGAAGCCACGCCCACCACGCCATTGAGAGGTGTGCGCAGCTCGTGACTCATGTTGGCGAGAAATCGGGACTTCGCCTGCACGGCGGCTTCCGCGGTCTGGCGCGCGCGCTCGAGCAGCGCATGACTGCGCTTCTGATCGGAGATGTCCGTGACCACCGAAGCGATTCCGGTCATCGTGCCGTCGGCGGCCAGCAGCGGAGTCTTCGCGACGATGACGTTGTAAGGCGTGCCGTGCACGTCGTGCACCACCGTTTCGTAACGCATCGGCTTGCGATTGTTGAACACCACATCGTCGGTCTCGCGGTGATTGCGGGTGGGGACCTGGCGTCGATCCGATTCGAGTTGTTTGCCGACGATGTCGTGGCGGCTGAGCCCGATCATTTTTTCCCACGCCGCGTTGACCAGCGTGACGCGGCGCTCCGCATCGCGGATCACGACGGGCAGCGGCAATGTCTCGAGCAGCGCCTGCATGACGCGCAACGTGTTCGACAACGCACGTTCCATCTGCTTGCGATCGGTGATGTCGGCGTGTGTGCCGGTCATGCGAGTGGCCCGGCCGTGCGCGTCGCGTTGCGTGACGTTGCCGTACGTCTCCAGCCACACCCAGCGTCCGTCCGCGTGCCGCACGCGATAACTCACCTGGAAAAGAGTCGAGCGGCCGCGCAGCGCATCGCGCGTTGCTTCCGAGAACGCGGCGAGATCGTCGTCATGAACGAGTTTCGCCAGATCCGTGATCGGCCAGACCTGGTCCCGTTCCGGCTGGCCGAGAAACTTGCCGAAGGTGTGGTCCACGAAGACGTTGCCGGAGAGCAGATCCCAATCCCACAGGCCGAGGTTCGAGGCCTCCAGCGCGATGGCGAGGCGCTGCGCGCTCGCGGCCTGCGCTTCGCGCGCCTGCTGGACGTGATCGAAGAGGGCGACACAGCCGCGGCGCAATGTCTCCGCGTCGACGGGCGCGCCGGCCCGCAGGCCCGCCACGAGGCCATCGAGCTCGGTTGCGGAGGCCAGGCCGAAGGCCCTGGCCAGTTGATCTGTCAGCTCGCGATTCATCGGACGGATGTCTCCACTCTCACCTGACAGTGTCGGCATTCGCGGGGATTACTGAGGCTTGCTGCATCACGGCATACGGTGCCGCGATGCGTAATGTGCGACGAATCACACTGGTTTCGGGAGGGCTGCATACGTAAAGTGGGATGGCATGCCGATTTCCGAAACGAATGGGGCGCCGCCCGACAGTGATCGCCGCTCGATGCCGCGGCACTTGCGCGACAGCGAACACGAAGGCGTCGAGCACACCAGCGTCGCTGGCGTACGCGCCGAGGATGCGGCACCGCCGCGCGTGCGTGGCTGGGCGTTATGGCTGGCCCTCGTCGCGCTGGCCGCCGGCACCGCCTGGTGGTGGTTGAACGGCTGAACGCCTCAACGAAAAACGGAGCGCCGCTCGCGCGACGCTCCGTTGCAATCGTCCCAGGCCGCGCCGCGGCCTGACTAACTATCCGGCTCCGGTCACTCGACCTTGAAGGCGATGATCGTGTTCTTGAAGAATGTCGGCGCGTAGACAGTCTTCGAAACCGGGTCCCAGCCGATGTCCGCGGTGCTGGTCTTCTCGGCCTTGCCATCGAATACCAGCTGCTTGTCGCCGCCCGCGGGCAGGTACCAGATCGCGCCGCTCCAAACGGAAACGAGGAAGTCGTCGCCCTGGACGTTTTCGAGGCCATCGACGCCGCCCGGCATGTCACTCGCGAGCACCGTAAGTGACTTGTTCTTCTCGACGCGATTGAGCGAGTTGTTGTCGAGCACGTACAGCGCGCCGTTGTGCACGAGCACGCCATTGGGACCCTTGAGCACCGTCTCGTCGAGGTGCACCGCGGGCTTGCCGTCCTTCACGACGTAGATCCTCTTGCCCTTGGAGTCGGAGACGTACAGCGTGCCCTTGTCGTTCACGATGTCGTTGAGCTGCACGCCATCCGGGATCGCGATCTTTTCCTTGATCTTGCCCGCGTCGATGTCGATCACGACGACACCGCCGGCATCGACGGCATAGAGCCACTTGCCGTCATCCGACAACGCGAGGCCTTTCGGCGCATCGAGGCCCGTGACCCACTCGGCCGCGATGACCTTGCCATCGAGGCCGACCTTGCCGATGGAACCCTTGCCGTCGACCGCCCAGGGCTCGCCGTCGATGTTGGAAACGTAGAGCACCTTGCGCTTCGCGTCGTAACGCACGCTTTCCGGCACCTTGAGCGTGGCCTCGGACTCCCACAGCTTGGTTAGTTTGTGAGAATTGACGGCGGTCTGGGCTTGCGCGCCCGCCGCGAGCAGCACGGCACCCAATGTTGCGAAGACAATTTTCATGGGACTCGTCCTGGACGAAAGGGACGGCGAGTATAGACGCGCGCCTTTGCGAGCCGCCACCCGCCTGACCTATGCTGACCACATGCCCGTGACCAGCCTGTTTCCCACCCGTGTATATACCGCTTCCCTGGCGCGTGGCGCAGGCGACGCCCTCAACGGCCGGCTGCTGCGCGAGTGTCGTCAGCTCGCGGAGGAGGACGGCGGCGGCCGCGCATGGTCCGCGACTAACTACCCGGGCGGATACACGTCTTACAACTCGCTGGCGCGCATGCAGCGGATGTCGCCGACGTTCGCGACGCTCGAGAAACGCATCGATACCCACGTGAAGAAATTCGCGCGCGCGCTCGATTTCGATCTCGCGGGCCGCAAGCTCACGATGACGGACTGCTGGGTGAACGTGATGACCCGGCAGGTCGTGCACGGCCTGCACCTGCATCCGCTGGCGACGATCAGCGGCACGTATTACGTGCGCACGCCGCGCGGCTGCTCGGGACTGAAGTTCGAGGATCCGCGCCTCGATCGCTTCATGGCGGCGCCGCCCCGCAAGGTGCGCGCGCGGCGTGAGAACAAGGCGTGGGTCACGATCCCGGCGGAGCAGGGTCGCCTGGTGTTGTTCGAGAGCTGGCTGCGGCACGAGGTCGTGCCGAATCCGACCGAGGCGGAGCGCATCTCGATCAGCTTCAATTACTCGTGGTTCTGACGGACGGGTGGTTCTGACGGCCGGCCGGTGCTAGCCGATGGCCTGCTGAACCTGCTGCACGGCGTTGCCCCAGGCGCGCGGATCGGTGATGAGCACGAACACCATGCCCGTGATGGCGCCATCGAGATGGGCATCGTGATTGATGCGTCCACGCGCCTTCTTCGACGCCCACCACGTGTAGGCGAGATAACCGAACGCGAACAGCACCGCGGGAATCGGGATCGCGAAATACAGGTACAGCATGCGCGTCGGGTAGTAGACGATGAATGCGAACAACACGCCGAGGATCGCCCCCGAAGCACCGAGTGAGGCGTACTCGGGATTGTCGCGGTGTTTGTAGACCGTGCCCAGGCTGCTGATCACCAGCGCGACGAAATAGAGCAATGCAAACCGCACCGAGCCAATGGTGTACTCGAGAGAAGGCCCGAAGAAGTACAGCGTCAATCCATTGAACAGCAGGTGCGTCATGTCCGCGTGCACGAAGCCGCAGGTGATCACCGGCACGTAGTCGCCCTTGCGCACCACGTTGTAAGGACGCAGCAGGCAACGCTCGATGATGCGCGGCGCGACCTTCAGGCCGAGCACGCTCACCGCGATGGTGACGATCAGGATGGTGTACGAAACGGGGGCGAGCGCGAATTCCATGTGTCCGCGCAAGATGCCACATTCCCGCCGTCAGAGTCTCGTTGGCAGATATTTGTCCGCGCCGGGCTGGCTGCAGCGCTCGACCGGCGTCGACTCGCGGCCGTTCGGCGCACGCAGCAGTTCGTCGATGTTTTCGGTGAGGTCGGTGGAACGGCCTTCGGAGGCATCGACGGAAACGAGCCGGACCTGATCGCCGGCCTGCTCGAACGTGTAGTTGACAAAGATGTGTTCCGGACCCCTCGAGCCCTCGATCACGTTCTCGAGGCCGAGCGTCCACGCGTTTTCGCGCGGGGACGACCAGGTGCGCGCGGCGTTGCCGAAAATGCCATTCGCGACCAGTACGGTGCTGAGCGCATAACAACTGCCGGTGTGATCTTCGTCGGCGCCGGCGAGTTCGAGATCCGCGAATTCGCGCGAGGGGGATTCTTCATCCGAACAGCCGCGATTGATCAGGAAGCCCGCGGTGACGACCAGTATCAGCGCGGGGCCGGCAAGTGCTTTCATGTATTTCTCGCTGGAGCGGGTATCGAATCAATTGTAGGGTAGTTTGATTTCGCCCTTGCTGACCAGCGACTGGTGAGACTCGGCATCGGTGCTGATGAAAACCAGGTTGCCGTCTTCGATACCCACGATGGATTCATCGAGCGATTCGATGATCTGCCATTCCTGGAAATCATCGGGCGTCGCCGGCCGGCTGTATTCGCCGTAGTAGGGCATCGTCTCGACGTACTCGGCGCGCACGAACGCGGTTTTTTCGTCGGGCGCGACCTTGATCTCGATGGACTTGCGCTCCAGCTGGTACTGGCGCAACTGGGCCAATTGCCCGGCCTGCCGGCAAAACAAGCTGCGGTTGATCTCCAGCTCGCTGGGCTCGCTTTCCCCCTCGGCGTGAAACGTCAGGTGCATCCGGAAATTCTTGCCGCGCAGCTCGCAGACTTCGGGGGCGAAGCGCTTGCGGGCGGCATTGTCGGCCTGGTCGACGAAATCCTGGACTTCGTAGCGATCGAGAGTGCGATTGCAACCGGCGAGTGTCGTGCCGGCGCAGATGAGGATCAGCAAGGGTGCGAGTAGTTTGAGGCGCATGTCCGGGTTTGTAGCAAATCAGCGCGTCCAGGTGGCGAGACGTGCGTCCCTTTTTCCATAAGACCGGGGCAGGTCGGCGGCGCGAGCGGCGAAAAGTGCGGACTAGCTACATCGAAACCGGCGCCGATCGGACACCGCGCCCAAAAAAAAGCCCCGCAGAGCGGGGCTTGTTAGTTGGTCGTCGTCGACTTAGGTCCATCGCTGTCAGCCGATCGTGTCGGTTACACGGACTGAAAACTTCCGGCTGGGACGTTGGTGGCCATTCGGCCTCCGGCTAAATCTGTAAGCCCGCGTGTCTATCCACGCCTTCGTCGACCCCGGCAGCAGTCGAATCAAAGCGACTACCACCTGTACCCGTGCCCGTGAGCAAGTCCTGAGTTTCTATATCAAAAAAACTATCGCCAAAACCGGTTGTGTTCTCCGCGCATCACTTCATGGTGCGTTGCGGGCCACTCATTTCGCCTATCGTTGCCATCGCCCGATTCAGTGCCTTTAATCAGCCACTTAGCCGGGATTGCGAGATTACCTGGACGGGATGATACGCCGAATCCGTTTCATCTCAATGTCTCAATCACACGACATCGGTGTCATTCAGAATATCGGCAGCGCTTTCGGGGACTGAATGTGATCGGCAGCGCAAATGTTCTTCACCGCGGCAGGCGCACGGTGAAGACCGCGCCGGACGCATCGGGAAGGTTGGCGGCCCTGGCGCTGCCACCATGAAATTCCGTGATCAGGCGGACGATGTAGAGGCCAAGTCCGAAATGTGGCCGGCGGTCGGCTTCCGAACGCGACTGCCAGAGCGATTCGAACAGCCTGGTCGCGGTTTCGTCGGGCAAAGGCGGGCCGGGATTCGCCACCGACAATTCGGCAGATTCGTCATCCACGCGCAGAGAAACCGCGATCGTGGCGCCATCGGCGCTGAAGTCCACGGCGTTGTCGATCAGCTTGTCGAGCAACTGCACGATGAGGTCGGGCGCGCCCGTGAGCATGACGGGCTCCGCCGGCGCCTCGCAGGTGAACCGGCGCTCGGGGAACGCGGTGCCATAGGCGCCGACCGCGGCGCGCACCAGGGCTGCGAGGTCGAAGCGCTGCCGCTCGCTATGTGCGATGGCCTCTTCGACCTTGGTTGCCGCCCCCATGGCCGTGAGGATCGCCCCCAGCCGTTCGCTGCCTTCACGGGCACGAGCGATGTAGATGCGCGCGTTGTCGCTGTTCGCTTCGGATTCCAGGTTCTCGAGCGAGGACCGGATGATGGTGAGCGGCGTGCGGATCTCGTGGGCGAGTTTGCCGGCCAGTGTACGCAGGTAGCCGGTGTATTCATCGAGCCGGCCCAGCAGCGAGGAGAAGCTGCGCGAAAGATCGCCGAGTTCGTCCTTCGCATTCGATTCTGGCAGCACGCGCGAGAGGTTGCCTTCGCGTCCCAGCGCCGTCTCGCTCGCGTGGCCCAGCCGCGTGATGCGCAAGGTCATGCGGCCCGCGAACCAGAAGGCCGCACCCACCGCGAACAACGTGGCAAACAACGTCAGATTCAGCAGGCGGGTGAGCGCCCGATCGCGCAGCGTGAGCCAGCGGTCGGCGGTCTGCGCGAGCTGGATGACGCCGATGATGTGTTTGCCGTCGGCCGAGAAAATCGGCGCGGCCGCGGCGACCGTGACGCTGTTTTCATAACGTCCGGCGATCAATGCCGTCGCCGGCGCGCCCTTGACCGCGCGCTCGGTGAGACTCTGGGCCGCGCGCTCGCGTTCGGCCTGCGTGACGCTGCGCGGGATGACATCTCCGTCGAGGAACAGCCGGTACATGCGCGGCAGGAAGCCGCGGAAGCGCGTGTAGTCGCCCGGCAGCGCCGGGGCATCCATGCGCGTCAGGATCGCGCCGGTGGCCGAGGCCACGGTGAGTTCGACGCCTGGCTGGGAGAACTGGCGCAGGTGTTCGCCGAGATCCGGAGAGGCCGCGATCAGCCGGCCGGTGGCGCGCAGGTCGGACGGGTCGAGCGTGCCATAGCTCACGCGTGCGGCGCCACGCCGGTCGCGATCGTCGATGAGCACGCCGAGGTGCTGGCCGACCATCGACAGTGGGATACCGATCTCGAGCACATAGCCGTCGTCATTGCGGGTGCGCTGCCAGACCGCTTCGATGCGCGGCTCTTCGAGGGCCTGCTCGCGGCCGTACTCCAATGTTTCGATGTAGCGGCCACGCAGCGCGCCGACGCCGGTACCGCCGAAGAACAAGCGCTGCTGGCCGCCGCGCTTGTCGTCGAATGCGAGCCAGATGCGATCGCCGAGGGTGTCACGGTCGAGCGGCGCCAACTCCGACGCATCGAACACGAGCCGGTTGTCGCGCACCAGCAGGGCGAGATAGAGCCAGCGCTCGTGTGTGGCCGCCAGCAGCCGCAGGCTGTCGGTGCCGGGGCCGGCGACGCGGATGAGGTTGCGCGCGTCCGTATCCCATTCGTCGGCGCGGCCATCGATCAGCGGGGCGCCCGACAAAACGACGGGTGTGAGGTCGCGCGGATTGCTGGCTTCGCCGCCAGGCAGCGAATCCGCGCGGAACAGCAATTCCTGGCGGCCCTTGAGTGATCCGGCAATCGTGGTCGTGACCGCGAGCAATGACTGCTGCTCGCTCTCGCGCAGCACGGTCTCCATCTCGCGCGCGTACTGACAGCCGGCCCAGGGCAACGCGAGCGTCGTCAACGCCAGCAGCAGTAGTTTGGTGCGCAGCCGGAACGGTGAAATCGGCCCGTAATTCAGCAGGTCGGTGAGTCGCCCCACGCTACTCGACCCAGCGATAACCCATGCCGTACACGGTGTGTACGGCATCGAACTTCTCGTCGACCGCCTGGAACTTCCGCCGGACCCGCTTGATGTGCGAGGTGATCGTGTTGTCGTCGAGCACCACGTTGGCCGCATCCATGAGCTGCTGGCGATTCTTGACGTGACCGGGATGTTTGGTGAGCGCGTACACGATCCAAAATTCCGTGAGCGACAGGAGCACCACCTGGCCGTTCCATTCGACCGTCATGCGTTCGCTGTCGAGCGACAGCGCGCCGCGCCGGATGACCTGCTTTTCCTCGGCCGGCCGGCGCAACGCGTCGACGCGCCGGAACAAGGCGTTCACCCGCGCGATGAGGTGCGCGAGCGACAGATCCTTGGTGAGGAAATCGTCGGCGCCGAGCCGCAAACCCGAGACCGCGTCGAGCTCGCTGTCGCGTGCGGTCAGGAAAATGATGGGCAATTCCGCGGACAGTCCGCGCAGCTGGCGGCACAGTTCGAAGCCGCCTTCCGGTTCGTCCTCGAGCGAGATGTCGATGACGGCGAGGTCGGGCAACCGCGCGGCGAAGGCGGACAGGGCTTCGCGCCGGTTCGGGTAGCCGCGCACCGCATACCCCTCACGCGCGAAAGCGGCGGCGTAGTTGTCGCGGATGGCGCGTTCGTCCTCGACGATGGCGATCGACTTCTTCATAGGGCCGGAAGTTTAAGCGACCTGGATGCGCGCCGGGTGCACGGCCACATTTCGTCACTATCCAGCCGCAACTGGCCATCAACGCGTCACGGCGCCGCCCATTCGCGGGAGCGAAATGCCTCCATGTCCAACGCAGTGGAGCTCGCCATGATCGAAAACAGCCCCCGGCCCTCGCCGTCCAATCCAGTCCGGACATATCCCGGAATGCATTTCTCGCCGGACCCGGGGGAGCGCTGGCGCCGGTTTCTCGAACGGATCGGCACGCGCAACAACGACTTCGCGTCCCGGTTGTCCCGCGCCCGGTTCGTCTATCTGCATCGCCGCGAAGCCGCGTCGCACTGGCTGCCGTTATGAACGCCTCGCAACACCACCTGCCACGGGAGCCGCGGGAAGAAGAGGGTGTCGACCGAGTTCAGAAGTTCTGGCAGTGGTTCGCCGTCGGCATGCTGATTTTCTGCTGGCTCGCCGAAGCGTCGATGTGCGGTCTACGCGGGTTCTGATGCCTGCCTAAGAGTCGGTGACTGGTGCGACCGTCAACAACTCGACGCGCGCGCGTTGCGCGGCGGCGAGCACCTGTGCAACGACTTCGTAGCGCGCACGTTTGTCGGGCATGACGCGGATCAGTGGTGGATTCGGCTGACTCACAACCGCCTGAAAACGCGGAGCAAGCGCGCTCACGGATGCAAGCCGCACCTCGTCCCAATAGATCGTTCCGTCCGACTCGATCGAGATGCGGACTGCTGGTGGTGGCGGTCCGTTGCCGCCGTGTGGCAAATTGAGTTTTACGGCGTGTGTGGCGATCGGCAGCGTGAAGATGAGCATCACCAGCAGTACCAGCAACACGTCGATCAATGGAGTGGCATTGAGCTGCGGCTCGGCGAGATGGGATGGATGTTCCATATGATTTTCCTCCGTGATGGACCAACGCGCGGGTCAGGCAACCCGGGTTGTGGCGTGCGCTGACATGCGGGCGGAGCGGCGGATAAAACCGATTTCGCTCGAAGCCGCGACCCTGCTCACGGAAGGCAAGCTCGCGGAAGCGGTCCGCGTGGTGCGTGACGATGACGGGGTGAGCCTGAAGGAAGCCCGGCGACGCATCGATGCGCATATCGCGGACGATCCGATGCTCGGCGTGCAGCTCGAAACCCAGCGGCGCGATTCGCGCCGGAAATTCTTCTATCTATTTCTCGTGATCGATGTGTTCATCGTGGCGGGCGTCGTCTACTATTTCTTCTTCATGCCGCGCTGAGGTCTCATGCTGTTGATAGGAATGTTCGATTCGCCGTTCGTCCGGCGGGTCGCGATTTCGATGAAGTTGCTGGAACTGCCGTTCGAACATGCGAACTGGTCGGTGGGTAAGGATTTCGATCGCATCCGCGAATTCAATCCGCTGGGGCGTGTGCCGACGCTGGTGCTCGGCGGCGGGGAGAAATTGTTCGAGTCCGCGGCGATCCTCGACTACCTGGACGAGCTCGTCGGGCCGGCGCGCGCCCTGCTGCCAGCCTCCGGACCCGAGCGGCGCCAGGCGCTGAACCTGATGGCGATGGCGACGGGCGCGGCGGAAAAAGGCGTATTGCAGGTGTACGAAGGCGCGTTCCGCCCGGAATCAAAACGGCATCAGCCGTGGCTCGACCGGATGCGCACTCAAATGAGCGCGTCACTCGCGGCCATCGACCGTTACATCGGCGAACGTGGGGTCTCGCAGTGGCTGATCGGCAAACGCATGACCCAGGCCGACATCACCGCGGTGTGCGCGTTCACGTTTCTCAACGACACGCTGAGAGTCGCGTCGGATCGCGTCATGTTCCAGTCACTGGCGACATTGGCGGCGCGCTGCGAGGCGATGCCCGCGTTCCAGGAAACCCGGACGCCGTTCTTCGTGCCCAATAGTTAGCACAGGCGAGCAGCAGCAGGAGCAGGTAGTCCAGGCTACCTCCGCCGCCTCCGCCACCACCGCCACCGCCACCACCTCCTCCGACTGGGGGACCGGGCGCAGGACTGTTCAACGAGATTTGCCGGGAGTTGTCGGTGTCACTGTCTTCCGGCTCATAACCGGCGACGGTCGCGGTCCAGGACCCGGTGGCGGTGGGTGTGTATCCCACGGTCACGGTAGTTTGCGTATTTGCAGGCATCACGCCGATCTCGCACGTGAGGGCTGTTCCCGCAATCGAACAGGTGCCGGCTGACGCCACGGCCGTGTGTGTCGTGGAGGACGCGGGCAACGTGGCGCTCAGGCGCACGGCGCTGGCCGCGATGACCCCCGAGTTTGAAATGGTGAACACCGTTGATGACGGTGTATTCAACGTTGCGGACGTCGGCGAACCGGTGAGCGCCAGGCGCGCCACGAAATCGATTTCGCGCGAGCCATTCCAGCGCACGGCGACCACCTTCGTGCGGGAGCCGGGCACCAGCGCGATGCTGTTGAATTGCCTGAGTATGGCAGGGCTTTCCGAGAACAAATCCCAGTGACCGCCGCCATCCACGGAGCGCGCGAGCATTGAACGCTGCCACGAGGACGCATACAGCACGTCGGGCGATTGCGGATCCACCACGAGGTCGACCGGCCCGGCCGATGTCGACTGATCGTTGAACAACGAAATGTGCGTCCAGGTCGCTCCACCGTCGGTGGTCTTGTAGATCCCGCGATAGCAGCTGAGGTAGAGAATGTTGGCGCGCACAGGGTCGTGAACCAGTCTCCAGACCAGGCTCGCGTTGTGGTCCACGTTCCAGGGCGTCGGAACGAAATTCGCGCCGCCATCGACGCTTTTGTAGACCGCGGTTTCAGCCGGCGGAATGTAGTTCTCCACGGCTGCGTAGATCACATTCGCGTTGGTGGGATCGAACGCGAAAGTCTGCACGCCGGTGGGAAGTCCGTGACCGAGGAGACTGTTCCAGCTCGTGCCTCCGTTGTCGCTGCGAATCGGCGACGCGAACTGTCCGCCCATGAAAATCAGCTGATCGTTGAGCGGCGAGACTTCGAGAGTGCTCATGGAAGGAATCGTGGAGCGCTGAGTCCACGAAATTCCGCCGTCGCCCGACGTGCCGAACTTTCCTTCCCGGCCCATGTAGAGGCGCTGCGAATCTTGTTGTGAGACCGCGAGCGTGTAATTGCCGTCGTAGGAGCTGCGCGAGGCAGGCAGTCCGAGCAGCGGGCTCGAGGCGCGGCCGACGGCATTCCACGTTCCCGTGTCCGTGCGTCGGTAAACCGACCCGAGGTCCCGGTTCTTGAGATAAATCGCCCCCGCGCCGGCGCGACTGGCGATCACACCGAGCGAGTTGCCTTCGCGCAGCCCGCGATTGCGTTCCGCCCAGTTGATCCCGTCGTCGGTGGACTCGAAGATCCCGCCGGTGGACGCAATGAAGATTCGCGTGGGATTCGCCGCATCGAAAGCCACGGACTCGATGCGGCCGTTCGGCGCGAAACCCGCCTCGTTCCAGTTCTGCCCGTCGTCGATGGTGCGCCACACACTGTAGTTGGAGTCCACCGCGAGGGCCTTGCCCGCGATGCCGGGCGCGTACTCGAGGAGTTCCATGGCGCGGGCGGCGATTGGATTCCACGCCGTCGGCCAGGTGAGGCCGCCGTCGGTCGACCGGCTCAAGACATAGGTGTCGAGGTTCTGTGCAATGACCGTATTCGCGGTGGTGCGCGAGGCCGCGATCGCCCAGACGTACGGATAAAGCGTCAACGGGGAGAAAGTCGAACCCGCATCGATCGAGCGAAAGGCGCCATCGGCAGAACGCGCGTAGATGAGTTGTGCATTTGCGGCGTCCGGTGCGATGTGGAACACCGGGTTGTTCATCCCGGTGTTGATCTGGGTCCAGGTGACGCCGGCGTCCAGGCTGCGGTAAAGCGTGCCGCCATTCTGTTGAGCCATCCACGCGATCGATCCATCGCTGGAGAACTGGACCATGCCGACAAAGTTTTGCGCGAGCGCGGGTAGATTGCCCACCTGCGACCAGGTGACGCCAGCATCGGTGCTGCGCAGCAGGCCTTCCGTGGACGCACCCAGCAATATCTGGCTGCGATTGGCGGGGTTCACCGCCAGGAGCCGGGCGGCCCAGGCCTCGCCTGCGTGCGTCTGGGTCCAGTTTTCACCGCCATCGGTGGAGCGATAGACCCCGAGCGAAGTCCGCGCGAGCAATCCTCCGGTTACGAACTCGATGTTGTAGGTATGGCCGCCATCCGGTCCGGTCGCCGTGTACGTATTGGTACCGGCGAAGACCGCGTGGGCAGACAGCAGGAGGACGGCGAAAGCGAAAAGGCGGAGTGCGGACATGTTTGACTCTTGTTGACCCGCTCGGAGCAATTCTAGTGTTCCGCGCCATCGGAACGGCAATTCCACGTGACTTATCCTTGGTGGTGCCGAATTCGGGCGCGCGCACCCGGTTTCTGCGGTCATGCGCCGATGCGTGACACGCCAGGCCTGTAATCCGGCGTCGAATTCGCCTGCGACGGAGGCGTTAGAAGGCGCTGATGCCCGTCAGCTCACGGCCGATCGTGAGCTGGTGAATGGTCTCGGTGCCTTCGTAGGTGATGACGCTCTCGAGATTGAGCGCATGCCGGATCGGCACGTACTCCGCGCTGATCCCGGAACCGCCCAGCATGTCGCGGCAGTCGCGCGCGATGTCGAGCGCCATGCGGCAGTTGTTCCATTTCGCGAGCGAGACCTGGGGCGGCTGCATCTGGCCCTGGTCCTTGAGGCGGCCCAGCTGATGGCTCAGGAGCTGCGCGGTGGTGATCTTGCGCGCCATCTCCGCGAGCCGGAGTTGAATGGCCTGCGTCGCCGCGAGCGGCCTGCCAAACATCACTCGTGTCTTCGTGTAGTCGATGAGCTGCGCGAGACAGGCCTGCGCGGCGCCGATGACACCCCACGTGATTCCGTAGCGCGCCTGCGTGAGACAGGAGAGTGGCCCCTTCAGTCCTTTCACGTCAGGCAGCAGGTTTGCCTCGGGCACGACCACGTTGTCGAAGAACAGCGCTGAAGTCACCGAGGCGCGCAGCGAGAACTTGCGTTCGATCTCGGGCGCCGAGAAACCTTTCATGCCCTTCTCGACGATGAAGCCGCGGATGCCTTCGTCCGTCATCGCCCAGCAGATACACAGATCGGCGATGGCGCCGTTCGTGATCCACATCTTCGAACCATTGATGATCCAGTCGCCGCCCTTCTTCTTCGCGTGGGTCTTCATGTTCGCGGGATCGGATCCGCCGTGCGGCTCGGTCAAGCCAAAACACCCGATCTTCCTGCCCCGCGCCATGTCCGGCAGCCAGCGTGTTTTCTGCTCCTCGCTGCCGAATGCGTAGATAGGGTACATGCACAGCGAGCTCTGCACGGAAACGAAGCTGCGGATGCCCGAGTCGCCGCGCTCGAGCTCCTGGCAGATGAGCCCGTAACTGATCGCGTTGAGCCCGGCGCAGTCGTATCCCTGGATGGACGAACCTAACAACCCGAGCTCGGCGATCTCGGGGATCAGTTCCTTCGGAAAATGATGCTTCTCGAAGCAATCCTGGATGATCGGCAGGACGCGCTCGTCGACGAAGCGTCCGACGGAATCCTGCACCGCGCGTTCTTCCTCGGTGAGGAGGCCGCGGACGTCGTAAAGATCGAGGGAATTGAGCATTGAAGAAGTATGGGGGCAGCCCCCGATCCCCAGCAAATGGGCTCAGTAACTGATGCCGAGGCGCCGGTACAGATGGCCGAGCAGCCATAGCGGACCGATCAGCAGGAACTGCACGTCCTTGAAGAAGGAGGGTCGTTTGCCTTCGATGGCATGGCCTATGAACTGCCCGATCCAGCCGACGATGAATATGACGGCGCAGGTGAGCCATAACGGCCACGCGAGCGCGTCCAGCCAGCTAACAATACCGAGCAGGGCGACGAGCGCGAGCGCCGCGCCGATGCCGAGTTTCACCGACAGCGTGAAGTAGTAGATGACCGCGAGCGCGACGACGATCGTGGCCCAGTTCAGCAGCGGCGAAATCTCCGCGAATGCGGCCGGCACCGGAATCGCCCAGATGAATCCGACGACCGACATGACGATGGGCGGTACGCAGATGATGTGCAGCAGTTCGTTACGGGGATGCGCGTGGCTTTCGCCGTATTCGCCAAACCACTGTTCCACGGTGCGCATGTCAGCGGAAACTACGCCCGCGCGGTTTTGTTCGCAAGAACGGGCTCTGCGAGAATGGGCATCCTTACAATTCTAAGGAGTGCGCATGCCGCTGATGGCGCGTTTCATGCGATTCATGTCGCGCAGCGGATTGCTTCCCGATGCGCGCCTGCTCGAGCTGTATCCACCGTTCGTGCCGATGCGCATCAAGGTCGTGGAGATCTCCGAGGGCTGGCGCAGCGTGCGCATCCGGTTGCCGTTGAACGCGCGGTCACGAAATCCCGGGGGAGTGATGTTCGGCGGATACCAGGCCGCGCTCGCCGATCCCATCGCGGCGCTGGCCTGCGCCCGCATATTTCCCGGATACTCCGTGTGGACGCGCGCGATGAACGTCGCATTCGATCACGGCGGCAATTCCGACCTCGAGATGCGATTTTCTCTTACACCTGTGCAGGAACAGGAGATCAGGATCGAGCTCCAACGGGAGGGACGCGCGACCCCCACATTCGAATATGGGTTTTTTCGAACTGATGGCGTGCGCTGCACGATCATTCGAAACACTGTCGCCATTCGGCCACGTGGCTATCAGCGCGCGACCACTCCGCCGGCTTCTTCCGAGTCCGTCGAGTGAGAACTGGCGCACGGTTTTATGATTCATTCGGCGTTCAGATGCACGCCGTTATTTTTGCCCGATGAAGGGCCTCGTTGTTCAAGGAGAATGGAATGAAGTTATCGATCCTCGCACGCAGCATGTTGTTGGTCATTGCCGCCTCGTTCACGGTCGCCGGGTGTCAAACCACCGACGCGTACACCGGTGAGCAGAAGGTCAACAAGACGACCAAGGGCGCGGGCATCGGCGCGCTCGCGGGAGCCGTGCTCGGCGCCGCGACTGGCGACAATTCCAAGGAACGCCGCAAGCGCGCACTCATCGGCGCGGGCGTGGGCGCACTCGCCGGCGGCGGTGTCGGCGCGTACATGGACAAGCAGGAAGCCAAGCTGCGCGCGCAGCTGCAGGGCACGGGCGTTTCGGTCACGCGCAGCGGCAACGATCTGATCCTCAACATGCCCGGAAACATCACCTTCAAGACGGCGAGTTCCGACCTCAATTCCAACTTCTACGGCGTGCTCGATTCCGTGACTCTCGTGCTCAAGGAATTCGACAAGACGCTGATCGACGTCGAAGGCCACACGGACAGCGACGGCACCGACGCCTACAACCAGCAGCTGTCGCTGCAGCGCGCGAACTCGGTGGGCATGTACCTGCAGTCGCACGGTGTGAACGGTCAGCGCATCGTGACCTTTGGCGCCGGTGAGGCACGGCCCATCGCGTCCAACGCGACGCCGGACGGCAAGCAGCAGAATCGCCGGGTCGAGCTCAAGCTGCAGCCCATCACGCAAGGCTGAGCGGTCTCGCTGGTTCGATCGAACCGGCCACGGAACAGGGGTCAGGCCACCAGCGGGCCTGGCCCCTTGTTTTTTTCCAGGTGCTTTACGCCTTCACGCCGGAGACGATTGGCACGTGCCAGACGGCGTAGTGCTCCGGGTTCAGAATGCTCTCGATGATCTGATCAAAGTGCTCGCGCACCAGGCTTGGAGGAAACGCCGGCGTGGACAATGCGTCGACATAACCGTCGCGCCAAGCGGTGATGATGTCGGCGAATACACGGCGCGGCACGCGCAGCGTGTCGACGACCACGTAGTCGACGCGGACTTCCTTGAGGCCGACGGCGCGCAGCAGTGTCCACGTGCGCCGACCGATGCGTGCGTCGGTGCCGGTGCGCCGTGCGAACTCAACGGGGCCCTTGCGCCAGAACTCGTCCGGGTCGAGAGCGCCCTGCATCATGTGCAGCATCATGTAGTCCTCGGCGAGCACGTGCACACGTCCGCCGGGTTTGGTGACGCGCACGAGTTCGGCCAGGATCCGCTCGACATGCGGGACTGCCTGCACCATGTGGCGGTTCGCCACGAGGTCGAAACTGTCGTCGGCCTGCGCCAGGTGGAAAGCGTCGCCGGTCTCGAACGAGAGTCGCGGCGCAAGCCGGGAATGCTTGCGGCGCGCATGCTCCACCGACTCGGCGAGTAGTTCGACTCCCGTCACCTGAGTCTGGGGATACTCCTGCGCGATACGCGCGCTGAATTCACCCGTGCCCGCGCCGACGTCGAGGATGCGCGCCGCGGGTGGCAGGCGATACAAATCGATCAGGCGTTTTTCCTGCGGCCAGATCGCCTCGATCTGCGCGGCGAGCGTGCGGATCATGGACTCGTCGGCCATCTGCTCGCCCTGCGGATTCAGTTCCAGGTTCATTGCGCTCATGCACCGATTAATTCACGACCCGGCGGGCCGGTACAACTCACAAAATCTTAGGTGATAAAAAGAAAAACCCCGGCGCGGGCCGGGGTCTTCGTCGCGAAATGCGGTCGCTTCAGCGTGGGTGACGACGACGCGTGAATGCCAGGCCGATGAGTCCGAGCGCGATCAGCGCGAGTGTACCCGGCTCGGGCACCGACACGCTGGGTGAGGAATCTCCGCCACCGCCGTTGAGCACGGGCCATTGTGGGTTCACGCCCGTTTCGGCGCCGGTCCACCACGAGTGTTTGATGTAGACGCTCTTGATGCCGCTGTAGTTAGGCGTGAGTGAGAAATCCACGGGATGTATCCGCGCGAATTCGCGCGCGATGCCGACGGTGTCGAGAACGACCGAAGCCTTGGCCGCGCCGTCGTGGATTCTTTCGGTGAGCGGGTTGATCGGTCGCGCAAAGCTCGTGCCGATGAAGCAGGTCGCGACAGAAAGCAGGAGTGCGGCGGAGAGTTTGTTCGTCATAATCTTTCTCGATTCTCACGGTACCAATGGTTCAATCGTCACTGAATAATCTGGGCACCGATGCAGGAGCAAACTCCATTCCACTATCGGAGGCAGCCGACAATCCGCGCTCGCTGCGGTGCGTCGTTGTGACATGCGTCACAAAGATGAGTCCGGATCGAGTCGGTTGATGCAGGTAGTTTGTCGCGGCGGTGGCGCGCGCGATCGTCTTGCGCGGGTGGGTGTAAAGAATCCCGACGTTCGCGCCCAAAAAAACGGCGGCCTCCAGGGCCGCCGTCGAATTCGCAAATGGAGTCTGTTTTTACGCCGCCATCAGGCCGCGCAGCTTCTTGATCGCATTCGCTTCGATCTGGCGGATACGTTCCGCCGAGACGCCGTACTTGTCCGCCAGGTCATGCAGCGTGGCATTGGCCTCGCCGGTCCAGCGGCTCGCGAGGATGTCCTGGGCACGCGCATCCAGCGTCTTCATCGCGGCCTGCAGGCGATTGTCCGTGGTGGTTTCCCACTGGGAGTTCTCGATCTGCACCGCCGGGTCCGCGTCGGGCGCCGGTAGATAGGCAGCGGGCGAGTAGGTCTCGTCGCCGTCCTCGCTCGAATCCGGCACCGGGTCGAACGAGAGGTCGCGCGCCGCGAGGCGTTTTTCCATCTCGGTCACTTCGGCAGGCGAAACCTTAAGGTCGCGGGCCACGGCCTGAGTTTCCTCGTGCGACAGCCACGCGAGGTTCTTCTTCATCTTGCGCAAATTGAAGAACAGCTTGCGCTGCGCCTTGGTGGTGGCGACCTTGACCAGGCGCCAGTTGCGCAGCACGTACTCGTGAATTTCCGCGCGGATCCAGTGCACCGCGAACGACACCAGGCGCACCCCGACCGTCGGGTCGAAGCGCTTCACGGCTTTCATGAGCCCGACATTGCCTTCCTGGACCACGTCGCCCAGGGGCAGGCCATAACCCGAGTAACCACGGGCGATGTGCACGACAAAACGCAGGTGCGACACGACGAGCTCGCGGGCAGCTTCGAGGTCACCGTCGTTGCGAAAACGATTGGCGAGTACGACCTCATCCTCGCGCGAAAGCACGGGGATGCGGCTCACTTTGTCCATGTACGCGTCGAAGCTTCCGACCGGTCCGGCGAGGACGAAGTCGTTCTTTCGGGCAACTAGTGCGATCGCAGTGGGCGCGGTGGCGGTCATCTGTACGAAACCTCCTGGGGCGATCAATCGGACTCGAGTCAAAAGCCCGCCTGTGCGGGCTGAGCGGGATATTAGCAGTCGGTGTCTTGGAGTGCTAATGCCCGGCTGGGTTCCACGAGAACCATAAGTTATTGATCTATAAGATCAAGGTCGGCTTCAGGCGCGTGGTTCGATCCGACGCAGATGCTTGCCGGTCGAAATGAGTGCCCCCAGCCAGCCAAGGGCCACCCCCACTCCCACGAGCCATCCGAGGCCCCGGCTGTCGAGGCCGGCCATCCGGAAGCGGCTGCCGTACTGTGCGGATAACTCCCCGACGGCCTGGTCGAGGTACGCCATGCCGCCGCACACGATCAGGGCGGCGAGCAGTGCTCCACCGAGGCCGTAGAGCAGTCCGGTGTACAGGAATGGCCGGCGCACGAATGCATTGGATCCACCCACCAGCTTGGTCACTTCGATCTCCGGCCGCCGCTGCTGGATCTCCAGACGGATGGTGTTGCCGATCACGGCCAATACGCCGAGGCCGAGCACGCAGATGGTCACCCAGAGCGCGCGACGCAGCACATCGAGCAGCGCATGCAGGCGACGCATCCAGTCGAGATCGAGCTGAACGATCTCGACCTCCGGAAACGCCGTGAAGTAACGCTGCAGCGATTCGATATCCGCCGGGCCGCTGGAGGCGATCGTCGGGCGGACCACGACGTGATGCGGCAGCGGATTCTTCTCGAGCGCAGTCAGCGCATCTCCGAAGCCGGACAGTCGCTTGAACTCCTCCAGCGCCTCGTCCGCGGTCGTGACGGTGACGGACTCGATTCCCGAGCGTTCGCGCGCGTTGGCAGCGATCTGCCGCACGCGGTCGATGGGCGTCCCGAGCTTGAAGTGAACGGTGAAGTCCACGGCGTTGCCCAGCGTGCCCGCGGCACTGCGCAGGTTATCCACCAGCAGGCCCATGCCGGCCGGCAGCGCGAGCGCGACGCCGATGACGATCATCGTGAGCAGGGTGGCCAGCGGCGTGCGCGCCAGCCGTCCCAGTGCGCCGAACAGCGCCTGCACGTGGCGGGTCGCGTACGAGGAGATCGCGCCGCTCATGTACGCAGATCGATGTTTGGCAGGTCCGCCAGCTGGGGAGCCTTCGCGGTCATCCGCGCGGCATACGCCGCGTGTGTAACGTCCGAGGCGATGCGGCCGCCATCGATCACGATTTCGCGCTGGCCGAATTGCTCGACGAGATGTGGGTCGTGTGATGCCACGACCACGGTGACGCCGACTTCCTGGAAACGCTTGAAAACCCGCATGACCTCGACGGCCAGCGCCGGATCGAGATTGCCCGTGGGTTCGTCGGCGATCAGCAGTTGCGGCTTGCTGATCACCGCGCGGGCGATGCCGACGCGCTGCTGTTCGCCCACCGACAATTCGAGCGGCGAGGAGCGCTCGCGCCCGAGCAGGCCGACCTGGTCGAGGGCGGCGCGTACGCGGCGGTCCACTTCCTTGAGCGGCGTGCCGGCCACGACGAGCGGCAGCGCGACATTGTCGTAGATGGGCCGGTCGAGCAGCAGTTTATGGTCCTGGAATACCACGCCGATGGCGCGGCGGAACGCGGGAATTTTTCCGGAGCGGATCGTGCCCGTGTTCTGGCCGGCGACGGTGACCGTGCCGCGGCTCGGGCGTTCGAGCAGCGCGATGAGCTTGAGAACACTGCTCTTGCCGGCGCCGGAGCGGCCCGTGAGGAACACGAATTCACCGGGTTCGATCTGGAACGTCACACCCGCCAAAGCCTCGCGGCCGTTCGGGTAACGTTTGGCGACGTTGTCGAAGGAAATCATCGGATAGGGAGTCTAACCCGCGCCGCGTGAATTGCCGGACACCAGTGCACTGGCAAATGCGCGCGCGTCGAACTCGCCGAAATCCTCCGCCTGCTCGCCGACACCGATGAACCGGATGGGTAATCCGAGCTTGCGCGCAATGGCGATGACGATGCCGCCCTTGGCGGTGCCATCGAGTTTGGTGAGCACCAGTCCGGTGACACCCACGGCTTCGTGGAATTGCATGGCCTGCGTGAGCGCGTTTTGTCCCTGGTTGGCATCGAGTACCAACAGGACTTCGTGCGGCGCGGATGGTTCAACACGCTGGATCACGCGCTTGACCTTCTTGAGCTCGTCCATGAGATGAGTCTGACTGTGCAGGCGCCCCGCGGTGTCGATGATCACGATGTCCGCGCGCCGCGAGCGTGCCGCCTGCACCGCGTCGAATACCACCGCCCCCGGATCGGCGCCCGCCTGCTGCTGGATGATGTCGGCGCCCGCGCGGTCCGCCCAGATGCCGAGCTGTTCGATCGCCGCCGCGCGGAAAGTGTCGCCAGCGGCGAGCACGACATGTTTGCGCGCGTCCGCGAAACGCCGCGCGAGCTTGCCGATCGTCGTTGTCTTGCCCGAACCGTTCACCCCGACGACGAGCAACACGAAAGGTTTGTGCCCGGATATCTCGAGTCGTTTCTGCACCGGCAACAGGATCGCGGCGATGGCATCCGTGAGCGCCGCGATGAGCTTGTCGACATCGTCGAGCTCCTTGCGCGCAACTTTCTTGCGCAGATCCTCGAGGATGGCCTGCGTCGCCTCCACGCCGACGTCGGCGGTGAGCAGCCGCGTCTCGAGTTCGTCGAGGATTTCGTCGTCGATCTTGCGGCCGGGTACCAGGTTCGCGAGGTCGTAGGACAGCCAGGAACCGGGACGATTGATCTTCGCGCGCATGCGCGCGATGAAGCTGGTTTTTGCGGGTGGGTCGGCGGACATGGGGGGTGAAGAGTATCAGTGAGAAACTATGGGCGAAAAAAAAGAGCGGCCCGAGGGCCGCTCTGCGAAGCATCAGAAACGTCCGTCTTATTGCGGAGCAATGATCGCGGTGTTGGTGACCGCGATCTGCTGGCCGTTGGATCCGAGGAACGAGGCGAGCTGGGTACGCGCCTCGACATAGGACGCGAGCGTCTGGGGCGCCGGGCTCGGAATTGCGATCGTGCCGTGTCCGCCTTCGGTGAAGCGCGTGAGCGCGCGAGCACCGGTCGCGCTCGTGAGCGTCGCCGTGATGGTCGGCAGACCGAGCAGGTTCGCGAGGCGCAGCGTCGAGGAATTCGGCACGGCCTGGTCGGTGGGACGCGCCGCGTCGCCGGGCGTGCCCTGGATCATCTGCAGGAGCGTCGGCTTCGTGTTCCAGTTCGCCGTGTAGTTGCAGCCGTCACCGGATTCGACCGCCGCCTGCGCGGCATGCACGAACTCCCAGTAGATGGACGTGCCGGCCGGGAATCCGGCCGCCGCGAGTCCGTTGTTGAGCACGGGTGAGTAGCCCGGCGACTGGCGCAGCGTTTCCATGATTCCGCAGCCCGCGGCGAACAGTCCGACGGAGCGGATGTTCGCGGCTCCGGGCGTGCCGACGAAAGTGCTGCCGACGATGCCGCCCAGCGACCAGCCGAAGAAGTCCATGCGTGCCGGATCGATGTCGACCGTGGCGGGATTGCCGTCGAGATCGAGAGTCGGAACTGCGCGCGTCAAAGCGATGAGGTTGGCGACAGCCTGGCGGATGTTGTCGCGCGCCGTCAGCGTGCTGGCCAGGTTGATGAAGTGTTGGCCCGAGGAGTCCGGCACGCCATCAGGACCCGGCGCCTGCGTCGTGTTGTTCACGTAGTCGACGTTGAACGTCGGCTCACCTACGCGAAACGGCGCGGGCAACGCCGCATTGGCTGGGTTGCTCGGAGAGAGCGCGTACAGCGGATCGTTCGGCATGATGCCGTGCAACGGCAGGTCGATGCCGACGATCACGTATCCGGCGGCGGCAGCGGCATCCGCGATCAGCGCGAGCGTGCCGCGATCCTCGGTGATGCCGTGCTGGTAGATCACGACGGGCCAGCCCGCGGTGGGTTTCACCGCCGGCGCGCGCGGCACGCCGATCAGCATCGGCACGGTGAGCTGAGTCGTCACCGCGGGAACCGGATTGAAGCGCGTGATGTTTCGTTCGTTCTTCGGGTCCTGAAGACCCGCGGCGGCGGGCGGCGGGTTCGCCGCGCGCCAGAAGTTGGTGATCGGTTCCGTGCCCGTGCCGGCGGGCGGCGCGACCGGTGTGCTCAGGTAGTAAGGCAAGGTGATCGTCGCGACGTGCAGGTTCGCGAGGTTCGGGCCCGCGGGACCGGTGATCGCGCCGGTGGTGGCGACCGGCACCGGCAACACGGCGGTGGCCGGAGGCTGCGCCGCTGCGGTCGCCTGCGAAAGGACGGCGAACACCGTTTCGACGGATTGCGTGGTGAAGCTCGAGGAGACGACGACGGTGGTCGGATTCACACCCGCGGCCTGTGCCGCGCCGAAGTGCGCGCGCGCCAGATTGCAGAGCGCGCTGAGGCGCGCGTCGGTGATGTTGGCGCAGGTGTTCGCCAGCGCGTTCGTCTTGATCGTCGCGTAGTCGGCGTCCGGATCGATCGGCGCGCCGCTCGCCGCCTGCAGCGCATTCGTGACTAGCACGAGATAGCCGATGTCGCGCGGACGCGTGGCTCCGGGCGGCGCGTTGTTCGCCAGCAGCGGGCGAATCGGCACGAGCTGGATGAGCGTGCCGCCCGTGTCGATGTTGGGAGCCACTTCGACGCGATAGTCGACGTCCTGCACGAGCACGCGGCGCACCGGACTCGCGGTGACCGGAAACGCAAGCGTTGCCTTGGTTGCCGGGTCGATGTGCACCTCGACGAGCCGGATGCCCGCGGCGGCGGTCGCGAGATTGATCGCGGTAGAGAAGCGCAGCTTGATCGGTGCCTGTGTCGAGAATCCGTCGAGCGCGTTGACCACGGGCTCGGTCGTCGTCGTGCCGGGCAGGCGCACGGTCGCGGGGAAGAACGCGCTCGAAGGCAGGTTCAACGTGCCATCGGTGGGTACGCCGGGCGTCGGCGTGAAATAGGCGTCGTGTGGATACGGCAGAACACCCTGGTTGGGCGCGAACAAGGCCCGGTTGGGAGACAGCGTGCCGGCGAGCGGTGGAGCGAGGTTGCCCGTGGTCGGGTCGGTCGGCGTAACGGCGGGCGCATTGTCTGCCGAGCTCGAGCAGCCGGCCACCAACGCTGCGAAGGAAATCAGCGCGGCTGCGTGTAGCAACTTCATGAGTTCGCTCCTGAGAATTTCTGTGTTCGGAGACCGTCCGGTCGCGGATCCCCTCGTCGATTGACGATGCGCCGAACTTGTCGTGTTGGTCGTAGGGTACGCTTGGGCCCCAAAAGGTGGCAAGCCACGCAACGCGGGCGTAAGTATTGGTTAGAAAGGCGAAAAGCGAAGGCAAGCGCCGCGAAGTCACGCGCGGAAATGACGCCGCTCGTGTTGCAGAAAAGGGTGGTGCGGGCGAACGTGCCGCGCAGTCGCGCGTCCTGCGCATCGTCGCGGGCCGGCATCGCGGCCGGCGCTTGCGATTCCCCGAGGGTGTCGAGATTCGTCCGACACCCGACCGTGTGCGGGAAACACTGTTCAACTGGCTGCAGCAGCGTATTGCGGGTGCGCGGGTACTCGATCTGTTCGCCGGGTCGGGAGCGCTCGGGTTGGAGGCGATTTCGCGCGGCGCCGCCCATGTGACTTTCGTAGAGCAGAGCCGGCGCGCGGCGCAGGCTATCGAAGCAGTCGCGCGCGAATGGCAGGAATCGTCGGTGTCCGTGGCATGCATGGACGCAATCGGCTGGCTCGCTCAGCAGACTTCGGAATCGGCCTCTTTCAATGTCGTGTTCCTCGACCCTCCCTATGACGCCGACCTGCTGAGCATGGCAGCCGGCGCACTCGCGCGGCCCGGCATTCTCGCGCCCGACGCACGCGTTTACCTGGAACGGCGGGCTCGCGACGTTATGCCCTTGCTGCCTGACGGCTGGAAAGAGCTGCGGGCGGGGCGGGCCGGCGAGGTCGGGTATCATCTGTTCGCAACATGAAGCGCAGCGCCGTCTACCCAGGGACCTTCGACCCCATTACCAACGGACACCAGGACCTGGTGCGCCGCGCGGCGAGCGTGTTCGATCGCGTCATCGTCGCGATCGCTTCGAACCCTAACAAGACGCCGATGTTTCCACTCGAGCGGCGGGTCGCGCTGGCGCGTGAAGTCCTCAGCGACATTCCGAACGTCGAGGTGATGGGTTACTCCGGCCTCACTGTCGATTTTGCGCGCCAGCAGGGTGTGCAGGTCGTGGTGCGGGGCCTGCGCGCGATGTCGGACTTCGAGTTCGAATTCCAGCTCGCGAACATGAGCCGCCATCTCGCGCGCGAACTGGAAACCGTGTTCCTCACGCCGCAGGAGCAATTCACGTTCATTTCGTCGACGCTGGTGCGGGAAATCGCGATTCTCGGGGGCGACGTGAAAGAGTTCGTGCACCCGATCGTGGCCGCCGAACTGATGAAGATGAAGCGGGTTTGAGCAGCATGAAACGTCCGGCCCCGCGCGCAATACGCGCGTTTTTGTTCTCATTCATAGCCGTATTCGCGCTGCCGCTGATCGCGGCCACGCCCGCGACCGGCATTCCCGCGAAAGGTCCAGGAAAAGCCGCCATCGCCAGCGCCTATCCACTCGCGAGCGAAGCCGGACACCAGATTCTCGAGAAAGGCGGTAATGCATTCGATGCGGCGGTGGCCGTCGCCGCGGCGCTCGCCGTGGTTGAGCCGTCCAGCTCGGGCCTAGGTGGTGGCGGATTCTTCCTGGTGCGCCGTGCGCGTGATGGCCTGGAGACCATGATCGACCTGCGCGAGATGGCGCCGGGCGCGGCGACGCGCGACATGTATCTCGACAAGGAAGGCAACGTGGTGCCCGGGTTGTCGCGCGATTCTGCGTTGGCGGCCGGCATCCCGGGCGAGCCGGCCGGCATGGCGCATCTGGCGCAGAAGTACGGCAAGTTGCCGCTTTCGACCAGCTTGCAGCCCGCGATCAAGCTCGCGCGCGACGGATTCCCGCTCTACGAGCGCCTGCGCGGCGGCATGAATTTCAAGAAGGCCGCATTCCTCAAGACCGCGGATGCGACGCGAGTATTTCTCGTCGATGGCGAAGTGCCGCCGCTCGGCGCCGTGATCCGGCAGCCCGATCTCGCGTCGAGCTTGGAGGTTCTCGCGGCGAAAGGCGCCGAGGGTTTCTACAAGGGCGCCTTTGCCAAAAAGCTGGTCGCCGGCGTGCGCGAACTCGGCGGCAATTGGACCGAGGCGGATCTCGCCAATTACAAGATCGTCGAACGCGCGCCGGTTGTGGGTCACTATCGTGGCGCGCGCATCGTGTCCGGATCTCCGCCGACGTCCGGTGGCATCGCGCTCATCAACGCGCTCAACATCCTCGAAGGATTCGATCTTGCGAAGGCCGACAAGGTCACGCGCACGCATCTGATCGTCGAGGCGATGCGCCGCGTGCATCGCGACCGAGCGGTGTATCTCGGCGACCCGGATTTCGTCTCCGTCCCCGTTGCCCGCCTGATCAACCCTGACTACGCTGCGGGGCAGCGTGCCTCGATCCGCATGGATCGCGCCACGCCGAGCGCGATGTTGCCGGGCGTGGATGCGCCGGCCCCCGGACCTTCGACGACGCATTTTTCGGTGCTCGACAAGGACGGCAACATGGTCGCCGCGACCATCACGCTGAACTTCTTCTTCGGCTCCGGACTGATGATTCCGGGCACTGGCATCCTGCTCAACAACCAGATGGACGATTTCTCGGCCAAGCCCGGCGTGCCGAACGGATTCCAGCTCATTGGCGGCGATGCGAATGCGATCGCGCCCGGGAAGCGGCCGCTGTCCTCGTCCACGCCCACTATTGTCGAGGCTCCGAATGGACTGATGATCCTCGGCTCTCCCGGCGGTAGTTATATCCCGGGCATGGTGCTGCTCGGCACGCTCAATTTCATGGAAGGCAGGAGCGCGCAGGAAATTGCCGCGGCGCCGCGTTTCCATCATCAGTTCTCGCCCGACGTGCTGCAGTTCGAAAGCGATGCGCTGACGCCCGATGATCGCAAGGCGCTCGAAGCGCGCGGCCACACGCTGCGCGAAGGCACGCGCCGCTGGGGCAACATGCAAATCGTCACCTGGGATTACAAGACCAACAAAGTCGAGGCGGCGTCGGATCCGCGCGGCGCGGGCGTCGGCCTCGTCTACTGACTACTTCTTCGCGGCGGGCCGGTCTTTCTTCTTGCGCGCGGTCTTCTTCGCCACTTTCGCGGGTCGCTTCTTCACCAGCTTGATACGCGTCTTCTGCGGCGGCTTGGGTAGTTTGCCCGCCTTGTGCAGATCGACCGCGCGCCACAGGTACCACGCCGCGACCGAACGGAACGGCGCCCAGCGCGCCCCGTACTCAGCGAGCGCGCGCGTGGTCGGCATGCCGCGCAATCCGTACGCGAGCCTGAATCCATTGCGCACGCCGAAGTCGTCGACCGGCAGGATGTCGGGACGCCCGAGCCGGAACATCAGCAGCATTTCGACGGTCCAGCGACCGATGCCGCGCACCTGAGTGATCCGCTCGATGATCTCGTCGTTTGCGAGAGTGTGCAGAATTTCATAGGGCGGCACCGTGCCCGCGATGGTCTTCGCCGCCAGGTCCTTGATGCTCGCGATCTTCGCGAACGACAGTCCCACCGCGCGCATCTTTTCGTCGGGCGTGGCGAGCACGAGTTCCGCTTCGAGCAGCGCGGCGGCCTGTCCATTGCTCGATGAATAGAGCCCGACAAATCTTCCGAAGATGCTCTCGGCCGCCGTGCCGTTGAGCTGCTGGTGCGCGATGGCGCGGGCCAGCGCGTGAAACGGTGTGTGGTCCGCGTTGGGTGTGTGCGTGAATTTGCCTGCGGCGCGAATGAGCCCCGCAAGAACCGGGTCGACTTTCGCGAGGCGGCGGCGGAAGGCGGCGAGTTCGGCCGCGGTACACATGGTTGCGGGTGTGTTCACGCGCGCATTCTACGGACTGCGTTCACTTCTGGCAGTTCGCGCACCAATAGGTGGACCGTTGACCCTGCGTGAATTGCTTGATGGCCGATCCGCAAACGCGGCACGGCTTGCCGGCGCGCTCGTACACGTAGAGCTTCTGGCGGAAGTAACCGGGATTGCCATCCGCGCCGACGTAATCACGCAGCGTGGTCCCGCCTACTTTCACGGCCATGGTCAACGTCGATTTGATGGCGCGTGCGAGTTTCGCGCACTCGGTGCGGGTGAGTGACCGCGCCTGGCGACGCGGGCGGACGCGCGCGCGGAACAACGCTTCGCTCGCGTAGATGTTGCCCACGCCGACCACGAGTTTCGCGTTCATGATCAGTTGCTTGATCGCGACGCTGCGCCGGCGCGTGACCTTCCATAAATAGTCCGCGTCGAACGTGTCTTCGAGCGGCTCGGGCGCCAGGCCACGCAGCAGCGGATGGGTCGCTGGATCTTCCGACGTGAACAGCAGACTGCCGAAGCGGCGCGGATCGTTGAATCTCAATGTCTGTCCCGAATCGAGCTCGATGTCGACGTGGTCGTGCGCGATGCGCGGCGTCACGATTGGCAGGACTCGAAGGCTGCCCGACATGCCCAGATGCAGGATCAGCGTTCCGGAATCGGTTTCGATCAACAGGTATTTCGCGCGCCGCCCGGCGCGCAGGATCGCACTCCCGGCCAGTCCCTCGACACGCGCGACGTCGACCGGCCAGCGCAGGCGGCGATCGTGCACGCGCAATTTTGCAATGCGGCGTCCTACGACGTGGGGCTCGATGCCGCGGCGGGTCGTTTCTACTTCGGGTAGTTCGGGCACGTACGTGAAGTTCGGCTCAACGTGGTTTCTGTGCGATTCGTCGCAAACGATTGCAACCTGCCACCAGGGTAGGGCATCTACTCAGGCACGAACGATTGTGGGTGGCGGTGGAACCCTCCTGCAAGAGAACCACAGTGCGTTGCTCATTATCCCTGAGCGAACACTATCCGCCGCCACCCCTTGGCTCTGACTGCTGCCAAAGCCGCCGGATGTTTTGACAGCCGCCAGACCCACAATCGTTGACTTGCTTGTGGTGAGTTGAGTGTTGAAGGCAAAAAAAAGCCCGCCGAGAGGCGGGCTTTTTCAGTTTGCGAGTCGCCCGCCGAGAGGCGGGCTTTTTCATGTTCGCGAACCGAAGCGGATTACTTGATCTTCGATTCTTTGTAATTGACGTGCTTGCGCACGACCGGGTCGTACTTCTTCACTTCCATCTTGTCGGGGTGCAGGCGCTTGTTCTTCGTCGCAACGTAGAAATGGCCAGTGCCGGCAGTGGACAGCAGTTTCACTTTTTCACGCATGGCTTAGACCTTCTTGCCTTTGGCGCGCAGGTCGGCGATCACGGAGTCGATGCCGTTCTTTTCGATGGTGCGCAGGCCGCGCGTCGAAACACGCAGGCTGACCCAGCGGCGCTCGGCCTCCAGCCAGAAGCGCTGGGTGTGCAGATTGGGCAGGAAGCGACGGCGCTTCTTGTTATTTGCGTGGGAAACGCGGTTGCCGACTGCAACCCGCTTGCCCGTGACTTCACAGACGCGGCTCATAAAACACCAGAGAATCAGTAGGTTAACTGTCGGACGGCCGATTCAAGGCCGCCGAAAGGGCCGCCTTTATACCAGCCGGGCTGGGTGTGGGCAATGGCCGCGCGTTGGCGCCGGTATGCAGGCACGATTCAGGTGTCCGGATTCAAAGCAGCCCCCGCTCAGCGAACGACAGGCAGCTGTTGTCACCCACGATCAAGTGATCGAGCACGCGGATATCCACCAGCGCCAGCGCATCGCGCAGGCGGCGCGTGATCAGCTCATCCGCCTGGCTTGCCTCGGCTACCCCCGACGGATGATTGTGCGCAAAGATCAGCGCGGCGGCGTTGTATTGCAGCGCCTGGCGCACGATTTCGCGCGGGTGAACGCTGGCGCCATCGATGGTGCCGCGAAAGATCTCCTCGAAGTGGATCAGCCGGTGGCGGTTGTCGAGGTGCAGGCAGCAGAAGACCTCATAGGGACGGTCACGCAGCTGCGCCGTGAGGAATTGACGCGTGGCGGCGGGCGCATTCATCGCGGGCCCGGCGCGCAGCGCCTCCCGGTAGTGCCGTCGTGCGAGCTCGAGCGCCGACATGAGCGTGGCGTAACGGGCGGGACCGAGGCCACGCAGCTCGAGAAGGGTGCCGGCATCGGCGCTGAGCAGCCGGCGCAGGCTGCCGCTGAAGTGCTGCAGCAGCTGGCGCGCGACATCGAGGGCGTTGGCGCCATGGCACCCGGTGCCGATCAGCACGGCCAGCAGCTCGGCATCCGACAGCGCATGCGCGCCGCGTTCCAGCAGCCGCTCCCGGGGTCGCTCGCCCCGGGGCCAGTGACTGATGCTCGTGTTCTGCCGGGGCTCTGTACCGTCGTCCATGACGGCATCTTGCGGGGGTGGCAGGCCGCCGGACAGGCGAAAATCCCGCGAAAACAACGAATAACGCGGCTGTATAACCCGCAGCGATGGAGGCAAAACCAATGCGACTGGCAGCACCCCCCGAGGGGTGCGGATAATGCTGTCCATGCAGGGCAAGCGTGTATTACTCGGTGTGACCGGCGGCATCGCCGCCTACAAGAGCCCGGATCTGGTCCGGCGCCTGCGTGAGCAGGGCGCGGAAGTCCAGGTGGTGCTCACCGCGGGCGCGCGCGAGTTCGTCACACCCATGACCTTCCAGGCCGTTTCCGGCCGCGAAGTGCGCAGCGATCTGTGGGATCCCGAAGCCGAGAAGGCGATGTCGCACATCGAGCTCGCGCGCTGGGCGGACTTCGTGGTCATCGCGCCGGCGACAGCGGACTTCATCGCCCGTCTCGCAACCGGCCAGGCCGACGACCTGCTAACTACTCTGTGCCTGGCGACGGACCGGCCCATCGCGCTCGCGCCGGCCATGAACCGACTCATGTGGTCGAATGCCGCCACTCAATCGAACGTGGCCACGCTCAAGTCGCGCGGCGTTCATGTCTGGGGCCCGGGTGAAGGTGATCAGGCCTGCGGCGAAATTGGCGCGGGGCGGATGCTCGAGCCGACGCAGCTTGCCGCGCTGGCCGCGAATGTCATCGCGCCATCCGGGCCGCTCGCGGGCAAACGCGTGCTGCTTACCGCGGGTCCCACTCGCGAGCGCATCGATCCCGTACGTTTCATCAGCAACCGCAGCTCGGGGAAAATGGGTTTCGCCGTGGCTGCCGCGGCGCGCGAGCTGGGCGCCGATGTGACCATCGTCTGCGGCCCCGTGAGCCTGGCCACTCCGCCCGGCGTGAAACGCATCGATGTCGAGAGCGCCGCCGACATGCTCAACGCCGTGATGAAGAACATCGATGGCGTGGATATCTTCGTCGCGACCGCGGCGGTCGCCGACTATCGTCCGGCGAATCCGGTCGAGTGCAAGATCAAGAAGACGAGCGAGTCTATGGACCTGAAGATGGAGCGCACCGTCGACATCCTCGCGACGGTTGCCGCGCGCGCGATTCGCCCATTCGTGGTGGGCTTCGCCGCGGAAACGGATTCCGTGGAACAATACGCGCGTCAGAAACTCCTCAAGAAGAACCTCGACATGATCGCGGCCAACGAAGTCGGACACGACAAGGTGTTCGAGAAAGACGACAACGCATTGCTGGTGTTGTGGCGCGATGGGCGGCGTGAGTTGCCGCATGCGCCGAAAGTAACGCTGGCGCGCGACCTCGTCGCGCTGATCGCCGAGCGGTTCGCCGAACGCGGCCGGCTGCGCATCGCGAGCGTGTCGGCATGAATGCGCTCGTTTCGTCCGTGAGCGCGCAGCGCTCGCTCAAGGTGCGCATCCTCGATTCGCGTATCGGCGGGCAATTCCCACTGCCGGCGTATGCCACCGCCGGATCCGCCGGGCTCGATCTGCGCGCCTGCCTCGACGCGCCGTTGACGCTCGCCGCCGGCAAGGCGGAACTGATTCCCACGGGGCTCGCGATTCATCTCGATGATCCGGGGCTGGCCGCGGTGATCCTGCCGCGCTCGGGGCTCGGCCACAAACACGGCGTCGTGCTCGGCAACCTGGTCGGACTCATCGATTCCGATTACCAGGGGCAGTTGATGGTGTCCTGCTGGAACCGCGGCGCGACGGACTTCGTCGTGCAGCCGGGCGAGCGCATCGCGCAGATGGTGGTGGTTCCGGTGGTGCAGGTGCGCCTGGAAATCGTCGACGACTTCGCGACCAGTCAGCGCGGTGCGGGCGGTTTCGGCCACACCGGAACCCGCTGAAGCTAACTACTGCTTCTTGATCCCGTTCGCTTCCGAGAGGCGGGTGGCGGCCGACACACGCAGCTCCTTGAACCGCTTGATGTCGTTGTCGAACTGGTTGGTAACGTTCTGCATCTCGGCGCGTTTGGCCGTGAGCGCCGCATTCTGCGTGCGCAGCTCCGACAGGGCGCGGACCAGTTCTTCGGCGAGATCATCGGGCACGCGGCGGGCGCCCGGTTTCGTGTTGTAGGGCGCGAACAGGTTGGCGCGCTCCTTGAGGCCGCCGACGCGCGTGGTCAGGCTGGCGATGTAGGCTTCGGCCGCGGAAACCTGCGCGCTCACCTGCTCGAGGCGCGTGTCGCGTACGTCTTCGATTTCCTTCACCGAAGGGTAGGTGGACAGCAGGAACATGTCGTGCGCCTTGCGGCGCGCTTCCTCACGCTGCTTCTCGGCATAAGCGGCGGATTCGGCCGGCGACATTTCCGCCACCTGTTTCTCCACCTCGACGCCCTGGGAATTGAGCACGCGCTTTTCGCGTTGCGAATATTCGGCGGGAACGCTGTCGCCGTAGTGCGTGACTCCCCGTTCATCCACCCACTTGTAGGTGGGCTTCTTCGAGGCGCCCGAATTCGGTGTCGCGGCCGGCGCCTGAGTGCCGAACAGGAGCACGGATAACGCTGCGGCCAGGAAGGGTTTGGCTTTACGCATGCCCCCATTCTGCCCCAGCGGAAGGCGGTCCGGATACGGTGCCGACCCCCCAGGCGCGCTGGTAATCAATCAGTGCCGAGTACTGTTCGCGAGAAATGCGAACTCCATCACCTGCCCCCGAGGCAACGGCTTCAATGAGATCAGCCAGGGTCAGGATGCTGACGCAACGCAAACCGAACTGCGCCGAGACTTCCTGCACGGCCGATTGCGTGCCCTGGCCGCGTTCCTGCCGGTCGAGCGCGAGGGCCACGCCGGCGGGCGTTGCGCCGGCGGCACGGATTATTTCCACCGATTC
>JAKFFF010000026.1:0-55730 GCA_036677145.1 Alcaligenaceae bacterium
AGCGCGAGAGTGAACACCCCGAGCCCGAGGTCGCGACGCGCGGTATTCGACAGCTGGCTGGAGTTCATGCGTCGCTCGCCGCGCGCAGCAGCTTCTCACTCGTCGCGTCCGCGCGCGTGAATTCCCCGCGCAGCCGGCCGCGGCGCATGACCAGCACGCGATCCGACATGCCGAGGATTTCCGGCAGGTCCGACGAAATCATGAGCACCGCATTGCCGGCGCGCGCGAATTCACTCATGACGGCATGCACCGCCGCCTTGGCGCCGACATCTATGCCCTTGGTCGGCTCATCGAGAATGAGCACCGCCGGTTTGCGGGCCAGCCATTTCGCGATGACCACCTTCTGCTGATTTCCACCCGACAGCGCTTGCACCGGCTGCGCGGGACCCTGCGCCTTGATGTCGAGCGCGCCTATCCAGTGAGCGGCCAACCCGCGTTCGTCGCGCGATTTGCAGAAGCCGCGCGGCGCGAGCGTCCGCAGGTTCGGCAACGCGATGTTCGCGGCCACGGAGAATGGCTGGATGGTGCCCTGCGTCTGCCGGTCCTCCGGTACCAGGGCGAGCCCCGCGGCACGCGCCTCGGGTGCGAGCCAGACCGAGCCCGAGTCGGACTGCGCAACGCCGAACAGCACCTGCGCGAGTTCCGTGCGCCCCGCACCGACGAGCCCGTAGACACCGAGAATTTCGCCGCGCCGCAATGCGAAAGAAACCTCCTCGAACTCACCCGCGCGCGAGAGACCTTCGACCCGCAGCAGGTCGGCGCCCACTTGAGTCGCGACCTTCGGAAAAAGCTGCTCGACCGGGCGGCCAACCATCAGGCGGATCAGTTCGTCGTGACTGACATCCGTCAGCGCGCCCGCGGCGACCGACAGTCCATCGCGAAACACGGCGTAGCGGTCCGCGAGTTCGAAGACCTCGTCGAACTTGTGACTGATGAACAGCAACGCGCAACCCGCCGAGCGCAACTGCCGCACGATGCGAAACAGTTCGGCGCACTCGCGCTGCGAGAGCGAGGCGGTCGGTTCATCGAGGATCAACACGCGCGATTCGTGCACCAGCGCGCGCGCGATCTGCACGACGTGTTTCTGCGCGATGCTGAGCGCGCCCGCCGGCGTGGCCGCGGAAAAATCAGCGTCGAGATCGCGCAACACCTGTTTCGCGCGCGCCCGCATGGCGCGCCAGTCGACGGCGCCGCGGCGAGTGGGCTGCGTATTGATGAACAGGTTCTCGGCGACCGAGAGATTGTCGAACACCTGGCATTCCTGGTGAACGACGCCGATGCCGAGCCGGCGCGCCGCCTCGGGGTGGGCGATTTCGATCGCCCTGCCGTCGAGCCGGATCTCTCCGCCGTCGGGCTGATGCACACCCGTCAGGATTTTCACCAGCGTGGATTTGCCGGCGCCATTTTCGCCGAGCAGCGCGGTCACGCTGCCGGCGTACAGGTCCAGGCTGGCACGCACCAATGCGCGCGCGCCGCCGAACGACTTCCGGACGTCGGTGAGCGTCAGCAGCGGCGCGGTGTCGACGGAGTTCATCCCTGTCAGAAGGAAGCGTTCAGAAAACTTTTTCGAATTCGCCCACGTTCGAGGCGTCGTAGATGAAAGGTTTGCTCATCGCGCCCACACCATCGGCCGCGAACACCACCTCTCCCATGCGGCCGGTCGGCACGGGCGCGCCGATGTTCGCGCCACGCGCAAGCCGCGTTGCGATCTGGGTGGTGGCGTAACCGAGATCGATCGGATTCCAGATCGCGAACTTCGGCACGACGCCGCTACGGACATAGCCGGCGAGCTCGGATGGCAAACCGAGCCCGGTGACTTTCACCTTGCCTGCGAGCCCCAGGTCCTGCACCGCGCGCGCCGCGGCGACGATGCCCACCGAACTGATGCTGACGACCACCGCGAGGTCGGGATGCTGCTTGAGCAATGCGACGGTCTCGCGATACGACTTGTCGGAAACATCATCGCCATAAACGACGCTCACCATCTCGAGCCCGGGATGCCGCGACAGCGCGTTGCGCATCTGCATGAGCCACGAGTTCTGGTTGGTCGATGTGGGCGTGGCGGACACGACCGCGAACTTTCCTTGTCCCTGGGGAGACAATTCTGCCGCCAATGCCACGACTGTTTCACCTATGAGCTGATCCGAGGACGGTGCCAGGTGCGCGATGCGCCCCGCCGGATCCACCGCCGAGTCGTAAGACACGACCTTGATGCCCCGATCGAGCGCCTTTTTCAGTGTCGGCACGAGCGCATCCGGATCGTTGGCGGACACCGCGATCGCATCCACGCGTTGCGCGATCAGGGCGTTCAGCACTTCGATCTGCCCTTCGGCCGTGGGCGTCGTGGGCCCGGTGAAAATCACCTCGGCGTCGAGTTCTTTCGCCGCCTCATCGGCGCCCTTGTGTACGGCATCGAAGAAACCGTTGCCCAGCGACTTCGCGACCAATCCGACGCGGGTGCGTTGGGGCGCATCGGAGGCGTCCGGCGTTCCCCGGCCACAACCGGCAATCGTCACCGCGCACACGGCTGCGGCGACTAGCAATCTCCTGCTGATCAAGGACCCCCCTTCCTTCAGACGAATGCGCTCAGGCGCTCTTTTCCAACTCATCCTCGGGCATGACCTTCGCGACGATCACCCGGATGCCCGCGCTCTGGAATTCTTCGAGTTCTTCCGGCCGCGCGCCGTCGTCGGTGATGATCGTATTGATGCGGTCGAGACCCGCCACGATCATTGCCGACTTGCGCCGCAGCTTGGAGCTGTCCGCCATCACGATGACGTGTTCGCTGCGTTTCAGTAGTTTGGTCTGCGCCTGCACGATCAGCGGATCGGCTTCCATGATTCCGAAACGATTGAGGCCGTAGCAGCTGATGAACAGCTTGTTGCCCCAGAAGCTTTCGATGGTGTCGTTCTCGAATGGCGAGAGCACGATGTTCTGCTCGCGGAAGATCGTGCCGCCCGGCAGCGTGATGCGGTTGCGGCTCGTCGCGAACAATCGGGCCGCGATCGGAAACGAGTTGGTCAGGATGTCGAGGTCCGAGTCCTGCAGGAACTCGACCAGCGCGTAGGTCGTCGTGCCACCGTTGATGATGATGCTCTCGCCGGGCGTTATCAGCGCCGCGGCGGCCCGCGCGATCGCGCGCTTCTGCGGCACGTTGATGTCCTGGCTCATCGCGAACGGCATGCCGACCAGGTGTGGCTGGTGACGCGGCCGGACTGCCTCGGCTCCGCCGCGGATACGCTTCACTTCGCCGCGCTCCGCGAGCGCATTGATGTCGCGCCGGATGGTGGCCTCGGACGCCCCGAGCAGGTCGAGCAGGTCGCCGACACTCACGATCGAACGTTCCTCAACAAGCTTCAAAATCAGGTTATGGCGTTCTTTTTCGAGCATGGACTCACCTGTCTGCGTAACCGTGATCGATTATGCACGTGATTGATTGTATATGACGCTTTCGTGTGTTAAACAGCCTTTTCCGCATTGATTGCGGCGCTGCACGCCTACTTTAGCGCCAGCGGACCGGAGACATTGATGAGTGTGGTTCAACTCGCGCCCGACGCGTCTATCGAGATTGGGAGTCGCTGGGACGACGCCCACGCCGCGCGCCTTTCGCAGCCCGAACTGCTGCTCTATCGCTCGAACCTGCTCGGCTCCGACAAACGCATCACCAACTTCGGTGGCGGCAATACTTCGGCGAAGCTGAAAGAAAAAGACCCGCTCACCGGCGAGGAAGTCGAGGTCCTCTGGGTGAAGGGCTCCGGCGGCGATCTCGGCACGATGAAGCTCGATGGTTTCTCCACGTTGTACATGGAGAAATTCCTCGCGCTCGAGAGATTCCATGCCTCCGCAAAAAAAAGCGGCAACGACGTCGACAGCACGCTGGTGCCACTTTACGCCCACAGCGCGTTCAACCTGAATCCGCGCGCCGCGAGCATCGACACGCCGCTGCATGGCCTCATACATCGCGCACACGTCGATCACATGCATCCGGATGCGGTGATCGCAATCGCGGCGTCCGCGGATTCGAAGAAACTGACCGCGGAAATTTTCGGCGGCGAGATCGGCTGGTTGCCCTGGATGCGCCCCGGTTATGAGCTGGGGCTCGCGCTGCGCGAGCTCACGCTGAAAAACCCGAATCTCAAAGGTGCGGTGCTCGAAGCGCACGGCCTGTTCACGTGGGCCGACAGCTCGAAGGCCTGTTACGAGAACACGCTGAACATCATCAATCGCGCGACGCTGTGGTTGAACGATCGCGGCCGCGGCAAACGGCCGTTCGGCGCGGTGACGACCCAGGCGCTCGCCATCGAGCGCCGCCGCGAAATCGCGGCGGGGATCATGCCGGTGATTCGCGGACTCATTTCCGGTGGTGGAGATGGAGGGGAAGTAGCCGGGCGTGGTGTAGGTGCAGCCCCCGCGATTCCAAAGGTCGGGCACTTCGACGACAGCGAAACGGTGCTCGACTTCGTTGGCGGCGAAAAACTCGCCGGGCTGGCCGCGCTCGGCACGTCCTGCCCCGACCACTTCCTGCGCACGAAGATCTGGCCGCTGGTGCTGCCGTTCGATCCGGCCAAGGACTCGGCCGAGCATCTTGCCGCGCGAATCAAGCCGGCGATCGAGGCGTACCGCCAGCGTTACGCGGCTTACTATCAGCGCTGCAAGCGGCCCGGCTCGCCGCAGATGCGCGACCCCAATCCGGTGGTCTATCTAGTGCCCGGCGTGGGAATGATCACGTTTGCCGCCGACAAGGCCACCGCACGGATCGCGGGTGAGTTCTACGTGAACGCCATCAACGTGATGCGCGGCGCGGCGAGCGTATCCACGTACCGCGGGCTGCCCGAGCAGGAAGCCTTCGACATCGAATACTGGGAGCTCGAAGAAGCCAAACTGCGGCGCATGCCCAAACCCAAGGCACTCGCGGGCCGCGTGGCGTTGATCACGGGCGGCGCGGGCGGCATCGGTCTCGCGACCGCGCGCCGGCTCATGGATGACGGCGCCTGCGTCGTGCTCTGCGACATCGACCGCGATGCGCTGGGCGCCGCCGAGTCGGACCTCCGGAAGCAATACGGCAACGACGTCATTTCCAGTTCATGGGTCGACGTCACGCGCGAAGACGCGGTCGCCGCGGGCTTCCGCGACTGCGCCTGGAAATTCGGCGGTGTCGACATCTGCATCTCGAACGCCGGCATCGCGTCAGCCTCGCCCATCGAAGACACCTCCCTGGCGCTGTGGCAGAAGAACATGGACGTCCTGTCCACCGGCTACTTCCTGGTCGCGCGCCAGGCTTTCCGTCTGCTGAAATCACAGGGCATCGGCGGCTCGATCGTGTTCATCGGCTCGAAAAACGCGCTCGCGGCCTCACCCGGCGCCGCGGCTTACTGCACCGCCAAGGCCGCCGAGTTGCATCTCGCGCGCTGCCTAGCGCTCGAAGGCGCGCCGTACGGCATCCGCGTGAACGTGGTGAATCCGGACGCCGTGCTGCGCGGCTCGCGCATCTGGCAGGGTGAATGGGCCCAGCAACGCGCGGCGCAGAACAAGACCAGCGTCGACAATCTCGAGTCGGTGTACCGCGATCGCAGCCTGCTCAAACGCAGTGTGTATCCGGAGGACGTGGCCGAAGCGGTGGCTTTCTTCGCTTCCGAGCGTTCCGCCAAGTCCACAGGCAATATCGTCAACGTCGACGCCGGAAACGCACAAGCCTTCCCGCGTTAGTCGCGTCGGGTTCTTCGGGGGAGATTCATGTCCACAGCGTTCGCCGACCCGCGCGATGCGGATTTCATCGCGTCGGCCAACCAGCCGCTGGCCGCGAACCTGGCGGCCGACTACGCGCACCTTGGCGCGCAGCTCGCGCGCCGCGGCATCGACATCGACGCCATCACGAAATCCGTGGCGAGTTTCAAAGTCGCCATTCCATCCTGGGGTGTCGGCACCGGCGGTACGCGTTTCGGCCGTTTTCCGGGTCCGGGCGAGCCGCGCAACGTGTTCGAGAAACTCGAGGACTGCGGCGTCATCCACAAACTGACGCGCGCCACGCCGACGGTCTCGCTGCACATTCCCTGGGATCGGACCGATGACTTCCGCGCGCTGCGCGAACATGGCGCCGCGCTCGGGCTCGGATTCGACGCGATGAATTCGAACACTTTCCAGGACCAGGCAGGCCAGCCGCTGTCGTACAAATACGGCAGCCTCACACACACGGACCCGGCCGTCCGCGCGCAGGCCATCGCGCATAACATCGACTGCATCAACGCCGGCAAGGTGCTGGGCTCGAAGGCGCTGACCGTGTGGATCGGGGACGGCGCGAATTTCCCCGGGCAGTCGCACCTCGGCCGCGCGTTCGAGCGTTATCTCGAATCGACGGCGTCCATCTACAAGGCGCT
The DNA here is from genome assembly GCA_036677145.1 of Alcaligenaceae bacterium. GTDB lineage: Bacteria > Pseudomonadota > Gammaproteobacteria > Steroidobacterales > Steroidobacteraceae > CADEED01. Next base: position 6,375 of record JAKFFF010000026.1, read on the forward strand.
GCCCGATGACTGGCGCATGTTCATCGAACACAAGATGTATGAGCCGGCGTTTTACGCCACCGTCATCCAGGACTGGGGTTCATCGCTCATGGCCGCGAAAGAGCTGGGCCCGAAGGCGTTCTGCCTCGTTGACCTCGGCCACCACGCGCCGAACGTGAACATCGAAATGATCGTCGCGCGGCTGGTGCATGCGCAGCGGCTCGGTGGCTTCCATTTCAATGACTCGAAGTACGGCGACGATGATCTCGACGCGGGCTCGATCGAGCCATTCCGCCTGTTCCTGGTGTTCAACGAATTGGTGGAAGCCGAACTCGCGAAGGCGCCCAACTTCCGCCCGGCGCACATGCTCGACCAGTCGCACAACGTGACGGATCCGATCGAGAGCCTGATGACCAGCGCCATCGAGCTGCAGCGCGCCTACGCGCAGGCGTTGATCGTGGAGCGCGCGGCGCTGCATGAACACCGTATCGCCAACGACGCGCTGATGGCGGCACAGACGTTGAAACGCGGCTTCACCACCGACGTTGCACCGATTCTCGCCCAGGCGCGCGCGACCAGTGGCGGCGCGATCGACCCGGTTGCCGCCTATCGCAGGAGCGGTTATCGCACGCACTGCGCGCAGTTGCGGCCGGGCAAACAAAACCTTGGCGGTGGAATAGTTTGAGAGTCGCGGCAGCGCCGCGCCATACTTGTTCATGGTCATCAACAGCATCGCCGATCTTCGTGAGCTCGCGCGCCGGCGCGTGCCACGCGCCATCTTCGACTACGCGGATCGTGGGTCGTATGACGAGATCACCTACGACCGCAACCTCGCGGACCTGAAAGCGATCCAGCTGCGCCAGCGCGTGATGGTGGACGTATCCGCGCAGCAGCTCAGCACCACGATCCTGGGCGAACAATGGTCGATGCCCTGCGGCATCGGTCCCACCGGGCTCACGGGCCTGTTCCACGCCAACGGCGAAATGCTCGGCGCACGCGCCGCGCAGGCGTTCGGCGTGCCGTTCTGCCTGTCCACGATGAGCATCTGCTCCATCGAAGACGTCCGCGGTGCGGTGCAGAAGCCGTTCTGGTTCCAGGTCTACCTGATGCGGGATCGCAGCTTCAACCAGGAACTGCTCGAGCGCGCGCTGGCCGCCAATTGCTCGGCCATCATGCTCACGGTCGACATGCCCGTGCAGGGAGTCCGCCGCCGCGACGCCAAGAACGGCCTCGCCATTCCCCCGCGCCTCACGCTCAAGAACGCTTTTGAAATCGCGATGCGGCCGGCGTGGGCTTTCAAGGTCCTGACCGGCAAGCGCCGCACCTTCGGCAATCTCGAGGCGCGCATGAAAGGCACCGCGGGACTGAAGACGCTCTCCGAATGGATCGCGCAGCAGTTCGATCCGACGGTCACGTGGAAGGACATCGCCTGGCTGCGTCAGCAATGGCCTCGCAAGATCATCATCAAGGGCATCCTCGATGCCGAGGATGCGCGACTCGCCTGCGAGCACGGCGTGGACGCCATGGTCGTGTCGAATCACGGCGGCCGACAGTTGGACGGTGCGCGTTCCACGATCTCGGCCCTGCCCGAGGTCGTCGAGGCCGTGGCCGGACGCTGTGAAGTCCTGTTCGACGGTGGGGTGCGTTGTGGCCAGGACGTGCTGAAGGCGCTCGCGCTCGGCGCCAAGGGCTGCCTCATCGGCAAGTCTTTTCTCTACGCATTGGCGGCGCGGGGTGAAGCGGGCGTTTCGCTTGCGCTGGACATCATTCGCAAGGAACTCGCCGTGAGCCTCGCCCTCACCGGCGCCAACGACGTGCGCAAAGTCACGCGCGACATTCTCGTCAGGCGCGACTGAAGCCTCTGGCCGGACAAGAGTGGAGCGCCGCCAGCGAAGGGGTGCTGGCGGCGCTCCGATTGTCGAAAAGCGCACAGAGCGCGGACAACGTGCACTTCTCGGACCCGTAAAACCGTGACCTGCCTCGGTTGTTAGCGGTCACAACCGCGTCCAACAACCCGGACGACGTTACACACCTGATAACGCTACCGGCCAGAGGTTTTTTCACCGATGAGTTGACATGTCGCGAATGCAATCGGTGACGGACAAAAACGCATGGGCGCGGGGCCTCCCGCGTTGCCTGATCCCGGTGAAAAGGGGCGCCGCCGCGGGCGCCAAGGGGGCGAGAACTAACTACCCCAAGTCTGCGGGTGCGGAAACAAACCGGGGCGTCGCCGGCTGCTGTATGCCGACGACGCCCCGCAGAGAGGCGCGCAGAGGGAACGCGCGCCTGGCTAACTTCAGAACGTCTTGACCGTGACTCCGAGGAACATGGTCATGCCCGCATAGTCGTAAGTCGCCGGGAACGTGTTTCCGTAGCCGCCCTGCCCGACGATGATCGGCGGATCAGTGTCGAGGACATTGTTGATGCCCGCGAAGATCTCGGCCTTGTCACCGATGTCGTAGGTGAACGAGAGGTCGAGATAGTTCTGTGCATCGAGCTTCGGATTCGTCATCGTGTTCAGCGCCGGCGGCGTCGCGCCGCGACGCTGTGGGAGCACGTAGCGGTCCGTCGTCACGCCGTCGATGTAGCGATGGCGCAGGCTCACGCCGAAAGCACCGGCGGTCCAGGTGAAGCGCGTCACTCCCTTGTACTGCGGGATCGGCTCGCCACAGGTCGCGCCGTAGGAACCCACGCATTTGTTGGTGTTCTGCGGCACGGCCTGCATCGGCGTTACCGTGAACTCATCCGTGTAGGTCCACGCGGTGCTGATGTCGAGGCGGCTGCTGCCGATGTCGAACCCATAACGCGCGTTCAGGTCGATGCCCGAGGTTTCCAATGCGCCGATGTTCGCCGCCAGGACATCGAGTGAGTACGGAACCGTGATGCCGCCCGTGGCCGGGTTGCGATGCACGGCCTGGCAGAAATCGCTGGCCGCATCCTGAACCGTGAAGTAGCAGAGATTCAGCGTGTTCTGCGCACCGCCACCGAGCTGGGCAATCGCGTCGTCGAGCTTGATATCGAAGTAGTCGAGGGTCACCGCGAGATCCGGCAGGAACGACGGCGTGAACACGACTCCAAACGTGCGCGTGTCCGAGCTCTCTTCCTGCAGGTTCACGTTGCCGCCCGTGCGGTTCGGAATGATGTTGTCCGGCTGTACGCCCGCGGTGAACACCGCGGCGGCCGGCACTCCGGTATCGATACACAACTGCCGCACGGCGGCCGACTGGTTAGCCGTATTGCGGCTCGAGCAAGGATCGGTCAGCGTCGAGAAATTCAGCTGCAATCCGCCGTACAGGTCGCCGATGTTGGGGGCGCGGATGGCGCGCTGGAACTGGCCGCGGAACGCGACCGTGTCGTTGAGCCGCCAGTCGAGGCCGTATAGATAGGTGGATACCCGGCCCACTCCATCGAGATCGTAGTCCGAGCTGCGGAATCCGGCGTTCGCGGTCAGGTTCTGGATGACGGGAACATCCGCGACCAGGGGAATGCGCAACTCGGCGAAGATGTCCTTCGAGGTCACGTCGCCCGAGGTCGGAAGACCGGGGTTGAAACCGATCACATCCCCCGAACGCAGATACTCGTCGGGAATGTACTCCGCTTCGGCGTTACGCCACTCGACACCGACGGAGAAGCCCACCGGGCCAGCCCAGGTGTTGAAGGCTTCGCCGCCGATCGTGGCCACCGCCACCTGCTGCTCGGCATTCGTCACGTTCGTGGCGTTGATCTTGATGGCGTTCACCGCCGCCTCGTTCAGGTTCTGGCCAAAGATGTTGGCCACGGGCGGCGACATTCCATTGGCGAGCAAAGCGGCCGCATAACGGCTGCGTGAGGCCGCGCCTTCCTGACGGCTCGAGTCTTCCGAGCGCGCGAAGCTCCAATAGACGTCGTAGCTCAGGTTGCGCAGGAACTTCTCGGATACGTTCCCGAGATCACCCTTCATGCCGATCGCGGTACGCCACACATTGTGATCGTCGACGTTGTGCCGGAACGGCAGCTCCACGAGACGGCGGCCCGCCGTGATGATGGCGCGTCCGTCGCCCGGAGTGGTCGTGTAGGCAATCGGCCCCTGCTGCAGGGTCCGGGGTCCCGTTTCGCTGGTGTCCAGTTGGACCAGCAGCGCCCGCATGTTGGCGTCGAGGTATGGATTGTTCGTGTCGATGAGGAAATCGCCGCCGATGTTCGACTGCGTGAGCTGCTGGTCGACGCGATTGTTGCTGAAGTGGAACTCCAGGTAACCCGTCGCGGCGGGCGTGAATTCATAGTGCGTGAATGCGTTGAGCATCCAGCGTTCCTGCGGCACCTGTAGATAGTTGAACAGCGTCAGGTTGAAATCATCCGCGGGGCGATTCACCAGGCGCTGGGTGGTGCCTGCGTCATTGAATGTGAATCCACTGGAACCCAGGCCCGCGAGTCCCGCCGCGGCGATTTGCGCCTGCGAGGCGGCGATCTGCGCGGGCGTCAGCACGAATCGGCCATTGGGAATGTCGCCGCTGCCGGAGAACACGAAGCCCATCCGGCCGCCCGACGCCGCGCAGTTCGCGGCGGAGGCTCCGTTGGCGATGCCTAACAAACTATCACTGTGCGACTCCTGCGTGACGCAGCCTTCGCCATAGGGCATGGTCGCCCAGTCGCCGCGCTCCTGGCGCGTGAAGCCTTCGCGCTTCATGTAGTTCAGCGAAACCACCGCGTTGCCGCGGCCATCGCCGAAGTTGCCGCCAAGGGTGAGATCCGCGCTCCACGTCGGCGAGCTCGTTGCACTGTCCCAGCCATACTGGCCGCCGACTTCGACGCCCTCGAAGTCGTCCTTCATGATGAAGTTGACGACACCGGTGATGGCATCGGAGCCGTACACCGCGGAGGAACCGCCCGTGACGACCTCGGTACGTTCGATCAACGCAGTCGGAATGGTGTTGAGGTCGGTGACCTGTTCAGGCCCGAAGATCGCAAATCGCCGGCCGTTCACCAGGGTCAGACTGCGCGTCGGACCGAAGCCGCGCAGGTTCACGTAGGCGGCGCCGGCGGCGGAACCCGCGGGCACCGTGTTGGCGGTCGCGCCGCCATTCGTCGCGGCGACGAACTGCGGCTGATCGTTCAGGACTTTGTCGACGCTCATCGCGCCCGACAACTTGATCTCCTCCGAATTGATGATGGATAGAGGCGTCGACGCATCCGTTACATCGCGCGCGATACGCGAACCGGTGACGACGATCTCTTGCTGCTGCTCCGGCGGCTGCGCCGGTGGCGATGTACCTTGCTCCTGCGCGAATGCGCCGGTGGACAGCGAAAACAGAGTGACGAATGCGCGAGCGCGCGCACCGGGCATGCCGAAACGGCTTGCCGAGCCAGTGAAGTCCATGATTCCCCCTTCCGGATCATTTTTGATATGAAAATCGGTATGAATTATTGGCTGAAAACTCCCAAAGCGATCAAAGCTCCGCAACTTCGATCACTCGTGAGCAATAAACCTTAAAGGAGAACCCAAATCAACGGTTATTTACCGCAATAGATCGAAAGTGATCGATTTTGGTACTGAGAGCGAAAGGCGGACCGAGTCCTCCGGCTACCAAGGGCAACCGGGGTTGTCAGCCAAGCGTGCGAGAGCGCGGCTTGTGAGGCCTCAGGATCTCGGGGCCAGGGCCGCCGCCTGCCGCAACGCTTCGACGAGACTGCGTTCGTCCGCGACGCCCTTGCCGGCGATGTCGAACGCCGTGCCGTGATCCACCGAGGTACGCACGACCGGCAATCCCACCGTGATGTTCACGCCGGCTTCCAGGCCCAGAACCTTCACGGGTCCATGACCCTGGTCGTGATACATCGCAACCACGATGTCGAAATCGCCGCGCGCCGCGAGATAGAACAACGTGTCCGCCGGCAGAGGTCCCTTCACGTTCCAGCCGCGGTCCTGGCAGCGCTTCACCGCCGGATCGATTTTCCCGGCCTCCTCGCCGCGCCCGAACAAGCCGTTTTCGCCGGCGTGCGGATTGATGCCGCACACGCCGATGCGCGGTTGCGCGATACCCGCGCGCACCAGGGTGTCGTGCGCACGCACGATGACGCGTTCGACCAGTGGCGCGTCGATGCGCTCGATGGCATCCAGCAATCCCATGTGCGTGGTGACGTGAATGACGCGCAACTTCGGCGCGACCAGCATCATCGAGACCTCTGGCGTCCCGGTGAGCGCCGCGAGTAGTTCGGTGTGGCCCGGATACCTGTACCCGGCCGCATGCAGCGCTTCCTTGCTGAGCGGCGCCGTGCAGATCGCCTGCGCCTGCCCCGCCTCGACGATGCGCACCGCTCGTTCGATGCAGCGATAGGCCGCTTCTCCCGCGATCGCGGATGTCACGCCGAACGGCAGGTCCGCGGGAATCAGGTTGAGGTCGATGCACTGCACCTTGTCAGGGCTGAATCGCGCGCGCGCCGCATCGTCCCGCACTTCGACTTCGAGACGGCTCCCGACGATGCCGCCCGCCTGCCGCAGCCGCCGGGCATCACCGATCACGAGCGGATTACACAGCGCGTGCACTGCGGGCAGCGCCAGGGCCTTCATGATGATTTCGGGTCCGATGCCCGCCGCATCGCCCATCGTGATCGCAATCGTCGGATGACTCATGGTCTTGAGACTCATGCCACGGTTCCACTGCCGCGAATGAAGCGCAGTCTTTCGACGATGCGCCGCAGGCTGCCCGCGTCGCCGAACCCTCCGGCCTTGGTCACAACCGGAACCGCGAGGCCGCCGAGTGTAAGTCCCAGCGCGATTCCGTGTTCGATCTCGTCGACGAGCTGGATGCCGGTAATGCCACAACGCGCGAACAACGCAGCCGCGGTTTCACCGCCGGTGGCCACCAGCGCGCTCGCATGCGCCGCGAATGGAACGACGCGTTGCGCGAGCCGGCGCGCGAACAGTTGTTCGTCCGCGCGCGTGAATGACTGCGCGGCATCCGGCGCCGCGAGGTCGACAACCACGTCCGCGCCCTGCGCGAGTTTCGCGGCGATATCGATGCGCGAATGTGTGGCCGCCGAAGTGTTCTCCGCTGGCTCCAGCATGTTGATCGACAGCGTCATGCGTTCGATCCCCGGCAGCGATTCGAGCTCGCGCAACGCCACCCGCGTCGCCTGCGCCTGGGATCCGGCGACGACGAGCGCGCCGTGGCGGGTCGGCGGAATACGCATCGGTTCCGTGCGTGGTCCAATGCCGGGTGAGATCCGTCGCGCCAGTGCATGCGCCAATCCCGCGCTGCCGACGAGTAATACCGGCCGCGGACCGAGACTGGCGGCGGCGATGTGATCGAGATCGGATTCGGTTTCCGCGTCGCACACGGCCGCCAATGGTCCGGCGTCGCGCATCAGTGCCGCGCGTAATACCGTTTCACCGCCACGAATCGTCTCGAGCGGTACCGCCATCGCCGGAATCCCCGCGGTCTCGAGCAGATGAACGACGTTGGCGCGCGCGGCATCCGCATCGCGCGGCCAGAATTCGGTGAACTCGAGCGGCCTGCCATGGACATGAACATGTGCGCCGCGTGTCACCCGGCCGGTCGCTGGAAACGCGGGAGCGACCACCAGGCGCGTGCCGGGAGCCTGCGCGAGCATCACGTCGAACAGGGCGGCGATTTCCTCGCCCGGGTGACCACGCAAAGTCGAGTCGATTTTCTTGAAGACCCGCATGCCCGCGGTTCCATGCTTGCGCAGCAATGCGGTGTGTTTCATGCGCGCGGCGCCCGCGTCCAGCGCGCGGCTGCCGGCGTCGATCGCCAAGACTACGGGCGGCTGCAATGTCGCGTCATGCGCGTCCGACCAGATGACGCGCGCGGACAGACGCCGTTTCGCGAATGCGACCGCGCAATCGGCGGCGCCGGTCAGGTCGTCGGCGATGACGAGCCAGCGCTCCGCGGAAGCCGGCGCTTTCATGTCAGGGATGGCGCGCCTAACAAGGCGGCGCCGGCCGATGTGTCGGGAAATGGCGTCACAACCAGCGCGGCGCTTCGGACCCCGACCCGAAAGCCCGCTCGTTTGGAATCTGAGTCACTTGTTGCCATCCCCCACGGCCGCGGGTAGCTTGCGGCCATGAACAAATATACCCGCTTCGTATCGCTCGCCAGCCTCGTGCTGGGTGGCACGTTATTCAGCAACGCGGCATCCGCCGCGGACTGTCAGATGAAATTCACGATGAGTGGCTGGTCCGCCTTCTACAAACGCTCCAGCGGCACCGGGCACGTCACATGTAATAACGGACAATCCGCTACCGTACGTCTGGAAGCGCGCGGCGGCGGATTGAGCGCCGGCAAGTCGACCATCGAAAACGGTCACGGCGAATTCTCGAACGTGAAGAACATCGACGAGATCTTCGGCAACTACGCGAGCGCGGAAGCACACGCCGGCGCGGTGAAGTCTTCCAAGGCGCAGGTGGTCACCAAAGGTGAAGTGACACTGGCGCTGAGCGGCACCGGACGCGGCTGGGATCTCGGCGTCGCGATCGGCAAGTTCAGCATCAAGCGCAAGTAGTCACGCGGGCGCCGCCAGCGGCCGGGGCTGTCGCGACCGGCCCAGGCAGGCCGTGAATTCCGCGCCGAAGAGAAAGATCTGCGCGGAGTAGTACAACCACAGCAGCAGCGCCGCGAATGACGCGGCCGCGCCGAACGCCGTCGGCTGCGTCGCGCGGCCAAGGTACAACCCGATGGCCCAGCGCCCGAGATGGAACAGCAACGCCGTCAGGGCCGCGCCCGTGAGCACGTGGCGCCACGGCAGACGTTTCGCCGGTAGATAGCGGTAGATCAACGCCACCACGGCGGTGCCGAGCAGGATCGAGACGAGAAAGTCGGTCGCCGCGAACAATCCCACGAGTCCCTCGAAGTGACGCAACACGAAACCGCGCAGCGCCGCCAGCGCGGTGGTCAGCGTGAGCGACACGAGCAGCAGGAATCCGATCGCGAGGATGAAGCCGAATGAAACGAGGCGGGTGCGCAGGGCGGCGCGCCAGCCGCGTGGAATCGCGTCGCGGCCACCCCAGACTTGATGCAGCGCGGATTCGAGCGCGGCGAATACCGTGCTCGCGCCGATGGTGAGCATCACGACGCTCACCGCGGTCGCCCAGATGCCATCGGCGGACTGCGCGCCGCGCATCGCGCCCAGGATGAGATCCGCGCTCGGCTTGCCGAACAACAACGTGAGCTGGCCGCCGACATATGAATAGGCAAGGTCCCCGCCAACGATCCAGCTCGCGATCGTCACGATGATGATCAGCAGCGGCGCCAGCGAAAACGCGCAATAGAACGCCAGCGCGGCGCTGATGCTCGACGCCTGGTCCGCGAGCCAGTTTTCCGTCGTGCCCTTGAGGAGCTGCCAGAATGTGCGCCGGCTGTTCACGGCGAAATTCTGCACCACGCGCGGGCCTAACAAGCCAGCCGGTACGTCGGAGCAGTTCCGCGCCGACGGCCAGCGCGCGCCTACAGTTGATAACGGTGGTTATTGCGTGTCGTCGCGCCAGGCGGCGCTCGGCGCGAGGCGGACGCCTTTTTCCGAGCGTCCGATCAGCAATGCCGGCACCTGCAGGCGATTGGCGAGCGCGAGGGCCGCCTCGGGCGCCATCGCCATGAATACCGTCGCCAGTGCGTCGGCCTGCATGCAATCCGCCGCCACGGCCGTCGACGACAGGGTCGCGTGCGCGACGGGATAACCGGTGCGCGGATCGATGATATGCGAGTAGTGCCTGCCGCCGGTCTCGAAGAAGCGGCGATAGTCACCCGCGGTCGCGATGGAACGGTTCTCGAGCGCCACGGTCGCGGGAACGAGGTTCGGCCGGCCGGCCGGATCGTCCGCGCCAGGCTTCTCGACCTGGACTCGCCACGGCGCGCCGCGCGTATTGACACCGTGCGCGCGCAACTTGCCCGACAGGTCGATGAGGTAGTTAGAGACGCCGCGCGCCTCGAGGTACTCCGCGGCCCGGTCGACGCCGCGCCCCTTGCCGAGCGATGACAGGTCGACGTAGACGCCCGGCTCCTTGCGCGCGCGATTCGCCGCCGCGTCGACTTCGATCCGCCGCCAACCAACATGCGCGCGGGCGCGCTCGATGTCGGCGGCATCCGGCACGTCGTGCCGCGCCGGTTCGGGGCCGAAGCCCCATAGATTCACGAGCGGCCCGACGGTCAGGTCGTAGGCGCCATCACTTTCCTCCGCCAGTGAGCGCGCGTACGACATCACGGCGGCGAGTTCCGGGTCGATGTCGATCCAGGCGCCACTGGTATCCCGATTGAATCGGCTCAGCGCCGAATCTTTTTTGTACGTGCTGAGCGCCTTGTCCACGGCATCGAAGCGCGCCTGCACGCCGGCGCGCAGTTCCTCGGCGGTCGTGGGCAGATCTCCCACGAGCTTCACCGTCCAGGCGCTGCCCATGGTCTCGCCGGCGAGGATCGTCTCGGGCAACACCGTGCGCGGCTGCGCGGCGCAACCCGCGAGCGCGCCGCACACCAGCAGAAGCGCGCTCCGGATCAAACTACTGCGGCAGGACTTCGAGCGTGGCGTTGTACGAAGCACGGCGCTTCTTCACGTTCGGCGCCGTCGCCTTTTCATCCTGCACGCCCGCGTCGATCCAGTACATGCCGGCCTCGGGCCACTTGATGGTGACGGCGCCGTCCTTGTCGGTCTTCTGCACGATGGCTTCGGGGGAGTCGCGATACCGCGTGCCGTCGCGGATCACTTCGACTTCGAGGTCGGCGGCCGGTTTGCCATCGAGCAGGAAACGCAGCTTCGCGGAATCGCCGGTGTACAGATCGTTGGGATGTTGCAGCGGAACGAGCTCGATGCCCGACCCTGTGCCCGGCTTCACATCGGTGGGTGAACCCACCGTCACGAAGGTCTCGACGCGGCGCTGGATCTGCTCCACTTCGAGCTTCGCGGCGTTCGCCGGAATATTGGCCGCCATCTCGGCGGCCGTGCCGCGCCAGCGTTTCGGCTTGCCCTCTTCTTCCCAGCGCGCCGTGATCGCCTCGTCGGCGATCGCGACGCGATAAGTGCCCGGCTGGCGCAGCTCCAGATCGAACGTGCCGCGCGTGCGGCTCTTCGCCGGATTCTGCGCCGTGATGGGCTGACCATCGGGCGTCGTGATCGAGAGTCCCTCGATCGGCAGAGCGCCCTGGTTCACCGAAAACAGATCGTCCGCGGCGGCCGCGTCGAATGCGACCCAGCCGCCCGAACGCGCGAGCACGGTTTGCGAGGGCAACAGCCACGCGCGCGCGGCGTAGGTCGTGCTGGGCGCGATGATGGCGAGCAACAGCGCGATGCGTACGAGTGAAGTTTTCATGTTGATCCTCACCGGGTTACGGGTTGAGCGTCAGCGCCACGGCGCCGAGTTCCTTGGTGCCTTTCGCCGTGGCGTTCTTCGCGCCCTTGATGGGCCACTCGAACGGAATCCGTACCGCTTCGCGGCCACCGACTTCACGCACGGCCTCGACCACGAGCGCGTACTGCCCCGGCGGCAGGTTGGCGAGCGGTGCCTGCTTCGCGTCGAACTTGAGGATGTGCTGACCCACCGGACGCGTGGCGCCGGTGATGCCGTCGGCCGGCACCTTCAGATCGCGGCCACCACGGCGCCACCACTGGCGCAGGTCCGGCAGCCACTTCGTGTGATCGCCGCGCAGGTTGTACCAGACGGCCAGATTCGCGGCGATCGCCTGGTCCGGACCTTCGATCCACACGGCCACGTATGGACGATGGTATTCGGCGACCGGCAGGCTGGGGACCTCGATGTTGAGGCTCAGGTCGGCGGCGCCGGCGCCGCCCGCGTATGCGGCGACGGACAGGCAGAAGGCGAGGCGGAACTTGCGGGTCATTCGACGGCTCCAGCGGTCTGTTGCGACTAACTATTCAATGTACGAAGAAGATCATGATGGCGAACACGAGGAACGTGCCGCCCACGACCAGCGGCCAGGTCGACGGGCGCTGGCGCGCCTGGATCTGCAGCAGGATCAGGCCTGTCAGCGAAAAGAACAGGCACGCGGCCGCGACGACGTCGATGAAGATCGTCCACACGAGGCCGGTGTTGCGGCCCTTGTGCAAGTCGTTGAAATAGGCGACCCAGCCGCGGTCCGTCGATTCGAATTTCACGGCGCCGCTGGCGCGGTCGATGGACACCCAGGCGTCGCGACCGGGACCCGGCGCGGATAGATAGAGCTCCTCGTCGGACCATTCCACCGCGGACTTCGCCGCCGTGACGCCGAATTCGCGTTCGAGCCACTCCGCGACGGTTGCTGGCACCGGTGCGTCGGCGACGACTTCGGGGCCCAGTTCGGCGCGTAGTGACTCGGGCATCACCGCTTCGCGCGTCGTGACGCTCGGCGTCGAGCCGATGGCGGAAGCGTGATTCAGCGTGATGCCGGTGACGGTGAACAACATGAGCGCGGCGAAACACACCGCGGCGCTGATCCAGTGCAGCAGGTGCGTCGTGCGGTATACCCGCATGCGCAGGCGTGAATTCATGCGCGGCCCGTCACGCGCCGACGTCGGGCGTCGATGTTCGGTTGCAGCTTTTCGCGCGCTGGCGCGCGCTCGCGGGCACGGCGCTCATCGCGAGCGCCAGAATCGTCGGAACCATCCTGCTGAACATAATCTCTGGAATCGAGGACTTGGACTCTCGTCCGGAGCACGAAAGCTACATGAGAAGAATTCTTATTTGCAACAGTCCTCTTCTATATGTTGGTGCCGATGGGTCGGTGCCGGGTGTGCCGGTCGGTGCCGGGTGAGAAAAAACTGAGTTAGCGCGAGAGCGCGAGGACCATGGATCCGAAGCCTGCGCTAACTCAGTCTTTTCTCACCCGGCACCGACTTCTTCCGGCACCAACCTCCCCCTCAGTTTTGGGTGATGGCGGGGGCCGGGGGGCGCGGCTCGGGGACGCGGTTCTTCACGGGCGGGATGGACTGCAGGTACGTAAAGATGGCCGTCAGGTCCGCATCGGTGAAGTTGCGGTAAACCTGGATGGGCATCGGCGGCAGCACTTCGCGCCCGCGGCCGAGGTGCCGGCCGGTGCGGATGGTGTCGATGAACGTGCGTGCGGTCCACTTGCCGAGACCCGTCTCGCGATCCGGTGTCAGGTTGGCGGTGAAACTCACGCCCCAGGGACCGGCGTGCGCGGTGCCGGTCGCGCCCATGACGACGAACCACGGGCCCGGCGGAAGCTTCGGCGGTTCGGGCATCTCGAGGTTTTCGGGATGCCCGGAGAGCATGGCGCTCATGTCGGGGCGCGGACCCTCCGGCGTCATCTTCCACGGCGTGTGACAGTCATGACACCCGGAGGTGTTCACCAGGTACTTGCCGCGCGCCACCGGATCATCGGCCGGCGGGGCTAGCGGCGAGTCGGCCCCACGCGCGAACGACGCGGCGACGACCATCGCGATCAACACATACATCTTCAACGACTTCACGACGAACTCCTCTGACTATCTATTTCGAGTGGGCGGACCCGGACGCGGGCCCTTTCAGGTTTTCGATCCAGCGCGCGAGCAGGTTCAACGCTTCGGCGTCGACGGCCTGCGTGCCGAGCGGCGGCATCTGCTGCAATGGGTCACGCGATTTCATGCGCAGCGCGATCACGCTCGACTCCAGGTGACCGGGCTCGATGCGCGCGGCATCACGCGGCGCGCCCCGCGCACGAAACTGGCTGGGCACGTTGACGATGGATCGCTTGACCGCATCGCGCGTCGCGAGCGGCGCGGCAACGCGTTGCGCCAGCGTCATCTCGAGCACGGCGAGCGGCCCTTCCTCGTTGTGACAGTTGCCGCAGTTGCCATGTAGATAGCCGAGCGCCGCGCGTTCGGCCGGCGTCGCGGCGGAAATGCGCGGCGGCGCGGCCAGCAATGCCGGCGACAGGTTGCGCAACAGTCCGCGCCGCGCGAGCGTCGCGAGATCAACAGTGTTGGCGGCCTTCTCGGCATGCGGCGCGAGCGGATCGCGATCGGGCGAGAGCTGCAGCGCGGAGAATCCCAGCACCGGCACCGGCGCCCCTTCGTGGCAGGCACGGCAGTCGCCCTCGGCGGGAATCGTGTAGCGCGCGTTCGGTGCACCCGCGGCGGAAATCTCGCGAATGCCGGACGCGGGCGCGAGTACCGCATCCTTGCCGTCGTGCGTCCACACGTAACTGCCGAAGCGCCACGCGCCGTCCTGGCCGCGCTCGATGTAACGCGTCTCGATGGCGCTGCCGTGGCTGAACTCCTTCCACAGTTTCGTTCCGCGCGGGAAATCCCAGGCGTCGGCCGCGGCGGCGTCGATGCTCGTGCCCGGCGGCAACCAGATCCAGCGGCGCTTCGTCGCGCCATCCGACCACAGCGGGTATTGCGGCGAGAATGCCAGCACGTCGGCGCTTATCTGCCATGAGCCGGCCGATGAGCCGGCGGCGTACAGTCCCGTGTCGCGCAAGTGCTGAGGCAGCGCGCGCGCATCTTCCGCGCGCGCGCCGCCCGCACCGAGCCCTGTCAGCAAGAGAACCAGAGCACCGAACACGCCGCGTGACATGACGTCAGGCCGCCCTCGCCTGCACCAGGCGCGACTTGTTCGCCGTGAGCCAGCACGAAAAACCCATGACGTTCGGGTGCAGTTCGCGCGTGCGCTCGACGCCGCGGCGCGCGCTGAATTCGCGCCCGAACTCATGCTGGAACTGCCACATGTTTCCAAACGGCCGGGCGCCCGCGATCGGCAGCGCGCGATATTGCTCGGGCGTTACGGCGTCGACCGTCACCAGTTCGCCCAGCGCCGCGCTGACCTGCGCCGCGAGCTCCGTGCCCGTGAGGTGTTCGGAAGCGATGCCGATCGAATCGAACAGCAGCGACTCGCCCTGCAGGAATATTTCGCGCGCCATCCGGCCGATGTCCTCCGCGGCGACCCACGGAATGCGCGCCTCCCCGGTCGGGATCGTCATCGCGAGGCCGCCGTCCGCGCGGCGCCGCGGCAGCATCCCGAACTGGCCGAGGTTCTCCCAGGTGCACGAGGTGTACAGATAGGTCACAGGCACGCGCTGCTGCGCGAAGAAGCGGTGGGCCTCGCCCTTCGCATCGAAATGCGGGACGTTGAAGCGGCCTTCGAGCACCGGCATCCGGGCGCCATCCGCCGGCAGCCAGGCGCGCGTGTCCTCGAAGGTCGACCAGATCGCATGGCGCACGCCGGCCTGTGCGGCGGCCGCGGCCAGATTCAGAGCCTGGGTGATTTCCTTCTCAGCCGGGAAGTGTTGGCCCCAGAAATGCGTGACCAGAAACGCGCCGTACGCGCCTTCGAGCGCCCGGACCACGCTGGCCCGGTCATCGATGTCCGCCAGCACCACGTCGGCGCCGGCCTGGGCGAGCGCCAGGGCAGCCGGGCTTTCCGGCCGCCGGGTCACCGCCCGCACCGCAAAATGACGTTCCGGATCGGCGAGCAACGCTCTCGCCAGCCCGCCACCCTGCGGACCGGTGGCGCCAAACACAGTGATGATGGGCTTCGACATGGGCCGGCAAGGTAGGGAAACCGGCCGGGACCATTTGCTAACTCGCACTTAGCGATTTATTAAAATCACGCTAACGTGTGCGCGTGGACCGGGGAGTCTGAAAAAGAACATGGCGTTGACGCCGGAAATGATCGATCTGCTGGGGGCGGGTGTCGGTCACCAAGTTGGGGCCTGCACGAACGCGGGACGCCCATCGGTGTGCCGTGGACTTGCCGCGCGGCTCGAACGCGACGGCCGGCTGGTCGTGGTGTTGTCGGCGCAATCGGGCTTCGAAGTGCTGGCGGCGATCCGTGAAAACGGCCGGGTCGCGCTCAACGTGACCCTGCCCGAAACCTACCAGTCGATGAGCCTGCTCGGCCGCGACGCGATCGTCGCGCAGGGCGGCGCCGAGTTCCGCCCGCTGGTCGAAGACCGGTATCGCAAGTTCCGCGCGCAACTCGAGCGCCATGGCATCGCGCAGGCGTACACGGACGCGTGGTACCTCGCGCCCGACGAAGATCTCATGACGATCCGTTTCACGCCGGTGGCGGCCCGCAATCAGACGCCGGGTCCCGGCGCCGGCAGCCCGCTCGCATTGCAATCCCGATGAGCGCGCAATTCGAAGACGGCCTCTCGCTGTTCGGCGTGCGCCGCATGATGGAAGGCGTCGTGCCCCCGACCCTGTGCACGTTCTCGGTCGATCACATGCCGAACGTGAGTTACCTGTCCGTGGTCGAGTACATCGACCCGTTGCACATCGCGTTGTCGTACCAGTTCTTCAACCGCAGCCGCGAGAACGTGCTCGCGACACGCCGCGCGGCCCTCACGCTCGACGACCCCTACACCGGCGCCGGCGTCGTGTTGCAGATCGAATACCTGCGCACGGAAACCGAAGGGCCGGTGTTCGAAAAATTGCGCGCCAAACTCCTGAGCGTCGCGAGTCACGTCGGCATGGACGACGTGTTCTACCTGCGCGGCGCGGACGTGTACCGCGTGCACGAGTTGCGCCGCGTCCCCGGCCGCAAGGAGTTGCCGGCCGCCGCGCCGCGCGTCGACATCCCGACGAATTCGCGCGTTTTGTCCGAACGCATGGCGAATTGCGCGGAGCTGGCCGAACTACTGGAATGTTTTCTCGACGGACTCGGCGAGTTGCTGCGCATCGACAACTCGATGTTGTGGCTGTTCGATTCGGCGCATTCCGTGCTCACGCTGCTCGCCAGCCGCGGCTACGAGACCGGCGGCGCCGGCGCCGAGATTTCCGCCGGCGAGGGCATCATCGGCACCGCGGTGCGCGAAGGCGTGCCGATTCGCGTCGGGCACATGATGAACATGGCGCGTTACGCGCGCGCGGCCGCCGATCGCGCCGACTCGCAGGGGTTCAGGCCGGCGCCGCGCACCGGCATTCCCCTGCCGGGGTTGAAGGAACCCCGCAGTCAGCTCGCCGTGCCGCTGCGCGCGCGCGGCCGGGTGCTCGGCGCGTTGCTCGTGGAGAGCAAACACGATCAGCATTTCGGCTACGACGATGAAGACGCGCTGGCGCTGCTGTGCGGCCAGTTCGCGGTGGCGATGAGTCTCATGCAGCCGCAGGAGTACGAACCCCCGGCGCGCGAAGCGCCCTCTCCGGCGCCGGTAGATAGCGTCGCGCCGCTCAAGCTGCGGCGCTACTCGCGCGACAACAGCGTGTTCCTGGACGACGAATACCTGATTCGCGGGGTCGCGGGCGCGATCCTGTGGAAGCTGCTCGCGGAATTCAAACGCAGCGGCCGGCGCGAATTCTCGAATCGCGAGTTGCGGCTGGCACCCGAGCTGCGCTTGCCCGAGGTCCAGGACAATCTCGAAGTGCGCCTGATCCTGCTGCAGAAGCGCCTGACCGAACAACGCGCGGCGATCCAGCTCGAAAAGGCCGGCCGCGGCCGCATGCGGTTGAACGTGTCGCGGCCATTCGAGATGGAGATGGCGGACCGTGACGCGGTTCCGCGCTAGTTAGCACCAGCTTGCTACATTTCCCGCTCCCGCCGAAACCGTGGAGCGTCCATGAAACGTCTTCTTGCCCTATCCATTGCATGCTTCGCGTCGGCCGGCGCCGTCGCCGCCGGCGGCCAGGCTCCTCAGGGCGCGGCCAGGGCGTCGATCGAACGCACCTTCGACAGACACAAGGGCGGGTTCTATGCGATCTATGGGCGTGCACTGAGGGAGAATCCGAACCTGGCCGGCAAGGTCGTGCTCGACATCGACATCGCCGCCAGCGGCGCGGTGAGCGATTGCCGCGTGGTCTCGAGCGAGCTGCCACGCGAACTGGCGGCCAGATTCTGCGAACGTGTCCGGCAGATCCAGTTCGAACCGCAGCAGGCTTCCTCGACGCTGCGGAAACCCCTCGACTTCTTTCCCGCCGGTTGAGCCGGCGCGCTAGTTAGCGGGTCTATCTGTCAAATTCACGGAGCCGAACTGTCGTCAGGTCGAGACAGGGGACGCTGCCGCCCGCTTCCGGTATACCTGCGCGCGCGGACGACATGGGCCGCACGCAGGGAAACCGGGATGAATCCGAACAAACTACTACTCTCCGCATTGCTGCTCGCGGGCGCCGCGGCCACGCGCGCCGACGTCACGGTGAATACGACCACCGCCGGCAAGGCATCCGTGATCGACGTCTCCGGCACCGGCGTGAATCTCATCAAGGGCAACCGCATGCGCACGGATTCCGTGGCGGGCGGGCGGGCCAGCGCGCTGATCATCGACATCGACGGCCGTCGCTTCATCAACCTGGATGAAAAGAAGCAGTCCGCGGTGATCACGCCGCTCGACTCGATCAGTGATGAGCTCGCGAAGGTCGGCGTGGGTGGATTGTCTTCCTCGCTCAGCAAGACCAGTCAGGTGAAGAAGGTGGCGGGTTATTCATGCACCGTGCACGACATCAACGTGACGATGCCATTCAGTGTCACGGGGAATCCGGGGGATGGATTGACCGCCAACATGGTGCTCGCGGGTACGGTGTGCCTGAGCACGGATGCCCCCGGCCTGGCGGACTATCAGAAGTTTTATCGCGCGTCGGCGGATTCAGGCTTCATCTTCGGCGATCCGCGCGGCGCGAAATCTCCGACGGGCGCCGCCACCGCGAAGGCGTATGCCGAACTCACCCGCAAGATGGCCGAGGCCGGCATGGCGCTCGAGAGCCACGTGCGGATTACGGCGCAGGGCGACAACCCCATGGCGCAGATGATGGCCAAGCTCGCCGCCAGCGACATCACCACGACTGTCACGTCGATTGCCGTGGGTGATGTGCCCGCGGAATCCTTCGACGTCCCGGCGGGCTACAAGGTCAAGACCCAGAAGTAGAGGGTGGAGAGGGTGGTGCCGGGCAGGGATTCCCGGGAGAAGGCGCGATGCGCCTCGCAACCATGCCAAACAACGCGCCTTCTCCCGGGAATCCCTGCCCGGCACCACAAGATAGAAGCGCGGGCGCGGTCGTCGATGTACAGGAACGACCGCGCCCGTGACCCCTCGCTCACAAGCCCTTGGCAGTCTGGGCCTTGCGCACGAGTTGTACGAACTCGTTGCGGTATCCGAATGGGTCCTCGCCGCGCGCCGCGAGCGCCTGGCGCGCGACGTCGTCATAGCCGAGCGCGCCGGTGTACGCGCCGCCGCGCAGCAACTGGCCAAATCCCGCGACCGCGGTCGAGAACTCGATGTCGCGGGCGATCGCCTCGGGCACGCGCCCGGCGTCGATGTTGATCGGCTGCTCGATGAGCCGCGACTTCTGGCTGTCGGGCAGCTTGTAGCGGATCTTGAGATAGCCGTATTCACCCGCCGTGCCCTTCCCCGCGGGCGTGCCTTCCTTCGGCGCGTAACGGCTCTCGTCCAACATGCGCGCGTTCAATGCGAACGGGGTGATCTCGTAGATAGCCGTCACGGCGTGGCCGGCCCCGACATCGCCCGCATCCACGGCGTCGTTGTTGAAATCCTCGCGTTTGAGCGCGCGCGTCTCGTAACCGACCAGCCGGTACTCCGCGACCGTCGCGGGATTGAACTCGACCTGCAGCTTCACGTCCTTGGCGATCGTGAACAGCGCGGCGCCCGCCTCCTGCACCAGCACCTTGTGCGCCTCGTTGAGCGTGTCGATGTAGACCGCGACGCCGTTGCCGTTCTGCGCCAGCGCCTGCGCGAGTTCATCGCGGTAGTTGCCCTGGCCGAAGCCCAGTACGGAAAGGAAAATGCCCTTCGCGCGCTTGCGCTCGACGAAACCCTCGAGCTCGCGCGTGTTGTGGATGCCCACGTTGAAGTCGCCGTCGGTCGCCAGCAGGATGCGATTGACGCCTTCCTTGCGGAACGACTTCTCGGCCAGTTCGTACGCGAGCCGGATGCCCTCCGCGCCCGCCGTGGAACCGCCGGGCGTCAGCGTGGCGAGCGCCGCGAGGATTTTGTCCTTCTCTTTCACCGGCGTCGGCGGCAACACCTGCCCCGCCGCGCCCGCGTAAACGACGATCGCCACCGTGTCGTCGTCCTCGAGATTGTCGACGAGCAGCCGCATCGCGTCCTTCACCAACGGTAGTTTGTCCGGCGCATTCATCGAGCCGCTGACGTCGATCAGCAGCACCAGGTTCGCATCGGGTCGCTGACGCGCGGGCAGCTCGTATCCCTTGATGCCGATGTGGATCAGCTTGCGGCCCTTGCCCCAGGGCGAGTCGCTCACGACCACCGTCGGCCGGAATGGAGTTTCACGCGAGTCCGCCGCGGGCCAGGCGTAGTCGAAGTAGTTGATCATCTCCTCGACGCGCACGGCATCCTTCTGCGGAAGCAGGCCCTGTGTGAGCTGCTTGCGCACGAAACCGTAGGAGGCCGTATCGACGTCCGCGGAGAACGTCGACACCGGCTCCGCGGAGACCTGCTTCACTGCGTTCGCTTCAAAACTCCGGAAACGGTCGCCGCCCGTGTATTCCTCCGCGGCCGGCGGCTCAACGAGCCCGTGATTCATGGTGATGGCCGGCGGCGGCGCGGAGACGCGTTTTTGCGGCGCGGCACGCAAGCGTGCATTACGCGCGGCGCGCGCGCCCGTCACGACCACTTCGCTCGATTCACTTTCGCGCGCGGCCTGCGTCGTCTTCGGATCCAGCGTCGAGGGATTCGCGATGATGCCGGGCACGCGTTGCAGCGATTCCGCGGTCGACGTATCCGGGAACTTGTCGATGTCTTCGGAGGTGATCGAGTCGGCGATCCCGGTGGGCTTCGCCGGCACGTCGATCGCGGACGCAAGCTCCTCGCGCGGGCCTTCCACCGCCGTTGCAGCGCTTTCCGCGGCGCGCACTTCGGCCGCTGGCGGCGCGAGCGGGAGCTGACCCGGCGGCGGCGAGAACGGTTCGCTGCGCGGCAGGACTCGCGGCGATTCCGCGGCAGGTTCGGCCGTTGCGGGTTCAACAGGCGCCGCGCTCACGGTGGGCGGCGGAGCCTCCGCGGGTTTTTCCGTGGATGTAGTTAGTTCATGCGCCGCCGGTGGCGAGAGCAGATCCGGATTCTCGCGCAGCATCGGCAACGTGACCGCGATACCGATGACCGCGACGCCGATACTCGCGGCCAGCGCGAATGCCCGCGTCTGCACCATCCACGACCGCGCCCTGGCCGGCAGGGCCGTGGCGGTTGCGCCGCCGTCCTTCGAGTGCGCTTGGGACCGGGCCTGGATTCGCACGAACTCCTCGACCGCCGCGCGCCGCGCGCGCAGGCGGGCTTCCGGATCGGGCGGCGGCGCCACCGTCTGCTCGAGCACGGTCTTGTAGTGCTGCTTGTTCATATGCCGACGCTGTGCGCCTCGCGTTTGCCGAGGTGCCTGCGAATGATGTGCAGCCGCCACGAAATCGTGGATTCCGAAACGCCGAGGATCGCCCCGGCTTCCGCGTGACTCATACCCTGCGCATGCACCAGCAATGCGGTCTCCTTCATTCCCTCACCAAGGTCCTCGAGCTGCCCTAACAACTGCATCAGGTAGATGTGGTCTTCGGCCGGGGAGTACGTCGATACGTCCTCACCCGCGTCGATGTCGTCGTGGTCATGGCGCCGCTGGCTGCGTTGCCAGTCCTGCGCGCAATTGATCACCAGCCGGTACAGCCAGCTCGTGAACGCCGACTCGAACCGGAACTGCCCCAGGCTGGCGGCGAGCTTGATGCAGGCGAGCTGCGCGATGTCCTGCGCATTCGCCTGGTGTCCACACCACTTCCATGCGAAGCGATAGATGGTGTCGTAGTGCAAATCCACGAGCTCGGCGAAGGACTCCGCGTCCCCGCCCTGCGCCCTGCGAATGAGTACTTCGATCTCCATCCGGTGTGTTTCGCCGCCTCCCGGAACTTAGACGGCGCTGTTTTTGGTTTCCTTGGAAGTTGCCCTGGAAACGTGTCCGCTGACCGCCGGGGGTCAGGCGGCCGGCAGGCTGGGCATTTTGGCGGGGGCGCCGGGCACTTCGCGTACCAGCCGGGGCACCAGGTACCCCGAAAGCCGCGCCGCGAGCTGCCCGACCAGGTCCCGCGCCCGGCGTTCTTCGACGTCGAAATGAGCCGTGCCCCGCACCCGGTCCGGCAAGTGCAGGTAATAAGGCAAAACGCCTGCGTCCATGAGTCCGCAGGACAGACGCTGCAAGGTTTCCACGTCGTCGTTGACGCCCGCGAGCAGCACCGACTGGTTGAGCAGCGTCACACCCGCGCCACGCAGCTTCGCGCAAGCCGTCCGCACATCGTCGTCGATCTCGTTTGGATGATTCACGTGAATCACCACGACCATCGGTAGTTTGATCCCGCGCAGCCACGCGACCAGGCCATCATCGACCCGCGACGGCAGCACCACGGGCTGGCGCGTGTGCACGCGGATGCGGCGCACGTGCGGGATCGCCGCGAGCGCGTCCGTGAGGGTGGTCAGGCGCGCATCGCTGAGCGACAGCGGATCACCACCGCTCAGGATCACCTCTTCGATGCTCTCGTCCGCCGCGATGGCCGCGAGCGCGGCGCCCCAGCGGCCCGACGTGTTGTCGTCGGATTGCGCGGCATAGGGGAACTCGCGCCGGAAGCAGTAGCGGCAGTGCACCGCGCAGGCCTGCGTCGTGATCAGCAACGCGCGGCCGGAATATTTCTGCAGCAGGTTGGGCGCGCGCGCGGCCGCGGCTTCGTGCAGCGGATCGGAAACGTAATCCGGCGCCTCCAGCAACTCGTTCGCCACCGGCAACACCTGGCGCAACAGCGGGTCGTGGATGTCGCCGTGGCGCATGCGCGATAGATAGCTGCGCGGCACACGCAGGCCGAAGGCCCCGGCGGCGGCGCGCGCCGGCGTCAGCAGCGCCGGATCGAGCCCGAGCTCGGCGATCAGGTCTTCGGGCCGGGTGATGGCGCGGGAGAGATCCCGCTGCCAGGCGGACTGCGTCACGGGTATTTTCCTCGGCCTATCTATCCAGGGATCTGATGCGGATATTGCGGAACCAGACGGGCTGGCTCTCCGCCTGCAACGCGATGTGGCCGAACGACAATTGCAGCGGCGCGCCCGCGGCGAGCAGCGCCAGCGCGTCCTTGTCCGTGGGATCGAGCTGCGGCCGCTGGTAACGCATCACCTCGACACCGTTGATGCGCTGGATGATCTCGTCGTTGCCGCGCACTTCGATCTCGGCCTGCACCCAGGTGTCGAGCGGAAACAGCTTCGACGTCGAATCGATGATGTGATCGGTGACCAGTTTGCCGCCGCGCTCGAGGTTGGTGCCGGGTGAAACCGCGTTGCCGGTCTGCGTGCCGGCCGTCGCGCCGGCCGCGAGGAACTGGAACTCCATGCTCACGGGAAATCCCTGGTCGAGCCGCATGCTGAGCGGCGACTGCGAATGCACCATGACGCCGCTGTTGAGCTTGGCCCAGGGCGGCGCGTCGGCGAGCGCGCTGCCCGCGAACTTGTATTCGAGCCGCAGGATGTACCGGGAATACGGCTGGTTCGTATAGAGATGTCCGAACTGCATGTCGAACTTCTCATACCCGTCGTAGCTGACCTTGATGACGCCGTCTTCCACGCGAAACGTATTGGCGTAGTTCTCACCGAGCGGATGTTTGTTGATCTTGGGCGTCCAGCCGCTGAGATCCTTGCCGTTGAACAATGAATGCCATTCCTCGCCCGCCGGTGCGGCCGCGGTGGCGCAGGCCGAAACGGCCAGAAACAAGCCAGCCAGTAGTCTGAAATCGCGGGCCATCGCCCCTCCTCGTGAGACCAAGGTGCCATGGTAACCGCGACCCGGGGCTTCCATCCTCAAGCAAATCCTTCGGGGGAGCCCACCATGAAACGGATATTCGGTCTCGTGGCAACCGCGCTCATCGCCCTGTCGGGCGCCATCGCCGCCGCCGACGCCTACGACGACACCGTCGAACTCTTCAAGAACTCAGGCCAGAGCGCCGAGTTCTTCAAGAACAGCTACGGCTATGCCGTTTTCCCGACCATCGGCAAAGCGGGCTTCGGGGTGGGCGGTGCACACGGCAAGGGACAGGTCTACGAGCAAGGCAAATACACCGGCGACGCGTCCGTCAGCAAACTGAGCGTGGGCCTGCAGGCCGGCGGCCAGGCGTACAGTCAGATCATCTTTTTCCAGGACAAACGCGCGTTCGATGAATTCACGAGCGGCAATTTCGAATTCGGCGCCGGGGTGAGCGCCGTGGCGATCACCGCTTCCGCCGGCGCCGAGGCCGGCACCACAGGCACCAGCGCTGGCGCGGCCGGCGGCAAGAAGGACGCGACCACCGTGGGCAAGTACAACAAGGGGATGGCGGTGTTCACGATCGTGAAAGGCGGCGCGATGTACGAAGCCTCGGTGGCGGGCCAGAAATATTCGTACAAGGCGCGCGCCGCCCCGAAGTCCTGATGCGGATGACCACCCGACCCGTTCTACTCCTGGCCGCGTGCTGCGCGCTGGCCGCGCTCAGCGCCTGCGTCGACGTCGTACCGCGGCAGGAGCAAACCGTCGACGGCCTCGTGCGTGTGCCGGAGACCCGCGCGGACAAGGTCTATGCCATCCCGAATCTCTCGCTCGCGAAGTACAACCGCCTGATGCTCGATCCGGTGAAGGTGTCGTTCGTCAGCGGCTGGCAGACCCAGGCCGGCGTCACCGCGGCCGACGTCACGCGCATCCGCGAACGCGCCGCCACCGTGTTCCGCGAAGTGTTCGCGAAGGAACTCACTGAGCGCGGTGGTTATCGACTCGTCGATCAAGCCGGCGCCGACGTGTTGTACGTGCATGCCGAGATCATGAACCTGCGCATCACCGCGCCGCCGACGCCACCGGCGAGCGGCGAACGCACCTTCCTCGTTTCCGCGAGCGACATGACTCTGATGGCCGAACTACGCGATTCGGTGAGCGGCGCATTGCTGGTGCGCGCGGCGGACATGAGCAAGGGCCGCGAGCTCGGCGATCTGCGCGTGATCAACCAGGACACCAATACCGACGAAGGCCGGAAAGCTTTCGCGATGTGGGCGAGCCTGCTGCGCGAAGCACTCGATTCGGCCAAGTCGGCCCCGCCCGCGGCCAAATGACATAACAACGCGCCGGGCGCTCGAGCCCACCTGCGGCGCGGCCTTTTCTCCGATGAGCCTTTTCGCCCACCGATTGCGTCTTGATGGACGCAGGCGTGGTCACTCGAGGAAAGGTCATGTTTCGTACCGGAGAAGCTCGTCGTTCGCGGATCTTGTTGCTGTGGCTGTGCTTGTACAGCCTGGCCGTCGCTTTGAGCGGCTGCCTCGACAGTTCGGGCGAAAGCCCCGAACCGCCGGGCCCGCAGCCGCCGACGGCGGTCAATCTACCGCCCACGGCGAATGCCGGCACGGATCAGCTGGTCCTGACGGGCGCGAGCGTGAATCTCGCCGGCTCAGGCACGGACAGCGACGGCACCGTTACAACCTACGCCTGGTCGCAAACCGGCGGCGGCGCGGTCACCCTCGCCAACGCGAACACCGCGAGCGCGAGTTTCACCGCGCCTGCGACCGCGGGTGATCTCACCTTCCAGCTTTCCGTCACCGACAATGCGGGCGCAACGCGCACCGACAGCATCGTCATCAGCGTGAACGCGGCGCCGACGGCGAATGCCGGCAGCGATCAGACGGTGAGCGCGGCGATGACCGTGACATTGAACGGCTCGGCGACCGATGCCAACGGCACCATCGCCACCTATGCATGGACGCAATTGTCCGGCACCGCCGTGACACTGAGCAGCGCGAGCGTGGCCGCACCGACGTTCGCCGCGCCGGGCGGCCCGACGACACTCGAGTTCCGCCTCGCGGTCACGGACGATCAGGGCGCAACGCATTTCGATCTCGTCACTGTCAACGTCGTGGCGCTCACCGCGCCCGTGATCGTCCGCGATCCGGCCAACACGATCGCCCATGAGCACGGCGCCGCGCTCATGTTCGTCGTCGCCCGCGGCGAGAATCTCAACTATGAATGGCGCTCGGTCACTTCCGACACCGTGATCAAGAGCGGGCCGGAGCCGTTCCTGATGCGCGGCACGGGTGGCGGACTCGGCATGTCGAACGACGGGGACTGCTTTCGCGTCATCGTCAGCAATGCCGCCGGCAGCCTCACCAGCGCGAACGCCTGCCTCACGATCATCGAGGCCGAATACGCTCTCGACCCGACCGACGAGCAGACCGGCGACGACTACGACTTTGCGTGGGGATATGGCAGCACGCTGATGGGCATCGTCCAGACTGCCGCGGGTAGTTTGACCGGGGCGGTGACCCTGGAGAATTCTGGCGTGCCGCGCTTCGTCGAAGCACCTCACTCCTGCTACAGCGGGCAGTTCATCGGCGCCACGCTCGATGGCTACCCGGTAACCACCACCGCGCTCCTGCCGCTGGGTCAACACACCGTCTCATGGCATTGGGGCGCGTGCAGGTACGATGGCGACACCCCGGCCCGGCAGGTCGGCGCGATGCTGATCACCTACAACTTTCCGGACGTGTTTGGTGTCGGCACGTACACCATGCAATTCAGCGGCTTCGGGCTGGACGAAGGCGTCTACAACGGCGCGTTCGACGTCACGACGACACGCACCGCCAACCCCAACGGCAGCATCGATGAAACGGTGGTCACGCTCCAGGAAGATTTCTGCGCGGGCTCGATGCGCGAGGACTCCGTCAGCAACCGCGTGCTCCACCTGGAGCGTCGCTTCAATATCGATGGCAACTACATCGACGATGCATACCTCGACTTCGACATGTCGCTGGCCGCGTTCGACGAGGATGGTTATGCCGGCCTCATGTACGACGGCGACGACAGCACGCTTCTGCATCTACATGAGCAGCCCGGCACCGGTGACAACAATGACCCGACGCATACCGCAACGGGGCGGATGGTCGTCAGGGTCTCGATCGGGGTGCCCGCGCCGGAAAGTTTCGAGCTTGCGACGCTGTTGCCGGTGGGCGGGCACAGCGGCTGGGATTTCGAACCGGAGATGCCGGAAGAAGAAGACTGAGGGCGGGGGAACGCGATCGAGCGCGCGGTTTCTGGAGCGACGGTGGCTATCGCTGTTCTTTGGGGCTATGTTCGGGCCCATGACGCGCCGTCTTCTTCGGCCCCTGGTGCATGTGCTCGCGATCGCGCAGTTGCTGCTGTCCGCGCCGGTTATTTCCGCGGTCGCCGCTCCTGAGACCGGCACCGAGATGCCCTGCCACGGAACGATGGCTCCTGCAGGTGTTGGAGAGACGTGCGCCTGTTGCCCGGACGGCATCGCTTCCACGGCAGGGTGTCTTGCACAGTGCGCGGGCGCGACCGCAACCAACACTGTCCTGGCGATCTTCGTGAGCGACCTGCGGGCCGATCGGGTTGAAGTCCCCGCCATCGTACTGAATGGCGATCCCGCCGATCCACCCCTGAAGCCACCGCCAATTCCCTGAACGGGTCCTGCAGACGCGCCAGGCGCTTCGCGCCGGGCGCGCGTTGACCTCGTCAGGAGAATTTTCATGTTCACAAGAAACTTTGCGGGCGCGCTGGCGCTCGCCATTGCGCCATGGGTGGCGCAGGCAAAGCCCATTGCATTCGCGCACGGCACCACCGTCATGGCGGAGTACGGCGCGGGCACGATGAATGAAGCGCAGGTGTTCTACGCGCCGAAGTACTTTCTGTCGCTCGGGGGTGGGTATCTCGAACTCACCAGCGAGTTCGATGGACGCCGGCGCGAAATCACCTACGCGCGCGCCAACTACCTCGTGAAGCGCTGGAATCTGGAGTCGGCGCAGGCAAACGTGTTCGTGTGGGGCGGCGCCGGGCAGGCATACGTGAGCGAAAGCAACGCCCACGAACTCGCATGGAATGCCGGGGCGCAGGTCGACTATGAAACGCGGCGCATCTATTCCTCGCTCAAGACGGATCTGCATCGATCAGCGGAATTTTCGCATCGCATCGACACCCTGCAGCTCGGGATCGCGCCCTATGAGCACGATTTCGACACGCTCGCCACGTGGTTCGTGATCCAGGGACGTCACTACACGGGCGGAATCTACGACGGCATCGAGTGGGCCGCGTTACTGCGCCTGTTCAAAGGCGGCGCATGGATCGAAGCCGGCGTCACCACCGACGGCAAGCTTCAGGCCATGGCGATGATCAACTTCTGAATATCTGGAGAACATCATGAAGAGAATGTTGTTAGTCACACTCGCCATCTTCGTCACTGCATCTGCCTCGGCCGGCACGATCGAGATGAAGGTCTACGGACTCGTCTGCGGATTCTGCGCGCAGGGAATCGAGAAGACCCTGCGCAAGAATCCCGCGACATCGGACGTGGTCGTCAGTCTCGAGAACAAGCTCGTCGCGGTCGAGACTCGCGACGGTCAGGACATCTCGGACGCCGACCTCACCAAGGCGCTGACGGATTCCGGATATGACGTAAAGGGCATCTCGCGCAGCGGACGAACGATGGCGGAAATCCGCGCCAGTCTGAAAAGTCCCGCGCCGTGACGAATCCGCTCAAGCGCAACGTCGGTGTGGCCTTCACAAGTTTGCTCGCGAGCACCGCGACACTCGTCTGTTGCGTCCTGCCGGCCGTGCTGGTGTCGATCGGCGCCGGCGCGGCCCTCGTGGGACTCGTGACCGTGTTTCCGCAACTCGTCTGGCTGTCGGAGCACAAGGTTCTTGTGTTCGGATTCGCCGGGCTGCTGCTTGCCGCCAGCGGCGCGTTGTTGTGGAACGCGCGGCGTCTGCCCTGTCCGACGGAACCGATGGCCGCGCGCGCGTGCATGCGGCTGCGACGCATCAGCGCGTGGTTGTATGGAATTTCGCTGGCGGCATTCGCGTGCGGAGCACTGTTCGCCTTCGGCTTGCCGGCACTGTCACGCACTCAGGCGCAGATCATCTCCGATTACGTGGACAGGCGCGAAACCACCGCCTGCGCTGCGGAAGTTGGTGGTCTGCCCCTGGTACATCCGGGCCGCCATGAGCTGGATCGCGCCGTCATACACGTAGCACCGGATGTCGACTTTGAAAGTCTCGCGTTCCGGGCCTGAACCGCGCGATCGCTCGCTCGGCGCGATGTGCCGCTGCGCGATGTAGTCGCCGTTCATGATTTCGGCGAATACGCGGCGCGTGATCTTGTCGCCGCGATAGGCGCCGCGGCTGCCGAAGCCGTGGCGCGGCTTGAAGAACCAGTCGCCGCGATCGCGCCACCAGGTCTGCTCGCACCCCGACACCGGGCGTGTGGCCGGAACGGCACGGGTCAGCACCTCGATGTGCGAGGCTTCGACACCCAGTGATGCGAGCGCCGGCGCATCGCTCAGCAACACCAGGTTTTCCTTGTTCGAGTAGATAGCGTGCGCATGCGGATGCGGCGTGACGACCGCGAGATTGCGCAGATATGCGGTGCGCAGGATTTCATTCGCATCGCTCTCGAAATAGAAATCCGTGAGCCGGTTGTAGATGAGGTCGATTGGCACACCGCCGATCGCGATGCCCCCATCCGACAGCTCGAGCTCGCACGGATCGGCGATGAAGGTGACGATGCCGCGCGCTTCCAGCAATTGCCGGGCGAGCAGGAACTCCGGGTACAGGTATTGCCCGCGCGGGTTCGTGTCGACGATCGCGATGGTTCGCAAGGGCACATCGCCACGCGCCCGGCGCCACTCCGTCATGAACATCGCGTGCACGGCATCTTCGAGAATCGCGGCCGGCTGCGCCGCCTCGCGGGACATGCCGGGGCAGCACGGACGCTCCGCCTTTCGCGCCGCGATGTTCAGGAAGGCGCCGCCAGCGTTCGTGTTTATTTCGATCAGCCGCGGTCCGTCGGCGGAGATGTGGAAGTCGAAGCCGAGGAACACACCGCCCGGGCCCTGCGCATGCCGGGCGATATCAGGTGAGTTCGCCAGCACCGCCTGCTGATAACCCGGCAACTTCGCGACGGCATGCACGGCCGCGACTACCCGTTGCATTTCAAGGGCGTGCGCCGAGTCCAGAAAGTATGGGGCTTCGGCGAACAGGTGCGGATGTGTCTGCTCGAGCGGCGCGGCGGGCCCGCGCGCCGGGACATCGTCGAGGCGCTGGCGCAGCGCGCCGAGGTCGATCACCGCGCAATCGCATTCACGATTGAGCCGCTCGGCAAGAGTCTTGTATTCAACGTTCATGCGGGAGACCTTCGATCCGCGAATACACGCAACAGGAGGACGCCGACGACGCCGCCCGCAATCTGCGCAGCGATGAAACCGGGAACATCCATCGGCCGGATACCCGCGAATGTATCGCTCAATGCGCGACCGATCGTGATCGCGGGATTGGCGAACGAGGTCGACGCGGTGAACCAATACGCCGCTCCGATCCACAATGAGACACGTACCGCTGCTGCATTGATCGAAGGCGAACGGAACACGACCAGCACGAGACCGGCGGTCGCAACGACTTCCGACAACCACTGCGCCGTCCCGCTGCGTACGTGGGTTGAGGTGTGAATCGCCGGCAATTCGAACATCAGGTTGGCGAGCACCGCGCCGCCGCAGCAACCGGCGATTTGCGCGGCGCCATACAGGGCGGCAGTACGCGCATCCATTTCGCCGCTCTTGCACGCGACCGCGCTCACGATGGGATTGAAATGCGCGCCGCTGATCGGTCCAAACAACGTGATGAGGCACCCGAGCGCGGCAACCGTGGCGAGCGTGTTCGCCAGCAGCGCGAGCGCCGCGTTCGGCCCCGCGAGGCGCTCGGCCATGATTCCAGAACCGATGACGCAGGCCGCCAGGAGCATTGCGCCAATTGCCTCGGCGAGGAGTTTGCGCGTCATGTCACGCCACTTCGTCCGCGGGCCGCAACTTGCCGATCTCGTGCAGCCGCGCCTGCAGCTTCGCGCGATCGAGCGACTCGACCGGCAAGCTGGTGAAGATCCGGATGCGGCTTTCGAGTTCGCGGAACGCCTGGCGGAACGCGAGCCACTTGTCCTTCTCGGTGCCATCGACGGCCGCCGGATCCGCGACGCCCCAATGCGCCGTCATCGGCTGGCCGGGCCATACCGGGCACATCTCGCCCGCGGCGTTGTCGCAGACGGTGAAGACGAAATCGAGCGGCGGGGCTCCGGGGCGCGCGAATTCTTCCCAGCTCTTCGAACGCATTCCTTCCGCTGGCATGTTCATCTGGCGCAACAGATCCAGCGCGATGGGATGAACCTCGCCTTTCGGCGAACTGCCGGCGCTGTAACCAATGAACCGGCCGCGGCCCCAGTGATTGATGAGGCTCTCGGCGAGAATGCTGCGCGCCGAATTGCCGGTGCACAGGATCAGGACATTGAAGGGCCGGGTCATGGGGTGTCTTCTCTATAGATCGCGTTTCATGAATGCGGAGCTCGCCGGGCAGATCCCGGAGAACTCGCGGGTCGAGCGGATGGCGGCCGGCGCGGTTTCCCGCGGCGCGGGCGAATAGCCGTGCCGCGCGAAGAAAGTTTCCGCCGTCGTCGTCAGTAGATAGAGCGCGTGGACACCGTCCGCGCGGGCGGCGGATTCCGCATGCCGTAGCAGCGCCGTGCCGAGTCCGGAGCCGCGCGCCGCCGGCGCGACCGCCAGCGAACGCAACAATGCCACGTCGCCGAATACCTCCAGACCCACGAGTCCGGTCGGCGCTTCCGGCGCTCCGGTGAAAAAGAAGTGCTCGCAGTGCGCTTCGGTCAGGTCCGACGTCGGCAACTGCACGCTTTGCAGCAATGCCAGCGCCGGTTCGAAGGCGGGATGTTTTTCGATGTTCATGGGCTACGCCGCCCGCTTGCGCCGGGTAACGCGCGGTGCGCGCGCAGGTGCACACGCGACATCGCAGGCTCCGTTCGCCGAGCAACACTTGTCCGTGAGGTAACCCACGAGGTCATTCATGACGGCATAGTCCGCGCTGTAAATGAGCTGGCGGCTGACGCGCTCCTGGCGGATGAGGCCGGCGCGTTGCAGGGATTGCAGATGAAACGTGAGCGAGGACGGCACCAGCCCCACGCGTTCGCCGATGAATCCAGCAGCGAGCCCCGCTGGACCCTGCTCCACCAGCAGCCGGTAGATGGCGAGGCGATGCCCGTGGGCCAGCGCGGCCAGCGCATCGATTACGGCGGGGGTTTTCATGGCACAGAACGTTATTACGAGTAATATCGTAATGTCAACGACAGCACTGTTACAGGCCGGAAAGCGGCCCGGATTGGCCCCTAATGCGCCGGAAGTTCGAGCCTCGTGCGGGTGCGGCTCAGCGGGTAGGTCTTGCCGCGCCAGGAAAATTCGCCGGGCAGCGCGGCGGGGCGCTCGATGACGGCAATGAGTTTGTCGCCGGCAATCCGGTAATTCACATGCACCGGCCCGCGGGGTGTCGCCGCGACGGCGTCGAGCGAGGTCAGATGCCCCAGCACCGGCGCGACGCGCAGGCGCGCGTATCCCGACGCCGCGGGCCGGATGCCCGCCACGATGCCTAACAAATCCGAAGTGGGGTGCGCGCTCCAGGCGTGGGTATCCGAGCGCGGCTGATCGCGCGATTCGGGCCACGTGGTGTAGTTGAGTTTCAGCAGGTCGCGCCAGCTTTGCAGCAGCTCGAAATACTTTTCGGGATGTCCGGCGTGTTCGAACGCGCGCACCAGGTACCACGCGAAATAGTAGGTGGACATGTACATGCCGGCGGGCGCATCGATCCCCCGGCCGGGAGCCGAGACGCGCTCGAGAATGGCCGACGCCTCCTCGCGCGTGGCGATGTCGTACAACACCGCGAAAACGTTCATGTGCTGGCTGAATACTTTCCGGTCGCCGTCGTCCGCGTAGAGTCCGCGTGCGGCGTCCCAGCAATGCGCGCGGATGTCGCCGCGCGCGCGGTCGGCCTGCGCTGTGTATGCGGCCGCGCGTGCTCCGTCACCGTGGGCTTTCTCGAGCGCGGCGCCCTGCCGCAGCGCACCGAGCCACATCGCCGTCATCAGGCAGCTGCCGTTCCGGCTGCCCCACGAGGGGAACCTGTCGCGGTCATCCCAGTCCTGGCCGGCCCAGTCGATGAAGTTCCACTGCGGGTTCTTGCCTAACAATCCTTGTTCGTTGAGCAGCGGTTCGAACCACGCCAGCACTTCGCGCACGCGCGGCAGGTGCCGCACGATGACCGCGGTATCCGGCTGCTCCAATGCCCAGTCGTGCAGCATGCCGACCCACGCGAACGAAAACGTCGCGATCACGTTGGGCTCGCGCGCGGGATATCTGCCCTGCACCAGCCCGCCGTCGGCGCTCGAGTTCCCGAAGGTATCGATGGCCTTCTCCGCCAGACGTGGATCGCCGGACACCGCGTAGGTAATCAGCATTTCGAGCCGCGTGTCCCCCGTGTACTGGAGCTGCTCCCAATAGGAGCTGTCCATGAACGTCTCGTGCGAATCGACCTGCATAGTCCGCCAGCCGATATCCCAGATCCGGTTCAGCTCCGCGTCGTTGCTCACGAAACGCGCGACCTGCTCGAAGGGATAGCCGGTTTCGTACAGCCGGAACGCGCGCAGCGTGAGCGGCGCGTCGGCCGTCACCGCCTCGATTTCGACGAAGCGGAACGTGCGCCACCACAGTGGCGCGAACACGCGGGGCTCGCCGTCGGGAATGAAGGTGTCGTGGAACCCGCGCATCTGGCGGTTCTCGACGAGATTGCGATCCGCCTTGCGGCCGTCCTTGTCGTACAGCGCTTCGCCGTATTGCACCTTGATCGTGGCGCCCCGCCCGCCTTCGACCTCGAGCTCCGGGTAAGCGGAGATCATCGCGTCGCGCCGGATGAGTAGTTTGACGGTGGTGTGTGGCGGGATCACGACCGGCGTGGCGGGAAACTTCGTCCCGATCGAGCCGCGCACCATGATCCCCGGGGCGGCCGGCGTGTATCTCTGCGGCGGAAGCGGATCGGCCATCAGGGTACGCGCGGCCGCCGCCGGCGCAGGCACAGCGTCTGCCCAGCCGCTGACCGCACCGTCGACCTCCCAGCCCCAATTGGTCTTCGCGGCGTCGATGGTTTCCGGCGCGCTCGCGACGTAGTACTGCCAGGGAATCTGCAGGCTGCCCTTCGTCGCCGTATGGCCGGCGTCGATCTTCACGCGCCAGCCCGGCTCGTCCGTCCCGATGCCCGCGCCCTTCAGCCGAAATCCGGTGGCGACGATCTGCTGCGAC
Organism: Alcaligenaceae bacterium; assembly: GCA_036677145.1. Lineage (GTDB taxonomy): Bacteria > Pseudomonadota > Gammaproteobacteria > Steroidobacterales > Steroidobacteraceae > CADEED01. The sequence goes on from JAKFFF010000026.1 coordinate 40,397, forward strand.
AGCGGCGCGGCATCGCCGAAGTTCCACACCGCCGCCGCGACGATATTGCGCCCGCGGCGCAGGTGTGGCGCGAGATCCACCGTCGAGTAGTTCCAGCTCGCGACCGTGCCGGTGGACGGCCCGCTCGCTACGCGCGCGCCATTTACATACAGGACGAAGCGATTGTCCGCGGTGACCTGCACCGGCAGCCCCGCCGGGGCGCGATCGAATTCCACTTCACGGCGGAAATGCAGGACGACGGGTGCTGCAAGGACCCCGGGATGGGTGACCCAACCGTCGGCGGATTGCCCGTGCGCGGCGCCCGTGATGAACAACGCGATGCTCGCGAGGATCGATGTTCTTGCGTGGTTCATTGCGCGCGAGCATATCAAGCCCCGTCACGCGGTCGCGACCGTTCTCTCCCATGAGTGCCGCGATCGGCGCAGCCATGCCGCGCTCCCCGGTTGTTAGTCGATGCCAACCACGACTTTGCCGCGCGCGCGCCCGGTGGCCACGTAGTCGAGCGCCGCCGCGAGCTCGTCGAGACGATATCTGCGATCGATCGCGGTGCGCAGCTTTCCCGCGCGCGCGAGGTCCGCGAGCATCGTCAGGTCCGCTTCGTGCGTGTCCGCCACGAACCCGGCGAATTGCTGCTCATATACGAGAGACAACATGGCGCCTTTCACCGGCCGCATCATCGGTCCTATCCACCGATTGGTCTTGGGCCCGCTGACGATCACGACGATTCCCTTCGGCGTGAGCACATTCCTGAGATCGAGCAGCGGATGGTTGCCGACATTGTCGAGGATCAGGTCGTACCGCTCCTTGCGCAGCGTGAAATCATCCTGCGTGTAGTCGATGACGTGATCCGCGCCCAGCGATCGCACGAGTTCCACGTTGCGGCCGCTGCACACTCCGGTGACTTCCGCGCCGAGCGCCTTGGCGATCTGCACTGCGTATGTGCCCACACCGCCCGACGCCCCGTTGATCAGCACCTTCTGTCCGGGCTGCAGCTTCCCCTTGTCGCGCAGCCCCTGCAAAGCGGTCACCGCCGCGATCGGAAGCGCGGCGGCTTCCTCGAACGTCATGTTCTCCGCCTTCTTCGTGATGGAACCACCCGCACGCGCCAGGACGTATTCCGCGTATGCACCGCCCGACGTGCCAAACACTTCGTCTCCGGGTTTGTATTGCGTGACGCCGGCCCCGACGGCTTCGACGGTGCCGGCGAAATCCGCCCCGACGCGAATGTAGTCAGGCGCCCCGAAGCCACTCGACATGCGTACCAGGTAGGGCTTGCCGGTCATGATGTGCCAATCGTAAGGATTGACGGACGCGGCGCTCACCTTCACGAGCACCTCACCCTCTTCCGGCACCGGCTTTTCCACGATGCTGAGCGCAAGGGATTCCGTGCCCCCATAACAGGTGCGCGTAATTGCCTTCATGCCCTGCTTCCCCGCCGCGAGCGGCGGCACCGCGGTGCAAGGCGAGTCATGGCTGAGTGCGACCGCGAACGCGGCGATGGAAATCAGCACCAGGGCTGACAAGGTAACGAAGATCTTTTTTCCGAGTGTCACGGGCGTGCTCCCAACAATGCAGGACGCGACTATCCGGCGGGAAAGAGCCTTGCGCGAGCACCATGCGACGAACGACCGGAATGGCGGCCCGAAGCACGAATGGAATGGCCGGGCGCGGGCGCGGCCGGACATATCGCGCGTGCCGCGGGCGCGGCCCGCGCCGGCGTTGTTCTATAGTCAGGCGCATGCACTCCGCCGCCCGACCCATGGCCCGCATTCCCGCGCGCATCTACGCGTGGCCGCGGCTGCGGTTCACGCTGGCGGTTTCATTCGTGCACGGGCTGTTGCTGAGCATCAACAACGACACGTCGACCCTCGTCATCATCATCCGCGCGATGATCGTTGGGCTCGCGTGCCTGACGATGTTCGGCCTGCTCGAACGCCGGCCACGACGTCTGCCGAAGTGGCTCGCGCGCGCGCCGCTGCAGATCGTCGGCATCGCGCTCGTGATTCCCATCGCTGCCGCGTTTTCATACGCCTTCACCACGGGTGGTGACCCGCAGCTGCCTGAAAATGCCAAACGCATGGCGGGCCTCGGCTGGCTCATCTTCACCAGCCTGCTGTTCGCGCCGTGGATCGCGGTGGGCGCGATCCTCAAGCAACGCGACGCATTCGCGCGCGAACAGGCGCTCGCTTTCGACCTCGAGCGCAGCGAATTCGCTCGGCAGGCGCTCGATGCGCGCCTGCGCCTGCTGCAGGCGCAGGTCGAGCCGCACTTCCTCTTCAACACGCTCGCCAACGTGCAGGCCCTCGTGGAAGCCGGCTCGCCGCAGGCGCCGAAAGTGCTCGCGAGCCTCATCGCCTATCTACGCGCGGCGGTGCCGCGCATCGAATCGCAGGTGTCGACGCTGGAGCGCGAAGCGGACATGGCGCGCGCCTACCTGGAGCTCATGCAGATGCGCATGCCCGACCGTTTGCAGTACGCGCTGCATCTCGATCCCGCGGCCGCGCAGCTGCAATGTCCGCCCATGACGCTGCTCACGCTGGTCGAGAACGCGGTGCGGCACGGCATCGACCCCAGTGAGACGGGCGGCCGCATCGACGCGGACATCTGGCTGCGCGACGGCCGTTGTCTGCTGCGCGTCACCGACACCGGCATCGGCCTCAATTCCAAGACCGCCGGACTCGGCACGGGCCTGTCGACGTTGCGCGAGCGGTTGCAGCTCGCATTCGGTGGCGACGTGCAATTCAACCTCACCGAAATGCGGCCGCGCGGCGTCTGCGCCGAGCTGAGCTTTCCGGCCCGCCAGGAAAACCCTCGCAAGGAAAACACATGAGCGCCCGACCGCCGACCGCGCTCATCGCCGATGACGAGCCGCTGCTGCGCGATGCGCTGGAACGCATGCTCGCGAAGGCGTGGCCGGAACTCGTCATCGTCGCGCAGGCGCGCAACGGGCGCGAAGCGATCGACCTGTTCGACGTACATCGGCCCGATGTCTGCTTTCTCGACGTGCAGATGCCAGGCAAAACCGGCGTCGAGGCGGCGCAACACATCGGCCACCGCGCTCACATGGTGTTCGTGACGGCATACGATGAATACGCGGTGCAGGCTTTCGCCGAAGGCGTGCTCGACTATCTCGTGAAACCCGTGGAAGCGGAACGGCTCGCCGCAGCGGTGGCTCGTTTGAAAGACCGGCTGCGCGCCGCGCAACCGGCCCTCAATACCGAGACTCTGCTCGATCAGCTCGCCGCGAGCCTGCGTTCCGGCGTTACGCCGGGCGCATTGCGCTGGCTGCGCGCCTCGGTCGGGTCAACCGTCCGCCTGATCGCGGTGGATGACGTGGATTACCTGCGTTCCGAGGAAAAATACACACAGGTTGCCTGGCGCGACGACGCCGGCAAATCGCGTGACGCCGTGATCCGCACGCCGCTGCGCGAGCTGCTGGCGCAGCTCGATGCGGCGCAGTTCGTGCAGGTGCACCGTTCCGTGGTCGTGAACCTGCGGGCGATCAGTCACGTCACCCGAAGTTCCCACGAAACCGCGGACATTCATCTCAAGAACCGCGACGAGGTGTTGCCGGTAAGCCGCACCTATTTGCATCTGTTCCGCCAGATGTAGCGCGTTGTTGCGAATGACTCCCAGCGGCTGTGAGAGACGCCTGACGCGCGCTGCATGACGGCGATGACTTCGGCGCGAATCGCGAAGAGCGACCATGCCATGCACACAAGCATGGAGAGTGAAATGGCACGAGCGAAACCGAAGACGAAGCGTGACGGCCCGCGCGGCGACGACGCCATCGCGTTGTTGAAGGCGGATCACCGCCAGGTCGAGGAGTGGTTCGAACAGTTCGAAAAGGCGCGCAACGACGATCGCAAAGTCGAGCTCGCGGAGAAGATCTGCAATGCACTGACGGTCCACGCGACCATCGAGGAAGAGATCTTCTATCCGGCCTTCCTCGAGGCCACCGACGACAAAGAATTGCATCACGAGGCCGCCGTCGAACATGAAGGGGCCAAGAAATTGATCGCCGAGATCGAAGCATCCGGTCCCGAGGATGAGTACTACGACGCGAAGGTGAAGGTCCTCTCCGAGATGATCAAACATCACGTCAAGGAAGAGGAGAAGCCCGGCGGCATGTTCGCCGAGGCGCGCGACTCGGACATGGATCTGATGGAGATCGGGCGGCAGCTCGCGGAGCGCAAGGAAGTGCTGGAAGCGACCGGTGGCATGCCGCCTCCGGACGCGCGCAAGGAACGCGCGAGCCGCATGGGGTCGCGCTGAGAAACCGGGACCGGCGCCGACGGCGCCGGTCCCGCCATGGTCCGCAGGTCCCATGGACGCCCGCCTTACACCGCCCTAGATTTCCGACGCCACCAGTGGGGTGTTTGTCTGGAATCGCGCCTGCAGGGAATTTCCTCGAAGTTACTGTTGGTGGCCGCCGCGTTGCTCACGGCGAGCTCATGCATGTTCATGGCTGCCCGCGAGGAGCAGAAGCGCATCGCCACCGAGGTGTGCACGCTCGAGGGCAGCGTACGATCGGAACGCACCAGCGACCGGCCATTGATCGTGGTGCTGCTCGCGAAGCCCGAGGCGGCGAATTCCACCCAGGACTGGCGCCTCGCCGATCATTTCGTTGCGGCGAACGGCGGCCGCTGGAAATTCTTCGCCACCGCCGGTAAGTTTTCGATCGCAGCCTTCGAGGACTCGAATTCCGATCTCAGGTTTCAGCCGGAGGAGCCATTCGTCGGTATCGGTTCCGGGCGCATCATCGATTGCGCGGGTGGCGCCAACTTTGGCGATCTCGCCATCAGCATTCCCGCCACGACCCCCGCGGACGCGCCCACCGCGGCGCAAATGCAGGCGCTGCACGCCCGCAATGCGGATGAGCAGGTAGTTCGTACGCTCGGGGACGCCAGTGCGCTGGGTGAGGTCGTCGCCCTCAGCGACCCGCGCTTCAAGATTGCGGATGCATCCGATGGTTTGTGGCGACCGCTCGACTACATGGTGCGCTCGCCGCCCGGCGTGTATTTTCTCGAGCCTTACGATGCGCGCAAGATTCCGGTGCTGTTCATTCATGGCATCAATGGAACACCCGCCCAGTTCGCGCCGCTCGTCGCGAAGCTCGATCGCGGGCGCTTTCAGCCCTGGGTCTATAACTACCCGTCGGGGGCCCATCTGGCCACCCTGGCCGATCATCTCGACCAGTCGATGACCAGGCTCGAGGTCGAGCATGGCGTCAAAAACTTCTTTGTCGTTGCGCACAGCATGGGCGGTCTCGTGGCGCGCGGATTCCTGCAGCGGCATCTACGATCGCCACGCAACGCGCAGGTCCCGGTGTTCGTGAGCATTTCCACGCCCTGGGGCGGACACGCGGCGGCGAAGTCAGGCGTCGAGCACGCGCCGGTGGTGGTCCACGTCTGGGAGGACATGGTTCCCGGCAGCCCGTACATCACGAGTTTGTATGCCGAGCCATTGCCGGCAACCCGGCATTCCATTTTATTCACGTTCCGGGGCGATGGGATGTCGATGGGAGAAGCGGACGATGGCGTCGTGACCCTCGCGAGCCAGCTCGATCCTGAAGCGCAGGCAGCTTCATACGATCGCTTTGGCTTCAACGAGACTCATACCGGCGTACTCGAGTCGGCTGACGTGGCCGAACTTCTCGATACATTGCTGCGGCGAGGAGCCGGGTTGGGAGAAGCCCGCTGAATCTTGCTACTCGCCATTGCGTGCAATTCGTTTCGTCGTACAGCGCACCGCGAAGTTGTTAGTGGAAACCCCTGCCGCGTTGCAATATCCGGGATTTGGTCTCAGTCCGGATCCGCCGGCCTAACCAAACAATCCCGCACAGCGTTTCGCTTTTTACAATAATCTTGTAATCGACTCGTCATGGAGCGCGGCATCGCAATGACCTCATCACTCGTCCTTCTTCGCGAGCTCATGGGACACGCGGCCAGCGCGGGCTCTCTCGACGCGGTGTACCAGGCGGCGTTGCAATGTGTGCGCAGCGGGCTCGGTATCGAACGAGCCGCGCTCCTGGTGTGTGACGAAACCGGCAAGATGCGCTTCGTCGCCTCGTCCGGCTTGAGTGAGGAGTACCAGCGCGCGGTGGACGGCCACACACCCTGGCCCTCGGATCAATTGAATGTACCGCCGTTGCTGTGCGGCGACGTGGAACAGGACTCGACGCTGTGCTGCTTCGCATCCGAGTTCGCCCGGGAAGGAATTCGCGCACTCGCGTTCATTCCGCTGCAATTCGGCGCGAAGCTGCATGGCAAGTTCATGCTCTATTACCGGGAACCTCATCATTTCACGGCCGATGAGATCGAAACCGCGGAACAGATAGCCGGCTACGTGGTGCTGTCGCTCGAACACCATCGTCTGGCGGTGGCGCTCAAGGAGCAACTCGCCTCCGAGCGCGACCTGCGCCGGCAGGCGGAAGAAAGCCAGAGCCGGCTGCACATCGCGCTCGCCGCGGGGCAGATGGGAACCTGGGAACTGGACTATGCCAAGGGCCGCTCCTTCTGGTCGGAGGAACTCGAGCGAATGCACGGGCTCGAGCCCGGCACCTTCGACGGCACGGTCGAGACCGTCCTGAAGCTGGTCCATCCACTCGACGTGGAGCGTTTCGCCAAACTACTGAGCTCGTGCACTCCGGAAGTGGGTTCCGATCACCAGGTCGAGTTCCGCATGGTGCGCGCCGACGGCGCCACTCGCTGGCTCGCGTCGCGTGGCCGGCTGCTGCTCGATGCCGATGGAAAACCCGCGCGCATCGTCGGCGTGTGCAGCGACATCACCGATCTGAAACGCATGGCGGAGGCGGCCAACGAGGCGGATCACCGCAAGGACGAATTTCTCGCGACGCTTGCGCACGAGTTGCGCAATCCCCTGGCCGCGGCGCGGACCGCGGTCGCGGTGATCCAGAAAGCCAACGGCGACACGACGGCCGTGATCGAAAACTGCACGGTCATGGAACGGCAGCTGCGGCAGCTCACTCGTCTCGTCGACGATCTGCTGGACGTGGCGGACATCACCCGGCGCGGATTGCCGCTGGCGAAAACCCGTATCGAACTGGCCGCCATCGTCCGGATGGCGATCGAGCAGAGCCGTCCGCTCGTCGAGGAAGGCGGCCAGGAGCTGTCGGTGCGGCTGCCCGTCGAAGCCATCATGCTCGACGCGGATCCGGCGCGCCTCGTGCAGGTGCTCACCAATCTGCTGAGTAATGCCGCGAAGTACACGCCGCGTGGCGGCAGCATCGAACTATCCGTCGAGCGCGAAGGCCACGAATTGCGGCTGAGCGTGAAGGACAGCGGCATCGGCATTCCCACCGAGAAGCTGGAATCCGTGTTCGAGATGTTCGGTCAGCTCGATCGGTCACTCGAAAAGGGATACACGGGGCTCGGTATCGGTCTCGCGCTGGCGCGCACGCTGGTGGCCAAACACGGCGGCAGGATCAAGGCGCACAGCGAGGGACTCGGCAAGGGCAGCGAGTTCAGCGTCTGGTTGCCGCTCGCGGAGGCGACACCTTCGCCGCGCGTATTGATCGATCCCGCGGAAAGACCTCACAACACGACCGGCTGCCGCGTGCTCATGGTCGATGACAATCGCGACGTCGCGGTTGCCATGTCGCGCCTGATACGTCTGCTCGGACACGAAGTCCGGGTGGTGCTCAATGGCGCGGAAGCGATCAGGATCGCCGAGGAAATGAAGCCCGATGTCGTGCTGCTCGACATCGCCATGCCCGAGATGAACGGCTACGAAGTCGCGCGCATGTTGCGCTCACAACCCATCGGGCGCCTGATGACCTTGGTGGCCGTCACTGGCTGGGGCCGCGAGCACGACCAGCGCCGCTCCATGGAAGCTGGATTCGACCGTCACATGACCAAACCCGTCGACCCGCTGGTGCTGGAAACCTTTCTGGAATCCATCGCGCGCCGGCAAACGATGCCGCCGCCCGGGATGACGTGGCAGATTCCCCGCGAAGAGGGCGGCAATCTTCGGCAGTAGCCGCTGGCGAGACGCGCTAAATTGCGCGGCATGAAAAGACGCACCCTGCTGCAATCCGCCGGCGCGATCCCCGGCGCCATGTTGTTGTCCGCGAAATCGGCAAGCGCGCGCGCCGACACACCCGCACCCGATCAGCGCCAGAAGTTGTACAACCTGCTCGGCCGGCTGCCGCCGCGCGATCGCAAGGTCACGGCGCAACTCGTCTCCACCGAGGATCGCGGCAGCTACACGCTCGAAAAACTGATCCTCGATCTCAATGGCGAGGAACCTGCGCCGGCGTATTTCGCGCAGCCGAAGGGCGCAACCGGCAAGCGCCCGACGGTGTTGTTCAACCACTCGCACGGCGGCGGCTATCAGATCGGCAAGACGGAATTCATCGATGGCCGCGAGTACATGGGAAAGCCGCCGTACGCGGAATTTCTCACCTCACTCGGCTACAACGCGTTGTGCTTCGATGCGTGGATCTTCGGTGAACGCGCGAAACGCACCGAGCTGGATTTTTTCAAGGACACGTTGTGGCACGGCCGCGTGTTGTGGGGAATGATGGTCTACGACGCGCTCAAGGCGGTGGACTACCTGGTCACGCGACCCGATGTCGACACGCAGCGTCTCGGAACCGTGGGCATGTCGATGGGCAGCTCGACCGCGCAATGGGTGGGCGCGCTCGATCCACGGCTCAAGGTAGTGGCCGACATCTGCTGCCTCACGGACTGGCACACGCTGGTCGAGGTCGGTGGACTCAAGGGTCACGGCATCTATTACTACGTGCCCGACCTGCTGACTCATTTCACCGCGGGGCAGATGAACGCGCTGATCGCGCCGCGCGCGCACCTGTCATTGGCGGGCAACCTGGATGCGCTCACGCCGCTGGCCGGGCTCGAGAAGATAGACGGGGAATTGAAGACTGTTTACTCGGCCGCCGGCAAGCCGGAGAACTGGAAGCTGCTGCGTTACGACGTCGGGCATCTCGAGACCCCGGGCATGCGCGAAGAAATCCGCAAGTGGTTCGTCGCGCACCTCTGAAGGACGCTCACTGCAGCGTGGGCGGACGGATCTCGACGACGGCGCGCTCGCGCAGGCTGACGCTGCCGCCGAGATATCCCGAGTCGCCGATTTCCATCGCGTAGAGCAACACTCGCGAACCACCTTCCTCGCGCATCGATGTCGGCGGGCCGAGCAGGCCGATCACTTCGAGCTCGCCCATGCCGGGCCGCAGCCTCCGCCATTTCGCGGCGTCGAGCCATTGCGACGGATCCGCCGCGGGCGTGTCAGCGGACGGCTTGGCCGCCGGTGTGATCCGGCCCGGCCGGGTGCGAATGTCCTCGATCTGCCTCGACAGCGCCATGACCTGCCGCCGCAGGTTGCGGACCTCCTGCTCGAGGTACGACAGCCGGCCATCGTCGGCGGCCGAAGCCGCGAGCGGCAGAAACGTCAGGATCAACAAACAAGCTCGGAGCATGGTGATTCCGCGGGTTTCAGTTTTTCGGAGACGCGCACTCCGCGCCGGTGTATTCACGGCGCGTTTTCGCGAGCGCCGGGTAGATCGCCAGTAGTTTGATGAGGACCCCGTTGGTCCAGCCGAAGCCGTCCTGCACGGGATACTCGCCACCCGCACCGGCCCCTGCCTCGTTCACGTTGTACTTCTCGACGAGTTTGCCCGTGAGGCAATACACACGCGCGTTCTCCGCGACCCAGCGAGCCGCGATGGTTTGCGCAAGTTCGCTCTCCCCGTGACGCCGCAGCCCGTCGATCGCGATCCATTGCAGCGGCGCCCAGCCGTTGGGCGCATCCCACTGCTGTCCGGTCACACTGGCGGTCGTCGCAAGACCATGCGGAGCGAGTAGTGACGCACGAATCGTGCCCGCGATACGGTGCGCATGACTGCGGTTCGCAATCCCCGCGAACAGTGGATAGGCCGTCGCGGCCGTGAGCTGCTGCGCGCGCCGGCCGTTGCGCCAGTCGTAGTCGACGAACGCACCGAGTTTCTCGTCCCACATCAGTTTGCGCACGGCATTGCCGCGCGCCCGCGCGCGTGCGGTCATTTCCTTGTGGCAGATTTCGCGTAGCGCCGCCTCGCAGCCGCGCGCGATGGCACGTTCAAGCTGGTACAGCAGGCTGTTGAGGTCCACCGGCAGATAATCCGTGGTGCGGATCGAACCCAGCGTCTTTCCATCGGCTAACCACCGCGAGCTGAAGTCCCAGCCGCTTTCGGCGGCGGCACGCAGGTCCCGATAGACCTCCGCCGCCGGCCGCCCCGCGTCGCGCGCAGTCTCGACGTCTTCCAGATAGGCCTCATCGCGCGGCATCGCGAAGTCGTCCCAGTACCGGTTCAGCAAACTGCCATCGGCGAGGCGCACGACGCGCCGGTACGCGCCGCCGGGCGCCAGTTTCGAGGCGCCACTCATCCAGAAGTCGTATTCGCGTTCGAGTTGCGGCAGCCGCCTGACCAGCGCGCGGACACCTGCATGTTCGGCCTGCAGTTCCACCATCGCGGCGAAGAATGGCGGCTGCGAGCGCCCGAGGTAGTAGCTGCGGCTGCCGTTGGGAATGTGCCCGAACCGGTCGATGAGACCGGCGAAGTTCTCGACCATGTCGTCGACCAGGTCGTCGCGGCCGCTGGTCTGCAATCCGATCATCGTGAAGTAGGAATCCCAGTAGTACAGCTCGCGAAACCGCCCACCCGGAACGACATACCGCGCGCTCAGCGGCAGCAGCGAGCCCTGTACCTCCGAGGTGCGCGGCTCGCGCGTCAGCACGGGCCAGAGCCGGTCGATGTGCAGGCGGATTTCCTCGCCCGGCGTAGTGCGGAATCCGCTGGCGGCATCCTGCGGAATCTCGAAATTCTGCGCGACGAAATCCCGCAGCGAGAAGCCCGCGAGATTCTTCGCCGCCTCGTACCGTTGCAGGATTTCGCCCGGCGGGATTTTGGGCGTCGCGTCGGCGAACGTCTTGCTGTCCGGAAAAATGCGCTCGGTCTGCACGCGCGTGAACAACTCGCCATAGATCTGGGATGGCGAGAGCGGCGTGACGTCACGCCCGTACGCGTCCGCGCGGAACAGCAATACCTGCAGCGCAGCGAACGCAATCAGGATGCCGCGAAACTGGTGGACATGTTTCCGCATGAGCGCGCGAGTGTAAGCACAAATGTGCTCCGAGCGCCGCAAGCGGCGCGCCGGGTCGCCAGCGTGGCGCGCACGCATCACTGGTGTAGCCAAAGGCTGACTCGATGTGGCGGATGCCTCACACAGATATTTCCAGACTGCTGCGCGAGACTCGCGCCCTGTTGCGTCACGCACTCGCGTCAAGGAGTGATCATGAGCACGACGAACTTCCGCAGGGCACTGGTTGCCGCGGCGACACTCACACCTTTCATCTCCGCTGCCGTCGCGCAGGAGCAACCCGCGGCGCCGACGCGTACTTCGGATGAAAGCAATCTCGAAACGATCGTAGTAACCGGCGTCGCATCCGCGAGCGGCGTGCGCAAACTCGAGGCCAGCTACAACATCGTCACCGCCAACGCGGAGGAAATCCGCCAGGCCAATCCCAAGAGCACGGCCGACCTGCTGAAGATTTCGCCGGGCATGTGGCCGGAAACCACCGGCGGTCAAACGGGCGCGAACATCGAGATCGCGGGATTTCCCGGCGGTGGCGACGCACCCTACTTCACCACGCTGCTGAACGGTTCACCGTTGTACGGCATGCCGACGCTGTCGTTCTTCGAAACCACGAGCATCTTCCGGCTCGACGATACCGTGCGATCCGCCGAGATCCTGCAGGGCGGCCCGTCGGTGGTTTTTGCCGGCGGACAGATGGGCGCCACGGCTAACTTCCTGCTGAAGACGGGAAGCGAGACTCCGGAAGGCTCGCTCGGACTCACCTATGGCGATCAGAATCTGTGGCGGCTCGATGGATTCGCGGGTTTTCCGCTCGGCGCCAACTGGTTCGGCAGTGTCGGCGGATTCTGGCGCCAGTCCGATGGCGTGCGCGATCCGGAATTCACCGCGGACGAAGGCGGCCAGCTCACCGTGACATTGAAGCGCGAACTCGAGCAGGGACAACTCACCTTCTACGCGCGATATCTCGATGACAAAAACCAGTTCATCACACCGATCCCGATGATCCAGCGCGGCACCGACAGCTTCAGCGGATATCCGGGATTCGATCCGCTCGACAGCACCTACTACAGCGAGGCCATCCGGCGCGTGCGGCTCGATGGTTATCCCAACGGCGGCACCAATGCGGACCTGGCCAATGGCCGCGGCGCGCAGATGTTTTTCTTCGGCATCAACTACGACCAGGAATTCGCGAACGGCTGGTCTCTCACGAACCGTCTGCTCGCCAACGGCGGCGACGTCGATACCAACGCATTGTTCTCCGGCAGCAATCCGGCGTTGCTGGCCGACGAGCTGTACACGATTCCCACGGATCTCGGCGGCTTCCAGTTGCCGGCAGGATCCGCGACCGCGACGTTCGTCGGCGGCGGCGCCGTCGCGGCCGACCAGGATGTCATCCACCAGGGCTGGTGGTTCATTCACAAGGAGCTGCAGAACATCAACAACGATTTCCGGTTGAGCAAGGAAATCTTCGAGGGCAACACGCTCACCGCGGGCCTGTACCTCGCCTACTACGAGATGGATGACGAATGGGCGCTCGGCAACCAGATGTTCATGTCCAACGAACCGAACGCGCGGCCCATCACGGTCAGTTACGTGTCCGGCGGGCAGACATTCCAGCGCACCGATGAACAGGGCTTCCTCGACAACGGCGGATTCAACATCACGCAGCGCGGCCACGCGTTCAATTCGGCCATCTACCTGTCCGATTCCTGGCGCCTCGACCGCTGGCTGCTCGATGCATCGGTCAGGTACGAGAACCAGGACGCGACCAACCGGGTTTGCAATCTTTCGAACGTGGACCTAGATGCCAACCCGCTCACCATCTACAACAACGCGGTGCCGGTGTGTAACGGCACATTCGCGGTCACCGACTACGACGAAGATTTCGTGTCGTGGACCTTGGGCGCGAATTTCAGTTTCACCGATTCCATGTCCGCGTACATGCGCGTGAACCGCGGCGGCCACTTCCTCGATTTCGACAATGGCATTCGCGGCAGCACGACGGGGAACACCGATCCCACGCAGGTCGTGCGCAACTACGAAGTCGGCTTCAAGTTCCAGAACGAACTCTTCTACGCCGACATCAGCGCGTACTACCGCGACTTCACCGGCCTGGCGTACCAGCAAACTACCGCCAGCGGCGCCCCCACCGGCAACCGGCTCTTCTATGGCTCGGAGTCGCGCGGGGTCAATTTCATCGGCGCGTTGACGCCGGGTGACAACTTCCGCTTCCAGGTGGTCGCAAACTACCTGGACGGCGAATACACCGATTTCGACGCGTGTTTCCCGTTCACGAACGTCGTGACCGGCGACGGTTGCGCGCCCATCGAAGGCAAGCAGCTGCAGCGACAGCCGAAGTTGCGTTACATGCTCACGCCCAGCTACCGCCTGCCGATCGGCGGCGGCGAACTCGAGGCTTTCGTCACCTACACGCACATCGGTGATCGCACGCAGGATCAGTCGGGCCTGCAGCAGCTCGGTACCTACGACACCTGGGATTTCGGCATCACCGCGCGCTTCGGTGACAGCTGGCAATTCTCCGTGAAGGGAACGAATGTTTCGGATGAGATCGGCATCACCGAGAGCAACTCGCGCATCTTCGGCGTCGCGGCCGGAGCCGGCGGTGTGCTGCTGGCGCGGCCGCTCGAGGGACGCGAACTCAATTTCCAGGCGCTGTATCGTTTCTGATCCCGAGAAATACCGTGCTCCAGAGTTGCGCGGCGTTCGATTCGTCCGCGTGGCCGGCGCCGCCACCAAAGGCCTCGATGCGGAACCGTCCATCGGCGTAAGTCCAGCTCCAGAGTTCGGAGGTGCGCAACGCCTTCGAGCCCGCGATGACCTTCCACAATTCACGGCGTGCGCGCTCCAGCCGCTGGCGTGTCGCGGGCGGCAGATCGGCGCGCCGCAGTTGACGTTCGTAGCCGGCCGCCAGCAACGCCTGCTGCCACGACCACACGACGGTTCCGTGGTACGCGTCGCGGCCAAATTCGCGGCGCAAGCCGGGACTGGCGAGTGCCGGGTTCGCAACCAGCAAACCGATGTCGGTCATGAGCCCCGCCGGAAACGGGCGCATGATGGCATCGATGCAATGAGCGACGTCGCGCGGCGATGGATCCGTGAACAGCAATCGGAATCCTTCGTCCGAATGCAGGATCGGAATGGGCTGACCCTGCTCGTCCAGCGACAGCGCATTGAACGCGAGACTACTCTGCCCCAGCGCATCGAGTGCACGCCGGCCGTCCACACCGCTCTCGCGCGCATAGGCGTTGACGGCCGCGCGAGCGCGTGCCGCGGGAATCTCCACGGCGAAGAATGACGGCGCGCGGCTCGACCAGACGCGCGCCATCGCGCCGGCACGCATCAATGTCCGGCGCTGGCCCGCGTCCAGGTACGGATCGAGTAGTTTGCTGTCCATGAGCCGGGCGGCCGCATCCAGCGCCGCGGGAACCAGGGCCGCATTCACGTCGTACGGATAACGTCCACGTCCGAGGCCCTGCTCGCTGTCGCGCCAGTTGCCCGTCATGCGTCCGGGCTTGATGCCCACGAGATTTTCCACGCGCGGATCGGCGGCGAAAGGCGCCGCGCGCTCGACCAGCCAGGCAAGATTGCGTGCCAGCAATTTTCCGTGTGGCTGACTACCCGGCGCCGCGACCGCCAGGAAGGCCGTTGCCCGCGCGTGGCCCGGATCGTCCGACAACCAACGAGCGGCGAGCGGCGCCAGCAGGAAGTCGTCGTCGATCATCCCGTAGTCGTAGATGGGCGTGGCGATGCGGCCGCGTCCTTCCCGGGCATTACGCAGCACGGCGAACTCTCCGATGTCTTCCTCGTGCGCCACTTCCCCATTCAGATCGAGGCGGGCGAGGACCGCGGCGATGGCGCTCTCCATTGCCGCCGGCTCGAGGACGGGTGCGAGCAACATGGCGGAGATCAGCGTGTCGCGCCCGAAGTAGGTGTTGAAGCGCCACGAGCCGGCGAGAAATTTTTCTTCGTAGCTCAAGAATGCGAGCGCGTCGCGCGCGCGCGGATCGTCGCCGGCGCCGCGGGTCAGCGGCGCATTCAACGGCGTGAGCGGCGCTTCGCCGCTGAACGCCTGAATGTGCAATCGCAGCGGCGAGCCGGTGATCCGCTTCGCCGATACTTGCGCGCCTCCTTCGGCGTCGATCACGAGGCGGTAGCCGGCCGCCCCGTCGAGCCGGTCGCGCGACCAGGAAAGTCTG
>JAKFFF010000027.1:0-94081 GCA_036677145.1 Alcaligenaceae bacterium
TACGAACGGGCCTACTCGGGGCTGGCGCGCAAGCAAGGCTGGGCGCGCCTCATGCCCGGAATGCGGACCGCGACCGATCGTCTCGGAACCATTCGCGCGAGCGTCGCCGCGGCCACGGGCCTGGCGCCTACCTGCGGCGTCGCCTGTGGAATCCATGATTCAAACGCTTCGTACCTGCGGTTTCTCATGGACCGCGAGCGCGAAGTGTTCACCGTGGTTTCCAGCGGCACGTGGACCATCGTCATGGCCAATCGCGGCGACCTGCGCCGGCTGCGCGAAGACCGCGACATGCTCGCGAACGTGAACGCATTCGGCGCGCCGGTCGCAACCGCGCGCTACATGGGCGGCCGCGAATACGAGACGATCGCGCAGGGAGAGGAAGTCCCGACCGTCGAGGCGCTGCTCGAGGTGCTTGCGTCAGGTGCGCTCGCGCTGCCGTCGTTCGCGTCCGCCGGTCCGTATTCCGGCCGACCCGGCCGGCTCGAAGGCGTGGCGTCGCTGAGCGGCGCTCAGCGCGCCGCGCTCGCGACTCTCTATTCGGCGCTCATGACAACTCAATTGATCGAGTCGCTGGGAGCGGCCGGGGAAATCTTCGTCGATGGGCCGATGGCGCGGAATCCGCTGTTCGCGAGGTTGTTAGCCGCGTGCCTGCCCGTGGGCACGGTGCGCATGTATCCGGAGGGCGGAGGCAACCGCGTGGCGGCGCATCTCGCCGGCGTGTCTTCGCCGGCCGGCGGGACGCTGCAATCGGTGGTGCCATTGCGCCTGGCCGGACTGCTCGACTACCAGTCGACCTGGCGGCATCGCCTGGAAGAGACAATTTGATCCCGCCAACCGGAAGACTGCGATACGTCGCGCTCGAGGAGAGCCACCGGCGCGCGCTGGCCGCCGGCAAGCCCGAGCTCGCGCGCATGCTCGGTGTCGCGGTGCCGGACGCATGGCCGCAGTTTCCCGAGGCGTTCGCGCCCGCGCCCGAAAGCGTGGTGCCGCGACCCACGGAATGGAACGGCTACATGTTCATCGATTCATCGAAAGCCGCGCTGGTCGGCAATGGTGGTTTTCACGGACCGCCCAGCGATGTGGGTGAACTCGAGATCGGTTACGAAATCGCGGGTGAATACCGCGGCCAGGGATACGCCAAGGAGGCGGCGCGCGGACTTGCGGCGTTCGCCTTCTCCGATCCACGTGTGCGATCCATCATCGCGCATACGCTGGCGGAGAAAAACGCTTCGAACGCGGTGCTTGCGCGCCTGGGTTTCCATTTCGTCGCCGAACTCGCCAACGAAGAAGTCGGCCGCGTTTGGCGGTGGCGGCTCGCGAAGGCCTGAAGTCAGGGCGGCGAGTACTTCCGCACGCTCCAGGCGATCGGCACGCCGCGTAGTAGATAGCCGCGGCCACGCGGGTGATGAAGAAGTGCAGCGCGAGACCCAGCGTCCAGATCCCCATGGATTCGCTCTTGAGCGCGTCCGGTCCGAGTAATCCGCCCGCGATGGCTCGCGGCACGCGCCGCGCCGGCCGGGGCTCTTTTGCCGCACTGCCGCGTGGCTGGATGCGACGGATTCGCATTGGCTTTCGAAAGCGGGAAATCGGCCCGGGGGTCGACTACCATGCGGCCCGACCGCAGATCACCCTCGAGGAACGCCCCCATGAAAGACTCAACTCTCGATCCCCAGCTCACCCAGAAGGTGATCGACAGCCTCAACCACATCCTCGAGCTCGAGCTGGCCGGCGTCGTGCGCTACATGCACTACAGCTTCATGATCTTCGGCCACAACCGCATCCCGATCGTCGCGTGGCTGCGCGACCAGGGGAGCGAGTCGAATGCGCACGCCGTACTCGCGGGCGAACACATCACCGCGTTCGGCGGGCATCCGTCGCTCAAGATCGGGCCGTTGCTGGAGACGCACGAACACGACATCAACGTGATCCTCCAGGAAGCACACGATCACGAGAAGGAAGGTCTCGACGCGTATTACAGCCTGCTCGCGCTCGTCGAAGGCAAGAGCATCCTGCTCGAGGAATACGCGCGCGACCAGATTGCGTCGGAAGAAGTGCACCTGGCGGACATACGCAAGATGATGCGCAAGCCGGGCTCGATCAAGTAGCCCTAACTATTCAGAGCCGCCGGGTCGCCGCGTTCGAGAAAACGCAGCGACCATTCGAGCGGCGTCTCGGCGTCGTGTTTGTACGCGCGCCGCCACGCCGGCGGCGCGATTTCCTGCCAGCGGCGCATCGTCGAGCCGCCGACCAGGATCACGGGACCTGGCGGCAGATCGAAGCCGCGCGCGGCGGAAAAGTTGTCGATGGCCGACGGACTCCAGAAAGCGTAGCCGAGCGGCGGGCGTTCGGCGGTGGGCGCACCCAACGCGGCGAGCTCCTGCGCGAGATTGGCCGGCGCCACGGTGGAATACACCGCCTTCGTGTGCACGCGCAGCCGCGCACCCAGTGTCGCGACGGCGGCGAGATGTTCCGGTTGCCGTAACGCGGCGTCGCTGGTCGGGTAAAAAACTTCCGCGCCCGACGGCACCGCACACGAGTCGACCACCGCGCGCGCGAGTTCACGCACGCCGCCGTGCGCCGTCAATGCGACGCGAATTCCGCGGGCCTCGAGGGTCGCCGACGTTGCCGGTGAAAGCGCCGCTACGAATGTTCCCCGCGGCACCTCGACCCGCGCGGCCGCCGCGCGGCTGGTGACGAACAGCAGCGCCGCGCCGCCCGCGCCCGCCTGTCGCAGCTCGGGCCAGTCGTGCCATTGGTGTTCGATGCAGCAGATCGCGAGCGCAGTGAAACCCTGCCGGCGCAGCTGGATCACCTCGCTGTCGGCATGCGGCTGTGACTTCGTGACGATCCAGGTGAACGGCAAATTCGACTCCGTCACGGATGTTAGCCCCGGCGCGCGCGGACGGGTCGCGTCATGACACAGCTGTGACAGTTTCAGGCCGCCGTGGTTTTACGCTACGGGCTGATTCCATTGGAGTTTCCATGCACTCGCGTCAGCGATTCCTGGCAGCGCTGCGCGGCGACGCGCTCGACCGTCCTCCCGTATGGCTGATGCGCCAGGCCGGGCGTTATTTGCCGGGGTATCGCGCGCTGCGCGCCGAACACAGCTTCTGGGACGTGTGCCAGAACCCGGAGCTTTCGACCCGCGCGGCATTGGAGCCGCTCGATCGCTACAAGCTCGACGCGGCCATCGTGTTCTCCGACATCCTCGTCGTTCCGCTCGCGATGGGACTGGGGGTGAGTTTCGGGCCGGGCGAGGGCCCGCGTATCGCGCGCCCGCTGCGCAGCGGCGCCGACTTCGACGCCTGGCAACTCGACGGCGTGCTCGATCGCATCGCCTATCTGCCGCGCGCCGTCGCGCACCTCAAGGAAACCCTGCAGGACCGCTACGGCATCCTCGGATTCGCCGGCGCGCCGTTCACGCTGTTCGCGTATTGCGTCGAAGGCGGCGGCAGCGATGACTTCCGCGAAGCGCGCACGCTCATGCATCGCGATCCGGCGCTGGCGCGCCGCGCGCTCAACACCATCGCCGACGTCGTCGCGGATCTGCTGCTGGCGCAGGTCGATGCGGGCGCCGACGCCGTGCAGCTGTTCGACTCCTGGGGCGGATTGCTCGCGCCCGATGAATATCGCGACTTCGCGCTGCCGGCATTGCAGCGGATCACCGCCAAACTCAATGCCCGCAAGGTGCCGACGTTGTTGTTCGTGCGCGGCGGCCATCACCTGATGCCGCTGCTCGGCGAGAGCGGCGTCAGCGGATTCTCGCTGGACTGGCGCACCGAGTGGGACGTCGCCCGCAAGATGTACCCGAACCACCTGCTGCAGGGAAACATCGATCCCGTATTGTTGTTAGGCAGCGCCGACGTGATCCGCGCGCGCACCCGCGCGTTGCTGGAAACCATGCGTGCGACCAGCGGCGGCCGGCACTGCATCCTCAATCTCGGCCACGGCATCCTGCCGGGTACGCCACCGGACACGGTGGCCGCGCTGGTCGATACCGCGGCGGAATTCGCATAAGGCGGAATGATGATCCCGCTCGCCCTGGTCGGCATGAGCTATCGCGAGGCGCCGTCCGCGGTGCGCGCGGCGCTGGCCGCGTTCGACCTCGGCAAGGACGGGCCATCTCAGCAATTGCTGGACGCGGGTGAAATCACCGGGGTCGTGCGCATCGAAAGCTGCGCGCGCGTCGAGTGGCTGCTCGCCTCGCCGCGCCCCGCGTGGGCCGCGGAACTCTTCAATGCCGCGCTCATCGGCGCCGATGGCAATCCAGATCACCTGCGCCCGCGCGTGCGGCACGGCGCGGCCTCGGTAGGTGGACTGCTGCGCGTCGCGGCGGGACTCGACTCCGTCGCGCAGGGCGAACACGCCATCGGCAACCAGGTCCTGCGATCGTTCGAACGGGCGCACGAAGCGGGCACGGTGTGCCGCAACCTGCACGTGGCCTGGCGCGGCGTCGGTGAGATGCTGAATCACGCGCGGCGCATCCTGCCGCAGGGCCGCACGGGCGGTGTGCAGGCGCTGGTCGTGCAGCGGCTCGACGCCGTGTCGCGCGACGCACCCATCGCCGTATTCGGGCTGGGCGAAATCGGCCGCGCGATGTTGCGTGCGCTGGCGGACGCGGGATTCACCGCGGTCGAAAGTTTCAACCGCGCGAGCATGCGTGCCTTCGACGGCGCCGTGCAGCGCGCCGGCACGGTGATCGTGTGTTCGGGCGCGCCGCAGGCGTGGCTCACATTGCCCGCCACGCAAGAAGACCGGCAGGTTTTCGACCTCGGCAGTCCCTTGCAGGTGTTGGGCGCGCCGGGCTGGCGTCTCACGGTACTCGATGAGCTGCTCGACGCGCACGGCGCCGTGCTGCCGGAAGATCAATACGCCGCGCTCGATGCCGAGTGCGTCGCGAGCGCCGAAAAGATCTGCCAGGCGCTGCTCGCGCCGCCGCCGCGCGATACGCTCGCGGCCATGACCGCGATGCGCGCCGAGTTCATGCAAAACAAACTACCCAGCCTGCTCGAAGGGCTGCCGCCGCAGCGTGCGCGCAAGCTCACCTCCGAGGTGAACGCGATGCTGCACGAGTTCATTCGCGCCGCGAAGGAAACGCCGTGAGCGCGCGTGTCATTGGTAGCCGCGGAAGCGACCTCGCGTTGTGGCAATCGCGCACGGTGCTCGCGGCGTTGCGCGCGGCGGCGCCTTCACCGGCCTGGCATCCGGACATCTCGGTCGTCACGACACGCGGCGACGTCGATCAGTCGCCGTATCTGGCCGGTGGCGTCGAAAAGGGATTCTTCACGCGCGAGCTCGAAGCCACGTTGCTCGATCAGCGCATCGATCTGGTCGTGCACTCGCTCAAGGATCTGCCCACCGCCGCGCCCGCCGGCCTCCAGAATCTCACCATCCTGCCGCGCGCCAACGCCGCCGACTGGCTGCTCATTCGCCGCGAGTTCCACGTTCCGCGCGACGATGGAGCGCTGCCGCTCGCGCCGGGAACCCGCGTCGGCGCGTCTTCCTTGCGCCGCGGCGCATTGATCCGCCAATACGCGCCGCAGGCCGTATCCGTGCCGTTGCGCGGCAACGTGCCGACCCGGCTCCGCAAGCTCGCCGAACAGTCGGGCGTCGACGCCATCGTTCTCGCGGCCGCGGGACTCAGCCGCCTCGGGCTCGACCTGTCCGCCTTCGTCGTCATCGAACTCGCGCCCGAGCAGTGGGTGCCGGCGCCGGGGCAGGGCGCGTTGGCCGCGCAATGCCGCGCCGGCGATACCGAAATCGCGGCGCATGCGGGCTTGCTCACGGACCCGGCCTGCGCGAACGCAACTCATTGGGAACGCGAGTTCCTGCGTGTCATCGAAGGCGGCTGCTCCACGCCCTTCGGCTGCTACGTCGCAGCGGGCCACGCGCACCTGGGAATCGCCACCGAGCGCGGCTGGGCCGCGCGCAGCATCGAACTACCGCAAGAATTTTCAGAGGATTCGCAACGTGACTCATTCATCAAAGCAGCCGTCGCCGGCTGCCAGCCCGTCGAACTCTCGGAAGCTGTCGCTCGCCCGCTCGGCCGAGCTGTACTCGCGCGCTGAGAAACTGATCCCGGCGGGCGTCTCGAGCCCGGTGCGCGCCTTCCGCAAGGTCGGCGGCACACCCGTGTTCTTCAAACAGGCCAGCGGTGCTTACGCCACCGACGAGGATGGCAACCGTTATCTCGATTTCTGCATGGCCTGGGGTCCGCTGATCCTCGGGCACGCGCACCCGCGCGTGGTCGAAGCCGTGCAACGCGCCGTCACCGACGGCCTCGCGTTCGGCACCGCGCATCGCGGCGAAGGCGAACTCGCCGAGCGCGTGCTGGCCGCATATCCGTACGCGCAACTGGTGCGTTTCGTCGTGAGCGGCACCGAGGCGGTTGCCACCGCGGTGCGCATCGCGCGCGCGAGCAATGGCCGCCGCCGCATCCTGAAATTCGACGGCTGCTACCACGGTCACGTGGATTCGCTGATGGTGAAGGCAGGCAGCGGGGTGATCACGCAGGGACTCGCCGACAGCGCGGGCGTGCCCGCGCAGGTCGCGGCCGACACGCTGGTCATTCCGCTCGGCGACATCGCGGCGCTCGAACAGGCGTTCCGCGAGCAGGGCAAGGACATCGCCGCGGCCATCATCGAGCCCGTGCCGGCCAACAATGGCTTGCTGCTGCAATCGCGCGAATACCTCGCGAAGCTGCGCGAGCTCACGCGCGCGCACGGCACCGTGCTGATCTTCGACGAGGTCATCACGGGGTTCCGTTTTGGATACCACGGCTACGACAAGGTCGTCGGCGTGGAGCCCGACCTCACGACGCTCGGCAAGATCGTGGGCGGTGGCATGCCGGTCGCCGCCGTACTCGGCCGCCGCGAGTTGCTCGAACAACTCGCGCCGCTGGGCCCGGTGTACCAGGCCGGCACGATGGCGGGTAATCCGGTGTGCCTCGCGGCCGGCATCGCCACGCTGACCGAACTCGCGGAAGGTTCGGCCTATCGACATATCGAGATGTTAGGCAAGCACCTGGACCAGGCCTTCGCGAATCATGCGCTCAAGAGCCAGGCCCGGCTGCCGCGAGTCGGCCCGATCGTCTGGCCATATTTCGACGTGACCTCGGCGCTGCCGGTGGCCGCGGGCTCCATCTCTTCGGCCGCGATACAGGAATATCACCAGCGTTACCGAGGCTGGCTGGAGCGCGGCGTGTACCTGCCGCCGTCGGCATACGAGGTGTGTTTCCTCTCCGCTGCTCACAGCACCGCCGATGTCGATACACTGCTGGACGTGCTCCTCACCCGCGATAACGGCTGATGCGATCCGGCTTTCGCCAATGGTTCACGGAACGCGTGGAGCTGATCGTGCTCGCCGTGACGATGCTGCTGACCGCATCGCTGGTGGTGTGGTGGACGATCCTGCTGCGCGGCGCGATGAACAACATCGAGACGCTGGAGCGGGCGCTGCTGGCGACCGAAATCCATCTCACGGCGCCGGAAGTCGCGGAACGCGAAATCGCGATCGGTCAGCACCGCGAACGTCTCAACGTCATGCTGGTGGGCGAATCCACGCTGCTCGCGCTGCTGCTGTCGGGCAGTCTGGTGGTGTTGTTCGTGCTCGCGCAGCGCCGCAAGCAGCAGCGCGAAGACATGGAAAAACTGCTGCAATTCACCAGCCATGAATTCAAGACGCCCGTCGCGGGCGTTAAAGGGCTGTTGCAGAGCCTGGCGATCGGCAGCATTCCCGATTCGCAGCGTGCCGAACTGATCCAGCTCGGCCAGATCGAATGCGACCGTCTCGAACATCTCGCCGAGACGATTCTCGCGTACCAGCGCGCCATGTCGCGCGATCCGCGCGAACGTGCGCAGCGCGTCGACGCGGCGCGTTTCATAGCCGACCTGCTGGCGCATCGCGCGCGCACCTCGAGCGTCGGGGAAGTGGAACTCGGCACCATCGATCCGGTGCCGGTGCTGGCCGACAAGGACGGACTGCGGGTGATCCTCGAGAACCTGCTCGACAACGCGCACAAATACGGCGGTGGCAAGGTCCGGCTGTCGGCCGCGGTGCGCGCGGGGCACTGGCACCTGGAGATCAGCGATCAGGGTCGCGGCTTCGCGCCGGAGACCGCGGAGAAGCTGTTCGACATGCACAATCGCGGCAGCGGCGAGGGCGTGACACACGGCGCGGGCCTGGGACTCGCGATCGCGCGGCAACTCGCACGGCGCATGGGCGGCGAGATCTCCGCGTTCAGCGCGGGGCCGGGGCAGGGCGCCATCTTCACCGTTTCCCTCGAGCTTCCTTCCGAGAGCGCGGCGCATGGCTGACCGTATCGCCATCGTCGAAGACGAACGCCTGGTGCGCGAGCTGGTCGCGGTGAACCTGCGCCACGCGGGGTATGAAATCGTGTCGGCCGACAATTTCGCGGCCGGCAAGGAACTGCTCGCCCGGGGCGAGTTCGAGCTCGCGATCCTCGATGTGATGCTGCCGGGCGGTGATGGCTTCGCGCTGACGCGATTCGCGCGCGACATCGGCATCACCGCGCCGATCATGATGCTCACGGCGCGCAGCGACACCACTTCAAAGGTGCGCGGCCTCGATGCGGGCGCCGATGACTATCTACCGAAACCCTTCGACGTCAACGAGCTGCTGGCGCGCGTGCGCGCGCTGCTGCGTCGCGCAAGCGGGCGGCCGGCGAGCGCGCCGCCGCGGCTGGTGTTCGCGACATACTGGGTGCGCTTCGACACGGGACAGGCGTTCACCAACGAAGGCGAGGTGTCGCTGTCGGACAAGGAGCTGCGGCTCATGGAAGTGTTCTCGGCCAACGAGAACCGCGCGCTCACCCGCACCGATCTGCTCGAAGAGGTCTGGGGCATGGACCAGTTTCCGACGGATCGCACCGTCGACAATTTCATCCTGCGGCTGCGCAAGCTGTTCGAACCGGATCCGGAAAACCCGGTGCACATCGTGACGTTGCGCGGGCGCGGGTATCTCTTCAGGAGCGCGCCATGAGCGCGGCTGCGCGTATCACGCCGATTGGCGCGGCCGAGATCGAGGCCGCGCGCGACTATTTCACCGGGCTTCACCGCCGTCTGTCCGAAACGTGGCACTCGCTGGATCCCTCCAGCGAGCAGCGGCGGGATGAATGGACGCGCCCGGCCGGTGAGCCGCTCAGCGGCAACGGAAGGTTGTCGCTCATTGAAAATGGCGCGACGTTCGACCGCGCCGGCGTGGCGTTCAGCGATGTCACGGGCGCGAAGCTGCCGGCCGCGGCGAGCGAACGGCACACCGAGCTTGCGGGCCAGCCCTTCCGCGCGATGGGCACCAGTGTCGTCGTGCATCCGGTGAATCCGTACGCGCCCACCTCGCACGCAAACGTGCGGCTGTTCACCGCGCGCGGTGGAGAGGTCTGGTGGTTCGGCGGCGGCTTCGACCTGACGCCCGTCTATCCGTTCGACGAGGATGCGCGCGCCTGGCACGAAGCAGCGCGCGCCGCGTGCGCGCCGGCGGGACCGCAGGTCTATCCATTGCTCAAGGACGCCTGCGACAAGTATTTCTACCTGCCGCATCGCGGTGAGACGCGCGGCATCGGTGGTCTGTTCGCCGACGACCTCAACGACACCACGGCGGTAATCGGCGGCGACTTCGCGCATTGCTTCGCGCTGATCCGCCGCATCGGCGACACCTACCTCGAGGCGTATGCGCGTCTCGTGCGCGCACGCGCGGCGACGCCGTTCGGCGCCCGCGAGCAGGATTTCCAGCGCCTGCGGCGCGGCCGGTACGTGGAGTTCAACCTCGCCTTCGACCGCGGCACCCGCTTCGGGCTGCAGTCGCAGGCGCGCACCGAATCGCTGCTCATGTCGCTGCCGCCGCGCGCCGAGTGGCGCTATGACTATCAGCCCGTTCCGGGCTCGCCCGAAGCGCGGCTTGCGGAGTATCTCAGGCCGCGGAACTGGCTCGCTCCATGAAGTACGGCGTGCTGCTGGTCAATTCCGGCACGCCCGCATCCCTCGCCACGCGCGACGTGCGCGCGTTCCTCGCCGGCTTGTTAGGCGATCCGCGCGTGGTCGAGATTCCGCGCTGGATCTGGCTGCCGTTGCTGCATGGCGTCATCCTGCCCACTCGCCCGCGCGCCAGCGCGAAGAAGTACGCGGCCATCTGGACGCCGCAGGGTTCGCCGCTCGCGATCCAGAGCGAGGCGCTGCGCGCGGGATTGCAGTCGGCGCTGGCCGCGCAGGACATCCCGGTTGCCTTGGCGATGCTCTACACCGGCGGCGCGACGGTGCCGCAGGCCATCGACTCCCTGCTTGCCTCGGGTGTCGAGGTTATCGTGGCTGTTCCGATGTTCCCGCAATACAGCGGCGCGACGTCGGGCGCGGTGTTCGACCAGGTCAGCGCGGCGCTCTCGCGCCTGCGGCGCGTGCCGGCGTTGCACTTCGTGGCGGACTATCACGACGACGGCGCTTACATCGACGCTCTCGCGGCGAGCGTGCGGGAGCACCATCACACGCACGGTGCGAGTCAGCACCTGGTCATGTCGTTTCACGGCATTCCGGAGCGTTTCGTCGAACAGGGCGATCCGTATCGCGCGCATTGCGAGCGCACGGCGAAATTGCTCGCATCGCGGCTCGGCCTCGATGACAGCGCCTGGAGCCTCACATTCCAGTCGCGTTTCGGCCGCGCCCGTTGGCTGCAGCCGTACACGATCGAAGCACTGGCGGCGCTGGCGAAGCGCGGGGTTACGAGCGTGAGCGTCATCTGTCCCGGCTTCGCGGCGGACTGCCTGGAGACGCTGGAGGAGATCGGCATGGAGAACCGCGACGCGTTCCTTGCCGCTGGCGGCCAGCAGTATCGATACATCGCCGCGCTCAATGCGCGCGCCGATCACGTCGCGGCGTTGCAAGGTGTGGTGATGCGCAACATCGGCGGGGAGACCGCATGCTCTGGCTGAAAGCGTTCCATGTCGTCGGCGTCGTGAGCTGGTTCGCCGCGCTGCTCTATCTACCTCGCCTGTTCGTCTATCATTCCCAGATTCAGGGCGCGACGATCGACGATCCGCTGGGCAACGCGCGATTCAAGATCATGGAGCGCAAGCTGTTCTTCCTGATGACCTTCGCGGCCGTGCTGGCGCTCGGCTTCGGCGCCGCGATGGTGCTCGCGGCGCCCGACTATCTACTCATGCGCTGGCTGCACGTGAAACTCGCGCTGGTGTTCCTGGTGATCGCCTACCACGGCGCGTGTTTCGCGCTCTTGCAGCAGTTCGCCGCCGATCGCAATGCACACTCGGAACGCTGGTACCGCGTGTTCAACGAGATCCCCGCGTTGCTGCTCATCGGCATCGTGATCCTGGCGGTGGTAAAACCCTTCTGACGGCCCTGCTCCGCGGGGCGCCCAGGCGCTGTTTTTCTCTACGCCCTGCACTACGAGGGATCGATCGCCCTCGATCCGGAGCATTGCGAGGCGGCGGGCATGTTGCCCCTGGAATTCGTCGAGATCTGGAACAAGACCACCGGAACACGAATCAGCACATACATCATCTACGGAGAGCGCGGCTCTCGTTGCTGCGTGCTCAATGGCGCCGCGGCGCGCACCTGCCAGCCCGGCGATGAACTCATCATCGCCGCGCGCGCCGACGTGGCGGCGAATGAACTCGAATGTTTCGAATCGCGCACTCTCATATTCGACGCGAACAACTGTGTAGAAAGTGTCATCAAGCAGCGACTGACCAAGTCAGCAGATAAGCTCGGTGTCGCCGTCGTCTGATGCAGACAGGTATGTATTCCTGTTTTCCTACGGAACTTTGTGAGGTGATGGTGCTCCGATAGGCGTATGCGCAAATCACTGATAACCGTAGCAGCAGGCCTCGCCATTGTCGGCGTCGCGCTCGCCCAGGTCGAAGCAAGCAGCACGGTGTACATCGTCGACGTTGACCCCGCGCGGTATGCCGGCCCCGTCGGTCAGCGCATCACGGTGCGCCTCGATGACGCTCCGCGGCACGTCACGCTCAGTCCGCAGGATGAAATCTGCCTGCAGCTGCAGCGCACCGCCGACAACAGCCAGGTCATCAACGCGCGGGTGCGCGTCATGCGGCCCGAACCCCATGCCGTCGCCGAGATCCGTGTCGTCGCTCCGGACATTTCGCCCGGGACGTTCCGCAGCACCCCGTGGGGAATGCTGTTGCGGGTGGTGCCTCCGGAGAAGACGGTGGCTCCCACCAAGCTGCTCGGAACCGCCGACGCACCCGTGTGCGCGCTGTAGCGCGAACTAACTACCGGCGCGGGCGACGTCGATGATGCGGCTCTCGTTCTCGCGTGCGAATCCGCGCTCGCACAGCTTGCGATAGAGCCGCTCGGCCACCACGCCGAATTCACTCGCGACCCCGAGCTTGCGGGCCAGGCGCAGCGCGTAGTCGATGTCCTTGAGGCGCAAGGCGGGCGTGAAGTTGATGGCCGTGGAATGATCTGCGGCAATGAAGCGCCGGACGTTGCGTACCACCTGCGGACTCGCGGCCTGACCGCTGGCGATACCATCGGCGACGAAGCGCAGGTCGAGTCCCGCGCGTTCGGCCAGTGCGACGCCTTCGGCCGCCGCGGCGATCTGGACAGCGCCCATCAGGTTGATCATGAGCTTGTAGACCGTTCCCTGGCCCACCGCGCCGAAGTGCAACACACGCGTCGCGAGGGAAGCGAACACGGGGCGCGCCATGTCGAGGTCGGCAGGTTCCGCGCCCACCAGCAGGGTGAGCGTGCCCGCGGCCGCCGCGTCGGGCAGTCCGGTGACGGGAGCATCCACGTATCGAAAGCCGCGTTCACGCACGAGCTGCGCGAGTTCGAGTACCCAGTCGTGCGACAGTGTCGAACACTCGATGGCGAGCGCGTCGGGTGAGTTGATCGCGGCGAGCGCACCTGAGTCGCCCAGCCACATGTGCCGCGAGGAATCGTCATCCGCGGTCATGCCGATGATGATGTCGGCATTCCTGGCCGCTTCGCGTGGCGAGTCGGCGACCTGCGCGCCCAGCTTCTCGAGCGGCGTGGCCTTCGCGCGGGTGCGGTTGTAGACGGTGACGGCGTTTTTCGCCGAGAGCAGGCGCGCTGCCATGCCGGCGCCCATGTTGCCGAGTCCGAGGAATGCGATCCGCATCCGGAGATGATACCGAAACCGGTCAGCGCGCCAGCCATCCCCCGTCGACGGGCAAGGTGATTCCCTGAACGTAGTCCGCGGCACTCGAGGCTAGAAAGACCGCGGCGCCACCGAGGTCCGCGGGATTTCCCCAGCGGCCAGCCGGAATGCGCGCGAGGATTTCGGCATTACGCTTCACGTCCGCCTGCAGTGCCGCCGTGTTGTTCGTCGCGAAATATCCCGGCGCGATCGCGTTGACGTTGATGCCGTTCGCCGCCCACTCGTTGGCCAGCAGTTTCGTGAGGCCCGCGATTCCGCTCTTGCTGGCGGTATAGGAGGGCACACGAACGCCGCCCTGGAACGACAACATCGAGGCGATGTTGATGATCTTGCCGCCGCCGTTCGGGATCATGTGCCGGGCCACGGCCTGCGACAGGAAAAACACCGACTTGAGATTCACATCGAGCACGGCGTCCCAGTCGGCTTCGGTGAAATCGATGGCGTTCGCGCGGCGGATCGTGCCCGCGTTGTTCACCAGGATGTTCAGCCCGCCGAGTTTGCCCACGACTTCGCGGACGATCGCGGTGTGGTCGGGCCTTGCGCTGAAATCGGCCTTTATCCAGAGGCCGCGGCGCCCCAGCGAATTCACCGTCGCCAGCGTTTCCGCCGGATCGCTGCGGCCGATCGCGGCGATGTCCGCGCCGGCGCGCGCCAGCGCCTCGGCGATGCCGCGCCCGATGCCCGTGTTGGCGCCCGTGACGGCGGCGACGCGGCCCGACAGATCGAACATGCGATCGAGCCCGCTCATCAACGCAGGTTGTCCATCGGCACCCAGGCGACGTCCTTGTATTCCTGGTTTTCGCCGCCCATCGCCCAGATGAAGCTGTAGTTAGAAGTGCCGCAGCCAGTGTGGATCGACCAGGGCGGCGCGATCACCGCTTCCTCGTTCGCGACGAAGATGTGCCGCGTTTCGTTGGGTTCGCCCATGATGTGCACGACGCGGGCGTCGGGCTTCAGATCGAAGTAGAAGTAGGTTTCCGAACGGCGCTCGTGCAGGTGGCTCGGCATGGTGTTCCAGACGCTGCCTTCCTTGAGCGAAGTCAGTCCCATGAGCAGCTGCGCCGACTTGCAGATGTCGGGATTGATGTACTGATAGATCGTGCGGGCGTTGGCCGTCGCGGGCGCACCAACCGGCATCGGGTTGGCTTTTCCCGCGTCGATCTTCACCGTTTCGTAGCGCGTGTGCGCCGGCGTGCTGGCGAGATAGAACTTGGCGGGAGAATCCTGCGAGTCCGACGAGAACACCAGGGCCGCGGTGCCCATCGGGACATACAGTCCTTCTCGAGCGGCAAGCGCCCACTCCTTGCCGTCGACCAGGACTTTTCCATTGCCACCGATGTTGATCACGCCCAGCTCGCGACGCGCGAGGAACGGGCCCTTGCTGAGGGCCGGAATCTCGCCGAGCTCGATGGATTTCGAAACCGGCATCACGCCGCCGACGATCATGCGTTCGACGTGGCTGAACGTGAGGCTCACGTCATCGGGGATGAAAATCGACGGGACGTGAAAAAGCTCGCGCAGCTTGGCCGTATCGGCCGAATTGATGATGGTCGGGTGAGTGGCGTGACGAGTCTCGAACTTCATGAGCGGGATCCGGTGAGCGATCTGGGGCCGCGATTCTACCCTGTACATTGCGCCGGTGGAAACCGGTGTCATGTCAGGCGCTCGCGCGCCACATCGGAGAACGCCGGCGAGGCGCCGGCGTCCGTGAAATTGATAAGAGGGAAACGTTACTGCCGCGCGGGGGGCTGGCAGGAATCGCGAATGACGAGATGCGGCTCGAGCGGGGTCACCAGCGCGTGTGTGCCGCCGGCGGCCTCGGGATGCAGGATCTTGTTAGCCGCGAGGCGGCCGAGTTCGCGGATGGGCAAACGGATCGTCGTGAGCGAGGGCAGCAGGCGGGCGGCCAGCGGTCCGTCGTCGAAGCCGACGATCGACAGGTCGCCCGGAATGGACAGTCCGAGCCGGTTGGCGACGCGATACACACCCGCGGCCATCTCGTCGTTGCTGGCGAAGATCGCCGTGGGCCGCGGATTCAACGCGAGCAATTTTTCGCCGCCCGCGACGCCGGATTCGTAGGTGTAGCCGCCGTCGACGATGAGTTCGCTCGCCATCGGGGCCCCGCGCGCGTTCAGCGCCTCGCGGAATCCGTCCAGACGTTCGACGGCGGAGCGAAAACCCGGCGGGCCCGCGATGTAGCCGATGCGCCGGTGGCCGAGCGAGACGAGGTAGTTAGCCACCTCGGCGACCGCGAGCCGGTCGTTCGAGATCACCATGCGCGAGGGGTCGTCGAGCTGCGTATAGGTGATGCGCACGTAGGCGCAGTCGGCGGCCGTCAGCGCCTCCGTGAGTTCGTCGTTCTCGGAAACCGGCGGCAGCAGGATCACGCCACGCAGCTTCTGGCGTTCGACGAAGCGCCGCACGCTCGCGACGAAGTCGGGCTTCTTGCGATCGCAGGGATGCACGACCACTTCGTATTCGGAGTTGCGCACGGCGTCGAGCGCGCCTTCCATGCAATTCACGATGTATTGCGCGTTCGGATTGTCGTAGACGAGGCCGATCAGGAATGACTTGCGAAAGGCCAGGCCGCGCGCCTGGGGATCGGGCACGTAACCGAACTTGTCTATGACGCCCTGGATGCGCGCGCGCGTGGCGTCCTGCACCAGCGGCGAGTGATTGATGACCCGCGAAACCGTCTTCTTCGAGACGCCGGCGAGTCTGGCGATGTCGTTGATCGTGGCGTTGCGCCCCGGCTTGATGGTGGTCGCTCGCGCGGGTGCGGGAGCCTTGGGCGGAGATTTCTTCCGGGTGCGTGTCATGATCCGATTGTACGGATACGCCGGTTGTCCGGGCCAGTTGTCTCCTAACAATCAGTCCCGTGCAACCGGTGTCAGGGGGATCGCCTGGCATCGCAGAGTCCCAAGCCCACTGAAAATGGCCTCCGCCGACTGCCCGGCCGCGATCGAATGGACGCCCGTGGCGGCTCCCGTGGAGATGAAATCACCGGCCCGCAGCGGCCGTCCGCGCCGCGCATTGCAGCTCAGGGCGAACGCGAGCGCGCTGAGCGGCCCGCCGCTGATTGCCGCGGCATTTCCGCGCCCGACGGTCACGCCATCGATTCGCGTCTCGCATTGCATGGATTCGGGATCGCGCGCCCGCCAATCCGGAATCTCCGGGCCGAGCATCAGGCCCGCGTTGTTGCCGAAGTCGCTGGCGACGACGGCGGGCCCATGATCGTTTATGTCGACGAGCGGGCTGCTCGCGATCTCGATCCCGATGAACATGGCTTGCACGAAGGGTTGCGCTGTCCCCGCTGTCCACTCCAGGACATCTTCCGGGGCGTCCTTCGCGAGCTGCACGACGAACTCGGCTTCGACGGCGGCGAAGCCGTTCGCGAACACCGGCACGGGAACAGCGCTGCCCGCGCCATGCGCGCGCACGACGGAGCGGGTGAAGATGGGTCCGACGAGACGCTGCGCGCCGTATTGCTTGCTGAAGGGCTCGGGTATCCACCCGACTTTCCATCCGGCGATGGTGTCATCCCACAGCGCTATGGCCTCGTCCTGGCAGCGATAGGCCGAATCGAGATCCGGCGGAGCGGTGCCCGGATAGCCGGACAACGCGCCGGCGGAACGACGCGCCCTTACGAATTCGGCGGCGGCTTTCCTGGCGTCGAAAGCGAGATCGGAGACGACGGAAACCAATTTCTGAGCCCTTATCTTCTTGAGCGCGTCGCTGCAGGCGATGTTATATAGGGAAACCGGTGTCATCCACAATGGGTTCGCGGGACATTACATGCCAAGTCGTTGTTTCTGGGTCCTGGTTCTTTTGTTCTCGCAGATGGCCGCCGGCGCCGCATCGCCGCTCGCATTTCCCGGCGCCATGGGGGCGGCGGCCACGACACCCGGTGGCCGGGGCGGCGAAATCCTGCGTGTCACCACACTCGCGGCAACCGGACCCGGCTCATTCACCGAGGCCGTGCGGAAGGCCGGCCCCCGGATCATCGTGTTCGAGGTCGGCGGCGTCATCGATCTGGCGGAAAACACTGTGCGGATCACGGAGCCTTACCTGACCATCGCGGGCCAGACGGCGCCCGCGCCGGGCATCACTTTCATTCGCGGCGGCATCGACATCACGACGCACGATGTGGTCGTCCGGCACATCCGCGTGCGTCCTGGTGATGGCGGACGCCCGAAGCTTTCGGGCGCTGACTACGACGCGATCTCGACCATTGGCGCGCGCGACGTGATCGTCGACCACTGCTCGCTCACGTGGGCGACCGACGAGAACCTCTCGGCATCGGGTCCGCGCTTCACCGGCAAGACGCCCGAGGAGTGGCGCAAGGGCACTTCGCACCGGATCACGTTCAGCAACAACATCATTGCCGAAGGCCTGGCGGATTCCGTGCACGTCAAAGGCGAGCACTCCAAGGGCTCGCTGATTCACGACAACACGTCGGACATCCTCATCGTCGGCAACCTCTACGCGCACAACAAGGAACGATCGCCGCTGTTCAAGGGAGGCGCGCGCGGCGCGATCATCAACAACCTGATCTACGACCCGGGTCCGCGCGCGATTCACTACAACCTGATCGCCGAGGAGTGGGGCGATCAGCCCTACCAGACCGGAGAGATCGCCCTCATCGGCAATGTCTTGCGGGCCGGGCCGTCGACGCCAGACAAGATTGCGCTGGTAATGGCCGGCGGTTCGGGCGACCTGGCGCTGTATGAGCGCGACAATCTCGCGGTCGACGCGCTCGGCAATCCGCTGCCGATGCGCGGCTCGTATACGACCGCGCCGATCAGGATCCTCAAACTACCAGCCCCGGACATTCCGGGCGTGACCCCTCTGCCGGCGCGTGACGTGCAGGACTCGGTCATCAGGAACGCCGGAGCGTTCAACACCCAGCGCGATGCGGACGACGCGCGCATCGTCGCGAATGTCATCGAAGGGCGCGGCGCGATCATCGATTCGCAATCCGTCATCGGCGGTTATCCAAAAGTGGCGCCGACCTCCCGGCCGTTCGACCCCGCCGCCTGGAATCTCGAGGACATGACCGCGAAGTAAAGAGCGTGGCGCCGGGCGCCGCGACGCGTTCATGGTGTCGCGGAAGAATCGCTGAGCGCCCAGGCTCTTACGAGTTCGGGCCACGCGGACGAATCGAGTCCGTTCACACCGCGCATGCCGAAACCATGTCCGCCGCGATCGAACAGGTGCAGCGCGCTCGGAACACCCGCCTTGCGCAGCGCCGCGTACATGAGCCGCGAATTTTCCGGTAGCACACTCGAATCATCGGCCGCGTGAATCAACAGCGTGCGCGGAGTCTTGCCGGTGACATTCGAATCGGGGGAATACCGCGCGAGATCCGCGGGACGAACACCCGCGGCCAGCAACTGTTCGACGGATCCCGCGTGCGCGTTCGGCCCCGTGGTTGCGATGACCGGATACATCAGCACCGCGAAATCCGCACGCGCCGGCAACTCGTCCGTGGCGTCGTATCGCGGATACCGGAGCTGCGGCTCGGTGATGAGCCGTGCCACGACATGACCGCCCGCCGAAAAACCGATGACCCCGATACGGCCGGGCTGCGTGCCATGCGCGATGTGCCGCTCCCTCAGCAAGCGCAGCGCGCGCATCGCGTCGTGCACGGGCGCATCCGCGCCCGCGGCCCAGCCATCGGCCGGCATCCGATACCGAAGCACGGCCGCGGCGAAACCGCGCTCGGCAAACCATTCGGCGGATTCGAATCCTTCCTTGTCGAGCACGACGCGCACGTACGCGCCGCCCGGCACGATGAGCAGCGTGACGCCATTCCACGCGCCCTTCGGCTCGAACAGCCGCATCAATGGGCGAGTCACATGCCGTGCGATTCGATCGCGCAGCGGCCCGTCCGGCGCGCGCTCCAGCAATTCTTCGCGCACCTTGACGCCTTCGGCTCCGGGCGCGCCATCCGGCCACAACTCGACCACCTTGCCGCCGGGTTCCGGTGTCGGAACGGAAGCCGCCTGCGCTGGAGCAAACATGTACATGGTCGCGACGAGGATGAGCTGACGTAAAAACGTGAAGAACTTCATGGAGCCGGAGTATGCCGCTCTTCGTATCGCTGGCGTCCTACACCGGGAATCGCCACATTTCGACTGTCCGCCCGGGGCGGTATGCAGGCACATTGTGTACATGAGAATCAGCTTGCCATTCGCCGCGGCCGCGGCCGCGCTATTTCTGTTCAGTGCCTGTGAATCGGTCCGCACGACGAGCGCCGGTGCGGTTGGCGTGGACCGCAAACAGCAAATGCTCGTGCCCACCGAGACGATCGAGCAGGGCGCCGCGGAAGCCTACGAAGCCGAGCTCAAGACGGCGCGCGACAAGGGTGTGCTCAACTCCGACACCGCGCAGCTCGCCCGGGTCACCAACATATCGAAGCGCCTCGTGGCCGTGACGCCGGTGTTCCGCCCGGACGCGACTTCGTGGAAATGGCAGTTCAACGTGCAGAAGACGCCGGAACTCAACGCGTATTGCATGCCCGGCGGACGCATCATGGTGTACAGCGGTCTCATCGATAAGCTGAACCTGTCCGACGCGGAGCTCGCCACGGTGCTTGCTCACGAAGTGGCACATGCGCTGCGCGAACACACGCGCGAGCGCGTGTCGCGCGCATATGCGCAGCAGCTCGTGTTGTCCGGCGCCGCGGCGGTCGCGGGAGTGAGCGAAGCGACCGCGAACATGGCCGGCATGGTTGCGGAGGTCACGTTCCAACTGCCTTTCAGTCGCGATCAGGAATCCGAGGCGGATCGCATCGGCCTCGAGCTGATGGCGCGCGCGGGTTACGACCCCAGCGCCGCGCTCACCCTCTGGCAGAAGATGGCCGCCGCGGAATCGTCGGGCACACCGAAATTCCTGAGCACGCACCCGGCGCCGAAGGAGCGCATCAAGGACATCGAAAAACTGCTGCCGCGGGTGATGCCGCTGTACGCGCAGCAGCGTTGAACCGTGCTTGTCAGCCTGGCGCCGCGGCTTCGATCGCGCGCCGGAATGCCACCAGGGGCGGCAGGGCCGCCAGCAATTTCTCCGGAGAGAGCGGCTTGCGCGCGACCCATACGGGCGCATGAGCGAGCCACGGAACTTCCGCGTTGGCTGGGTCGCCGGTGAGGATGATCGTCGGCACCGCATGACCTAACAATCTTGCGAGATGCTCCGCGACCTCCGTGCCCGTGAGGCCGCCGCCGAGATGGTAGTCGGCGATCAGCACGTCGAGCCGGCCGCGCAGCGCTTCGGCCAGCTGCAGCGCGTGTTCGCCGGAGGCCGCTTCCCGCGTTTCGTAGCCCGCCGCACGCAGCAGCAGCGCGGTCGAACGTCGCACTGGTTCATCGTCGTCGACGTGCAGGATGACGCCGCGCGCCGCGGCTTGCGGATCGACCAATGGAACGACGGTGGCGGATTGCGCGGGCATCCTTGACTCCGCTTCTACGTTTGGCGAAGGGCATTGTTCACGAGTTGCCGTGCGCCGCGCCTCCGCACTTTTACGGATGTCGTGGAGCGCGCACAGGTTCGCGACTGTCCGGCGCATCATCGCGAATGAATGTGAACACCGCGTGTCGGCGAATCGCCGGGGCCGCAGCGGCGTCAGCGCGTGGCGCGCGTGACCTCGTCGCAGAGGGTCGCATACGAGGGCGGGATTTCGATCACGGCCGTCGCGCCATGACGCATCGCCGAGACCGCCTCCGCGACGTCATCGGGATCCGTGATGACGAATATCGGCAGGCTGCGGTTCCGGCCGCGAGCTTCCTGTAGAAACTCATCGATCGGTTCTTCCTGCAGGTCGTCCGCGATGACCAGGCAGCCAGCCTCGCTGGATTGCGCGAGCGCCGATTCGAGAGTCGTTGGCCAGATGACGTTCTGGAACTGGCTCAGCGCGCGCAGTACGTCACGCGTCCGCTGTGAGGATTGTCCTGCAACGATGATCGGGCGCACGCGCTCAGGCCCGCCGTTGCTAGCGGCGTCGTCGATGTATTCATTCGACTCGGCCATCCCGGCGCGAGCATTGCACCCGTCCCTGCACTGTTAAATACGTACTTGTGTCCCCCTCCCGGAAACGGGGCCTTAGGGCGGGGCAATCGTCATCATCATGCGGACCAATTCCGCCAGCGACGAGGCCTCCATCTTCTGCATCACGTGCGCGCGATGGATCTCGACCGTCCGCTGACTCACGCCGAGATCGCTCGCCACCATTTTGTTTGCCTTGCCCTGCGTCACGAGCTCGAGCACCTCGCGTTCGCGCGGACTCAGTGACGCCAGACGTTCGCGAATCCGGTCGGTGTGACGCAGCCGGGCGCGGTTCTCGGTGTCGCGCGCGAGGGCGCGTTGCACACGGTCGAGCAAGTCCTGGTCGCGGAAGGGTTTCTGCAGGAAATCGAAGGCACCGTGCTGCATGGCCTCGACCGCCATCGGAATGTCGCCGTTGCCGGTGATGAAGATGACCGGAATCGTCGCGCCCCGCACGTTCAATTCCTGCTGCAGTTCGAGACCGCTCATGCCCGGCATGCGAACGTCGAGCAGCAG
Organism: Alcaligenaceae bacterium; assembly: GCA_036677145.1. Taxonomy (GTDB): domain Bacteria; phylum Pseudomonadota; class Gammaproteobacteria; order Steroidobacterales; family Steroidobacteraceae; genus CADEED01. Next base: position 21,724 of record JAKFFF010000027.1, read on the forward strand.
ACAGCCGCCCTGGGTCGCGTCGTAACGCGCCAGGTAGTCCTGCGCCGATGCTTCCACTTCGGCATTGATCCCGGCGGATTTGAGCAGCAACCGGAGTGAGTTGCGCACCGCATCATCGTCGTCGACCACGATTACGGTTTGCGGCGAGTCTTTCATCGCGGGGTCTCCTGGGCGGCTGGAAGGATGAAGAAGAAGCAGGCGCCGCGCGGGTTGTTAGCCCGGTATTCCAGGCGCGCATCATGCGCCTTGATGATCGAGCGGCTGATCGCGAGCCCCAGGCCGGTGCCGGTGGGCTTCGTCGTGAAGAATGGTTCGAAGATCCGGTCCTCGGTGTCGCGTGGCAGCCCGGGTCCCAGGTCGCTGACCGATACCTCGACGTCGCCGCTGTCGACGCGGCGCGTGGCGATACGCACTTCGAAAACCGTGCCACCCTGTTCGCGGCTGGCCTCGAGCGCGTTGTGCACCAGGTTCATGAGCACCTGCTGGATCTGCACGCCATCGACGGTCACGCTCGGCAGTTCGTCCGCCAGGTCGAGCGCGAGCGCGCCGTCGTGCACGCGCGCGTCGCTCGCGAGCAGCGCATGCACTTCGCGAATCAGTCCGTTGATGTCCTGGGTCTCGCGGCGTACGTCCTCATTGCGTACCAGCGAGCGGATCCGCTTGATGATCTCGCCGGCGCGCAGTGCCTGGCCGGCGATCTGCTCGATGGCGCCCGCGATTACCGGTATGTCCGGAGTGCTGGAACGAATCATGCGCGTGCACGCCTGTGCGTAGTTGGCGATGGCCGCGAGCGGCTGATTCAGCTCGTGCGAAATTCCCGCGGCCATTTCGCCCATCGTGGCGAGCCGCGAAACGTTGTTCATGCGTTCGAGCGCGCGGTGCGCCTCGTTTTCCGCGCGGCGCTGATCGGTCATGTCCTCGCCCGAGAGCATGACGCCCGTCGCCAGGTCGTTGGTGTCACGCAGCGCGACGCAACGCCAGGTGATGAGCCGGTCTTCTCCGGCCGCCGAACGCACGTGGTACTCGCATCCCTGGGGCTCATCGTCGTCCCGCACGACCACCGTGCGAAACGCGGCGCGCGCCAGCGCGCGATCGTCGGGCGCGACGCAATTGTCCACCCAGCTGCTGCCGACGATGTCGGCGCTTTGCTTGCCGAGCACGCGCACCGCGCGCTGATTCACGAGACGCACGATGCCCGTGCGATCGGTGGCCACCAGCATCACCTGCGCGAGATCGAGATACAGGCGGTTGAGCTGACGCTCCTTCTCGAGTGTCGCGAGCGCCTTGCGGCGCAACGAAGTGTCGTGCAGGTGGCCGACGAACAGCGGCGGATCCGTATTCGGGATGCGCCCGACGCTCAGGAATACGGAGAATTCGCTGCCGTCGCGATGCACGACCCGCACGTCGCGCCCCCGCCCCAGCACGCGCGATTCACCGTCCGCGAGATAATTGCGGAGGTGGCTGTCGTGATACGCGCGGTCCGCCGGGGTCATCAGCAGACTCACATTGCGCCCGATGGCATCCGCGGCGCGATAGCCGAACATTTCCTCCGCGGACCGGTTGAACGCGGTTATGCGGCCGCGATCGTCCATGATGACGACCGCGTCGACGGTTGCGTCCAGCAGTGCGAGTACTTCCGGAGTCGGCGATGACATGCCGGCCAAAGATACCCCGGGCCCGCGCATGGTTGTTGATGGCCCTCGCGGGCCGGCGGGGATTTTATTCGCGCGGCTTGCCGGAAACCGTGCGCAATAGTTTCGCGTCCACTTCCGCTTCGGCCGCCAGCCAGTCCCCGGTTTCGTGCCCGGGGGCGAATCCGCGCTTTTCCGCGCGGAAATACGCGGCTTCGGCGATCAGCGCGGCGCGCTGCTCGGGGCCTACGAATTTCGAAGGAGCCGCCTTTTTCCGGGGCGCGGCGGACTTGCGCGGCGCGCGGGTCCGGCTCGTGGACGACTGATTTTTCTCGCTGGGCATCGGCAAATCCTCAGGGTTTGTATGGCGCAGGCCGCGGTTCATTTTCCATATCCCCGCGGACGCTGGGCGTGGGCTTGTTCGTGGCAGCCTCAACTTTTCTCACGTCAGCCGGGCAACACCGGCATGGTCAACACCTGCACGCCGCGGCCGGCCCGTGAAACGCGCGATGAAAAATCCGCGGACTTCACCACGAGCAGATCGGTGTTCACCGCATCCATCACGAACTCCGCCGTGTTCCCGATGAAGAACCGCTTGAGACCCGAACGCGATACCGCGCCCAGCGCGACGATCGCGCTGCGTTCGCGCTTCGCGATCCGCGGAATGACTTCGTCGGGGCGGCCGGTCACCAGGTGGCAGTGACTGCGCTTCACGTCGAAGCCGTCGACGATCCGGTCGAGTCCCCGGCGCGCCGCGCGTTGCATTTCGTCGCGGCCCATCGCGATATCGAGGACGGGACCGTCGGGCATCGCCGGCAGGATGGGCACGGAGGGCAGCACCACGTGCACGGCGTGCAACTCGCCGTGCAGCGCATGCACGAGCTGCGCGCCCGCGCGCAGGATCTGCCGGTCGAGATTCGCCGGCTTCGCGAATGCGTGCGAAGGATCGACCGCCGCGAGCACGCGTGGCCGGTGATACAGGCGCCGGTTCTTCACCAGCAGCAGCGGCACGGGGCACAGCCGCAGCAGCTCCCAGTCCGTATAGGAAAGCAGCCAGCGCGCGCGGCGATGTCCGCCGTGATGATTCTCCGCGACGACCAGGTCGGCGCCGATCCGTTGCGCCTTGCGGATGATGGCTTCGTAAGGCGGGAAGTCCCAATCGGCGGCGACGTCGACGTCGATGCCGTGTTTGCGAATGCGTGCCGCCAGTTTCTCGAGCTGCTCGCGGCGCGCCGACTGCACTTCGCGTTGCCAGGATTTCAGATCGATGCCGCGGCCTTGCAGCGCCTCGGCGTACACCGGCGTCGCGATGTTGTGAAACAGTGTGAGTTGCGCGTTGAGGCCCTTTGCAATCTGGGCCGCCTTGTTCACCGCAGGCAATGAACGTCCGCCCGGATCTTTAACCGCGACGAGGATTCGGCGTATCGGTTGCATGCATCGAGGGTGCACGCGCGCCACCCCGCGCCGCATTCGTATGATCACGTATCCGCGTGTAGGCGAATGCCTACGGTTTCCTTGCCGGAGCGCTGCGGGCGGATTCGGACACGAACGTACGCAGCTCCGGCGCCTCGTCGACGAGGTCATGCGCCGCGCGGCGCAACCGGATGATCTGCTCGCTAGATAGCGTCAGTGAAGTCGGGATGCGATCGAGGTATTCGCGTTCCGAAGGATCCTTCACGCGGTCGAAGCTCAGCTCGACGAGATCCACATCGAACTTGTTGCAGTCCGGGATCGCGAGCGCGACCTTGCAGCGCGTCGCGCGGACTTCGTCTTCCCAGTGTTTCACGCGAGTCCGCAACAGGTTCATCGTCTCGAAGCTGTAGCGGTTGAACGTGGCGCTCACCACGGCGTCGGCCACCTGCTTGATGCCCAGCGGCTCGGGGCGCTTCGCGAACGTACGGTCGAAGCCGGTGCGCGCGTCGACCACGATGAACAGCATGCGCCGCGCGCGCGAGAAGCCGCTGCGCCGCAGCGCGTCGGTCACCGTTTCCCCGAGCGCGAGTTCATCGAGGATGGCGCGCGCGCCGAGGTTGTCGGCGAGTGCGCCGTCGGACAGATGGAGATACGGGTAGTTGGTCGAATCGAGGAACGACAGCAGCCGCTCCACGCGTTCGCGCCGGTACACGTCGGTCTCGGAAGTCATGTCGGCGGCCACCACGTCGGGCGGCTGATAGCCGCACCGGCCCGCATAACTGCGCAGCACCAGCGGCGCGAAATAGACGGGTGTCGCGGCGGACGCGAACACGGCGCGCGCCACCGGCACACTTTTCGGATCGACACAGACGCCATTGAGCTGCTCGCGCGTGAACGCAAACGGCTTGGCGCGAACCAGGTCGGTGGCCGTGATGATCACGCGCGGCGAGCGCGTCATCACGTCGGCGACCGTGGCGCCGCCAAACAGCTCTTCGTCGAAATATTCCACTTCGAGATCGCTGCGGCTCACCAGGTCGTCGGCCAGCCGCGGCCAGTTCACCGGCGCGAGCACCTTGTTCCACAGATCCTTCTCGGTGTCGTGATTCAGGAATCGCGGCGCATAGCTGTCGAAGGCTTCGTGTCCATTGATGGCGTAGTACGCCGCGGTGAAGGCGCCGCCGGAAACGGCGGAGATCACGTCGATCTCGTCGAGCAGCGCGCGCTGCTCGCCGTCGGGCGTGGTCACGAACACGTCCCGCAGCGCTTCGAGCACGCCAAAGGAAAACGCGGCCGCGCGCTTGCCGCCACCCGAGAAGGTCACGACCACGAATAGTTTGTCCGAGTTCGCGTCGACGCCCGGGGCGAGCACGGGCGCGCTGACCGGCACGACTTCGGCGAGCGGAGTTTCGCGGCGCGGCGCGGTGCCGCAGGCAGCAAGCGTCAGGGACACCGCGATCGCGAGCGAGGCGATCCGCGGCAGCGAGGAAAGGATCATGCGCCGCAGTATACGAGGCGAGGGCAGTTTGTCAGTCGGCGGTGCGGCGATACATGTCCGGCCGCAGGATTTCCATGAGCACGCCGTTGGCGGGTGGCGCGCGAAAGCCGAATCGGGCGTAAAGCCCATGCGCATCGTGTGTGCCCAGCATCGCCCGGCGCGCACCGGTCAGGGCCGGATGCGCCATGACCGCTTCGATGAGCCGCTTGCCAAGACCGCGGCCGCGATGCTCCTCGAGCACGTACACGTCGCACAGGTACGCAAACGTGGCGTGATCCGTGACCACGCGTGTCAATCCCACCTGCGCGCCGGTTGCGCGTTCGTAAAGACCGAAACACAGTGAATTGCGCGCGCCGCGCGCGACGATCTCGAACGGAATTCCCGGCGACCAGTATGAGCGCGCGAGAAAGGCATGCATTGCACGCAGGTCGAGCCGCGCCGGGTCGGTGGAGATTTCGTAGGCGTCCATCAGTCGACCACGAACAACGTCGCGCCGCCGCGCGTCGATGAGCGATGCGCTTCGGCGCCGTCACCCACCTGGTAACTCATTCCGGGCGTCAGCGTGAACACGCGTCCGTCGGCGAGTTCGGTGGTGAGTTCGCCCGCGAGGCACAACAGGAAGTGCCCCTTCGAGCACCAGTGATCGGCGAGATAACCCGGGGAATATTCGAGCATTCGCACGCGCACGTCGCCGAAAGCGCGCGTGCGCCATTGCGCGGCGCCGCGCTCGCCCCGATGCGAAGTCGCTTCGACGGAGGACCAGTCCACCGTGCCGAACGGCAAACCCGCGATTCGCATGAGTAGCTAGTACTTGCCGGCGAGCACGTCGCGGAACACGTCCGCATCGACATTGCCGCCGCTCACGGTGATCCCGACGCGTTGCCCGGCGAGCGACTCGCGGTCCTTCCAGGCCCCGGCGAAGGCCGCGGCGCCCGCGCCCTCCGCGACGTTGTGAGTCATGGAGAAGATCTTGCGCATCGCGTCGGCCAGTTCCGCGTCGGTCACTTCGACGATGCGTTCGGCATTGGCGCGCAGGATGGCGAGTGCTTCGGGGTCGGGCTTGCGGCAGGCCATGCCGTCACCGAGCACGGTGCTGACCGGCGCGTCGATGACCCGATTCGCGGCGAATGACAACGCATACGCGGGCGCGTGCGCGGACACCACCCCGACGATGCGGGTGCGCGGCGAGAGGATGTTGCGCGCCGCCGCGGCCGCGCAGGCGCCGGAGCCCTGCCCGACGGGCACGTAGACCACGTCGAGATCCGGCACCGCGCGGAACAATTCCGCCCAGTAGGTAGCCACGCCGAGGACGATGTCGGCATGGAAGGCCGGCACCATGTGCAATCCGTCGCGCGCACCGACCCGCCCGGCTTCCTCGCGGGCATCCTGGAAGTCTTCGCCGAACTCGACCAGTTGCACGCCGAGCGCGCGCATCGCGGCGTTTTTCTCGACGCTGTTGCCGCGTGGCACGTACACCGTGGCCGGCAGCCGGAAGCGGCGCGCCGCGAGCCCGACGGCCTGGCCGTGGTTGCCGCGGGTCGCCGTGATGACCCCGGGGCAGTTCGGCTCGCGCCGCAACAACTCACGGAAGTAGATAGCGGCGCTGCGCGCCTTGAACGCGCCGATCGGGGTGTGGTTCTCGTGTTTGAGCCAGACCTCGGCGCCGAACGCCGCCGCCACCTGCGGCCACGCGTATTGCGGCGTCGGCGGAACGAACTCGCGCAGGAAGGCGGCCGCGTCTTCGATCGCGGCGCGCTCGGGTAGCCGCGGTCCGCCGCGCGCGGGGTGGTTAGGCGCACTGGCCGTATTCATGGGGTGGAAATCTACCTCATACTCACAGTACAGTTACAGTACAGTTTTCCTCCCAATGTGGCCGACTGGCCCGCACACACATATGAATCTGCAGACGACACAGGACCACCGCCTCCCGGCCCAGCTGGCCGCCCGTTTCGCGCAACGCATCGCGACGCACGCATTGCGTCCGGGCACGCGCCTGCCATCCATCCGCGAATGCGCCGCCGAATCGCGCGTGAGCCGTTCGACCGTGGTGGAAGCCTATGAACGCCTTATCGCCGCGGGCCTGGTCGAATCGCGCCGCGGATCCGGGTTCTACGTGCGGCTGCGCACCGCGCATCGCCATGCCCAGCGGCGCGCGCCGGCGCACACGCTGCCGGGCACGGTGCTCGACGTGAGCTGGCTGCTGCGCGCGCAACGCCGCCAGTCCCCGGGCAGCGAACAACCCGGCGCGGGTCTGCTGCCCGAGGCTTGGCTCGACCACGCGATGGTCAGCGCCGCGATCCGCGGCGTGGGGCGCAGCCGCGGCTCGTGGCTGCTCAAGTACGGCGCGATCGAGGGCTATCTACCGCTGCGCGAGGCGCTCGCGACGCGGCTGGCGCGTATCGGCATCGACGCGCCCGCGGACCAGATCGTCACCACCGCCGGCGCCACGGAGGCGATCGACCTGGTTGCGCGGCGTTTTCTCGCGCCGGGCGACGTGGTGTTCGTCGAGGACCCGGCGTGGTTCGTGATGTTCGCGCGCTTCGCGGCGTTCGGCGCGCGTATCGTCGGTGTGCCGCGCGGCGCGCAGGGGCCGGACATCGCGGCGCTCGAAAGTCTGCTGGCGCGCGAGAAGCCCAAGCTCTTCATCCTCAACTCTGTGCTCCACAATCCCACCGGCTCGTGCCTGAGCGCCGAGAACGCGCAGCGCATTCTCGAACTCGCCGCGCGCCATGGATTCATGATCGTCGAGGACGACATCTACGGCGATCTGCAGGGCAGACACGCCGTGCGTCTCGCGAGCCTCGATGACGGCCGGCACGTCATCTACGTCGGCGGCTTTTCCAAGACACTGGCGGCGACGCTGCGTGTCGGTTTCGTCGCCGCGCATCCGGCGCTCGCGGGCGAACTGCGCGACATCAAGGCGCTCACCGGGCTGTCTTCCTCGGAGCTGGGCGAACGTGTGGTCGCGCGGATCATCGTGGAACGCGCCTACGAACGCATGCTCGAGCGGCTGCGCGCCCGGGCCGACGAGTGCCGCGCGCGCACCGCGGATGCGCTCATCCGCATGGGCGCGAAGATCGCGGGGCCGCCGAGCGGCGGCATGTACCTGTGGGCGGATTTCGGCCGTGACACCAATGCGATCGCCGCGGCGGGCAGCCACGAAGGCGTGTTGTGCGCACCGGGGAGCCTCTTTTCGCCCACCCAGTTGCCGAGCACCTGGATGCGGGTCGCCGCCGCGAGCTGCATGAACGACGCGGCGATGAAATTCCTGCAGCGCGCCATGTCTCGTTAGTTTTCACTGTGGGTCGAACGCAGCGCCGGTCGCGGCAGCATCCTCGCGCCCAACGGAGGCGAACATGAAAGATCTCGCGGGCAAAGTGGCATTCATCACCGGCGGCGGCAGTGGCGTTGCGCTGGGCCAGGCCAAGGCTTTCGCGGCCGAGGGCATGAAGATTGTCATTGCCGATATCCGGCGCGATCACCTCGATTCGGCGCTGGCCTATTTCCGCGAGATGGATCTGCCGGTCCACGGCATCGAGCTCGACATCACCGATCGCAAGGCCTGCGCGGCCGCGGCCGACGAGGCCGAGAAGGTTTTCGGCCCGGTGCAGCTGTTGTGCAATACCGCGGGTGTCAGCCAGTTCGGCCCGGTGAGCCAGGCGACTTACGAAGACTGGGACTGGCAGATGACGGTCAATCTCGGCGGCGTGATCAATGGCGTGCAGACCTTCGTGCCGCGCATGATCAAACACGGCCTCGGCGCGCACATCGTGAATACCGCGTCGATGGCGGGGTTCCTGCCGCTGCCCGGTTGCGCTATCTACTGCACCACCAAGTTCGCGGTGCGTGGCCTGTCGGAATGCCTGCAGCTCGACCTGGCGCCGCAAGGCATCGGCGTTTCGGTGCTGTGCCCGGGCGCGGTCAACACCAACATCCACGAGGCGGTGCTGACCCGTCCCAAACACCTCGCGAACACGGGCTATTACGGTGCAGACCCGGCCGTCATGCAGAGCCTCAAAGAGGTGATAGCCCCGGGCTACGACCCGGTCGAACTAGGCCAGATCGTGGTGCGTGCCGTGAAGGCCAACGAGCTGTACGTGATTCCCTACGCCGAATTCAAGGCGCCGCTGCAGGAGCGGCTCGACCTGGCGCTCAAGGTCATCCCCGATCCAGCGGACGACCCGGGCATGGCGGCGCGCGAAGCGGCGATGGCCAGGCGCCGGGCGGAACGCGCGGCGCAGGCGCGCAAAGGTTAGGCACGAAACCCTGGTCGGGCCCAACTGAATCCGGCCTACAATAGTCCGCAATGCGCATGATCCACCCCGGTTCATCGCAAACTACAAGGGACTAGCCATGAGTGCCGCATCCGCGAAACGTTTGTTAGTCATCGTCTGCAGCGCCACCCTGACGCTCGCTGCGTGTTCGAAGAAAGAACCAGAAACTCCCAAGGCCGATGAAGCCATGATGGCCTCGACCGCGCTCGAGGGCGCGCTCGACATCGTCGCGTGGCCGGGCTACATCGAGCGCGGCGAATCCGACAAGGCGTACGACTGGGTCACGGAGTTCGAGGCCGCGACCGGCTGCAAGGTGAACGTCAAAGTCGCCGCGACTTCCGATGAGATGGTCACGCTGATGGCCAGCGGCGGTCCGCAGCCCAGCCCGCCGGGAGATGCATCCTGGCCGCCGCCGGGCAACGCTCCCTACGATCTCGTCACCGCCTCGGGCGATGCGTCGCTGCGCCTGATCCGCGGCGGCACCGTGCAGCCAATCAGCATCGATCGCGTTCCCAGCTACAACACGCTCGACCCGCGCCTGCAGCAGGCCGCGTGGCACTTCGTCGACGGCAAGCACTACGGCGTCCCGTACCAGTGGGGTCCGAACGTGCTCATGTACAACACGGACACCTTCAAGACGCCGCCCGCGTCGTGGTCCGTGGTGTTCGAGCCGCAGAAGCTGCCGGACGGCAAGCAGAACAAAGGCCGCGTGCAGGCGTACGACGGACCTATCTACATCGCCGACGCGGCGCTGTACCTGATGACGAAGAAACCCGAGCTCGGCATCGACGATCCCTACGAACTCAACGAATCGCAGTACGCGGAGGTCCTCAAGGTCCTGCGGGTCCAGCATCCGCTGATCCAGCGTTATTGGCACGATGCGAACGTGCAGGTGCAGGATTTCCAGAACGAAGGTGTCGTGGCCTCGGGTTCGTGGCCGTTCCAGGTGAACACGCTGCTCGCGAACAAGGCCAAGGTTGCGAGCACGGTGCCGGCCGAAGGCGCCACCGGGTGGGCCGACACGACCATGCTCGCCACCGGCGCGCGGCATCCGAACTGCGCCTACAAATGGCTCGAGTGGTCGATCTCGCCGAAAGTGCAGGGTGACGTGGCCGCGTGGTTCGGCTCGAACCCGGTCGTGCCGAAAGCCTGCGAAGGCAATGCGCTGCTCGGCCCCGAGGGCTGCAAGAGCAACGGCATCGAGAACTTCGACAAGATCAAATTCTGGCGCACGCCGGAGGCGCAGTGCGCCTCGAACCCGGAAGGTTGCGTGCCCTACAACCGCTGGGTGACCGACTACATCGCCGTGATGGGAGGCAAGTAGATAGCCGCCGTGCCATGAGTGCGGCGATCGAGTTCCGCTCCGTTTCGCGCATCTATGGAGAGCTGCGCGCGGTCGACGACGTATCGTTTTCGGTCGCGCCCGGCGAATTCTTCGCGATGCTCGGTCCTTCGGGCTCCGGCAAGACGACCTGCCTGAGACTCGTCGCGGGTTTCGATGCGCCGGATCGCGGACAGGTGCTGCTCGAAGGCGTCGATGTCACGGCCGTGCCGCCGTACGACCGCAACGTCAACACGGTCTTCCAGGACTACGCGCTGTTCCCGCACATGACCGTACTCGAAAACGTCGCGTACGGGCCGCGCATGCGCGGTGTCGGAAAAGCCGAGCGCTCGCGCCGCGCCCGCGAGATGCTCGAGCTGGTGCAGCTCGGAGCGCTGGGCGAGCGCCGGCCGGCGCAGCTCTCGGGTGGACAACGGCAGCGTGTGGCGCTCGCGCGCGCGCTGATCAATCAACCGAAAGTGCTGTTGCTCGACGAACCGCTGGGCGCGCTCGACCTCAAGCTGCGCGAAGAAATGCAGATCGAGCTCAAGAGCCTGCAGAAGAAGCTCGGCATCACCTTCGTCTTCGTGACCCATGACCAGGGCGAAGCATTGTCGATGGCGGATCGCGTCGCGGTGTTCAACCAGGGCCGCATCGAGCAACTCGCGGCGCCACGCGAGTTGTACCTGAATCCGGCCACGTCGTTCGTCGCGCGATTCGTCGGCAGCGCCAACGTCGCGGATGCGGGACTCGCCGCGAAACTCATCGGGCGCGAGACGCCGTTCGCGGTGCGCGCCGAGAACGTCGACATTCACATCGAAGGCGCGGCGCCGCCCGCGGACGCCGTCGTCGCTCCCGGCGCCCTGGTCGCCGTGCAATTCCATGGCGCCGCGAGCCGCTGGCAGGTCGCGCTCGACGCGGGCGCCGTCTGGAGCGCGCTCGTCACGGAAGAAGATGCGCGCGCGCTCAATGGGCTCAACGTCGGCGCGCGGGTCAAACTATCCTGGCCGCCCACCGCGGCCGTGACCCTGACGGCGTAAACATGCGCGCCGCGTCGACTTTCTTCTACCGGCGTCCCTACTGGTACCTGGCGTTGCTGCTCGCGCCGCCGCTGCTGTGGTTCGGCACCGTCTACCTGGGCTCGCTGTTCGCGCTGCTGTCGCAAAGCTTCTACCGCATCGATGACTTCACCGCGCGGGTCGTCGAAGAACCAACGCTCGCGACCTACGAACAATTGATCACGCAGCCGGCGAACGTCGACATCGTGTGGCGCACGGTGCTCATGGCGGTCTGCGTCACCATCGCCTGCGCGCTGATCGCGCTGCCCATCGCAACCTACATGGCGCGTTACGCGAAGGGCAAGGTGAAGGCGATGTTCTACGTCGGCGTGATGTTGCCGATGTGGACCAGTTACCTGGTCAAGGTATACGCGTGGCGCCTGCTGCTCGCGAAGGAAGGCATCGTCGCCTGGTACTTCGACAAACTGGGAATGGCCCATCTACTCGAGGGTGTGCTCGAAGCGCCGGGCGTGGGCGGACCCTCGCTGTCATCGTCGTACATCGGAATGTTCCTGGTCTTCGTATACATGTGGCTGCCGTTCATGATCCTGCCGATGGCTGCGGCGCTCGAACGTGTGCCGGGCTCGCTGCTGCAGGCGTCGGCCGATCTCGGCGCGCGGCCCGCGCAGACTTTCCGCAGCGTGATCCTGCCGCTCGCGATTCCGGGCATCGCGGCCGGCTCGGTGTTTACGTTTTCTCTGACTCTCGGCGACTACATCATCCCGAGCGTGGTGGGTTCGCCGGGATATTTCATCGGCATGATGGTGTATGCGCAGCAGGGCACCGCCGGAAACATTCCCCTCGCGGCCGCGTTCTCCGTCGTGCCGATCGTGCTGATATTCATCTACCTGGGCATCGCCAAGCGATTTGGAGCGTTCGATGCGCTCTAGAAGAAGATACCGGCCGGACAGGCCCGCGCTGCTCACGAAGGTCGGCGCGTTCGCCGGGCTGCTCTTCATGCACATCCCGGTGCTGATCATCATCATGTACGCGTTCACGACCGAAGATCGCACGTACAAGTTTCCGCCGCCTGGGTTCACGCTGCGCTGGTTCGGGCGCGCCTTCGAGCGGCCGGACATCTGGGAGGCGTTCCGGTTGTCGATGGCCGTTGCCGCCTGCGCGACCGTCGTCGCGCTCATCCTCGGCACGTTCGCGGCATTCGCGATGGCGCGCGCGAAATTTCCCGCGAAAGATTCGTTGACGGTGTTGTTCGTGTTGCCGATCGCGCTGCCGGGCATCATCACCGGCATCGCGCTGCTCTCGGCGATGCGGATGTGGCGCATCGATCCTTCGTTTCTCACCATCGTTGCCGGTCACGCGACCTTCTGCATGATCATCGTCTACAACAACGTGGTTGCCCGCCTGCGGCGTCTGCCCGCGAACTGGGTCGAGGCATCGATGGACCTGGGCGCCGACGGTGCCCAGACATTGCGCTACGTGTTGCTGCCGCAGATCGCGACCGCGTTCCTGGCCGGCGGCATGCTGGCCTTCGCCTTGTCGTTCGACGAGATCATCGTCACGATCTTCACGGCCGGGAACGAGCGCACCTTGCCGATCTGGTTCTTCAACGAACTGTTCCGGCCGCGCGACCGGCCCGTCACGAACGTCGTCGCGGTCATCGTGATCGTCGTGACGCTGATTCCCATCCTGCTGGCTTACTACCTCACGAGGCCCGACGATGAACACGAAACTGCTCGTTAACGGCAAGCTCACCAAGGGCAAGGGCGAGGATCTCGGCGTGCTCGACCCGGCCACCGGCAAAGTCATCGTGCACGTCAATGAAGCGTCCGAAGAGCAGATCGCCGCCGCCGTGCAGGCCGCGGCGAAGGCGTTTCCCGGCTGGGCCGCCACGGTGCCGAAGGATCGCGCGACGCTGCTGTTGAAACTCGCCGACCGCATCGAGGCGGAAGGCGCGGAGTTCGCGAAACTCGAATCGCAGAACTGCGGCAAGCCGTATGCGGCCGCATTGAACGACGAGATTCCCGCGGTCGCCGATGTGTTCCGGTTCTTCGCCGGCGCGGCGCGCACGATGCACGGCGCGCTGGCCGGTGAATATCTCGCCGGCTTCACGAGCATGATCCGCCGCGACCCCATCGGTGTCGTCGCGTCGATCGCGCCGTGGAACTATCCACTGATGATGGCCGCCTGGAAGCTGGGCCCCGCGCTCGCGGGCGGCAACACCGTCGTGTTGAAACCTTCCGAGCAGACGCCGCTGTCCACGCTCAAACTCGCGACTCTGTTCGCGGAACTGTTTCCGCCCGGCGTCGTGAACATTGTCTGTGGACGCGGCAACACGGTGGGCGCGCCGCTGGTGGCGCAGCCCCAGGTCGCGATGATCTCGCTCACCGGTTCGATCGCCAGCGGTGAGAAGGTGTTGTCCGCCGCGGTGAACGGCACGAAGCGCACGCATCTCGAACTCGGCGGCAAGGCGCCGGTCATCGTGTTCGACGACGCGGACCTGGATTCCGTGGTCAGCGGCGTGCGCACCTTCGGGTTCTACAACGCCGGCCAGGACTGCACGGCCGCGTGCCGCATCTACGCGGGCCCCAAGATCTACGACAAACTAGTCGCGGACCTGTCCGATGCGGCGGGCAGCATCAAGGTCGGCACGCAGGAAGAAGAGGGCGTCGAGATGGGGCCCCTGATCACCGCCAAACATCGTTCGCGGGTCTCGGGTTTCGTGCAGCGCGCCGCGGAGAAGCGGCACATCGAAGTCACCGCCGGTGGCAAGGCGCGTTCGGGTGGCGGATTTTTCTACGAACCCACGGTTATCGCCGGCGCGAAGCAGACCGATGAGATCGTGCAGAAGGAAGTGTTCGGGCCGGTAGTCAGCGTGACCCGCTTCAAGGACGCCGACCAGGCCATCGAGTGGGCGAACGACTCTGACTACGGGCTCGCCTCATCGGTGTGGACGAAGGACGTGGGCAAGGCGATGAAAGTCGCCGCTCGCCTGCAGTACGGCTGCACGTGGATCAACACGCACTTCATGCTGGTGAGCGAGATGCCGCACGGCGGCTTGAAGCGTTCGGGTTACGGCAAGGATCTATCGATGTATGCGCTCGAGGACTACACGACCGTCCGGCACGTCATGGTCAAGTTCTAGTTCGGGGGGCTCGAGCCGGTATTCCCCGGGCCCCAGGCGCGTGAGCACCATGTATCGATCGCAGTGGGCGAAGACCCGGTTGCCTTCGTCCTTCCAAACCGCGAAGGCGACTTCGCGTTCTTCGCGGTAATCGAACGGTTTGTCCAGCAAGACGTTGTGCAGCGCGCCGCGCGCCGCCAGGTAGCGGAACACCCGGTACGCCTCATCGATCGGCACCGCGCCGTGATTGGCGCCGATGCTGAACATCGTTCCGTCGATGCGCGCGAAAAGTCGTTCCTCGGCATGACCGCAATCCCACGCATCCTGAGGGTCGCGGCGGCAGTACACCTCGTACGCCACCGGCTGGCCCTCGACGTGGCGGTGCGGATCGCAGCGCACGTTCACCATCGTCAACTTGAAATCGTTTCCCTTCGGGTAGCCGACGCCCTCGGCCGCGTACATCCCGACGCCATGCGGGCGGCACGCGCGTTCTTCGAAGCGTTTCTCCTGCCCCTTTGTCAGGTTGGAAATTCCGAGCGCGGATGAAAATGTCGTGGCTCGCGCTTCGCCCGCGACGATGCACGCGAGGCAGGCAGTGAGCAACGATGCGCGCCCGTTTGTCATGCCCGCGCTACAGCCACAGCCCGAGGATGAGACCGTACAGCCCGAACTGCACGGTGTGATAGCCGCCATCGATCAGCAACAGCGTCGTGTCGCGGTTCGCGAACTGATAGTTGATGCCGAAACTCATCGCGACGAATCCGGCGCCGACGAGCAGGCCCTGGAACAGCGCGGCGACGGCACTGGACGCCGGCGGCATCAACAACGCGTAAGCGAACGCGGCGACGAGCGCGAACAGAAAGCTCAGTCCGAAAACTTTTGCCGGATGTCCGTTGTCCGGCCGAAGCAAGTCACCGGTGCCGCGTTTCCACGCTTCGCCAAACAACTTTGGCGAATACCACAACCCGCCCACGAGAAAAGACGACGCGGCGGCGACGACCACGGCAAAGAAATTGATTTCGGGCATTCCGAAGCGCTCGCGAGGCTGCGGCGATGGTGCACCACTCGGGCGCGTTCAGGAATCAATCGAGTCCGACATCCGGCCGGGCAAAAAATCCATTGCCCCTAGGTCGGCCGCTATTTGCGGGCCACGGCGGCGGCGGGGCGGCGTTTCGGCTCCGGCTGCTCCGTGGTGAAGACTCTCCAGAACAGGATGCGGAACATGACGCCCGCGGCGAAGCCCGAGAAATGCGCGATGTAGTTCACCGGCCCGCGATCCGCGCTTTGATAGGCCAGCACGTCGAATGCGAAGAACGCGAGGATGAAGATGAGGACGGGGACCTGGAAGTTGCGCGCGAACCAGATGAACCAGATGAAACAGGTGATGTCGTCCTTGGCGTAGCGGAACAGGAATATTCCCATGTAGCCCCAGACGACTCCCGAGAGTCCGATCGTCGGGATCGGCTGTTGCGCGGTGTATGCGTAGGCGAGGTTGGTCACCGCGACGAACAGGAAGAATGCGAGCAGGTAACCCTTGGCCGAGATCTGCGTTTCGATCGTGCG
Source organism: Alcaligenaceae bacterium (assembly GCA_036677145.1). Classification (GTDB taxonomy): domain Bacteria; phylum Pseudomonadota; class Gammaproteobacteria; order Steroidobacterales; family Steroidobacteraceae; genus CADEED01. The sequence goes on from JAKFFF010000027.1 coordinate 37,561, forward strand.
CGAGAAGCTGTAGAAAAAGAACAGGTTGCCCAGTAGATGGAAGATGTCCGCGTGCGCGAACACGGAGGTGAACATCTTCAGCGGGTCGAGCTTGTTAGGATAAAACGCCAGCGCGAGTTGATCCTTGCCGTTGTGCGCGAACAGGAAGACCAGCAGGCACGCGACACAGATGAAGATCGTGATGATCGGGATTCCGGTGGATCCCTTCTTGCCCAGGGGGATGATCAGCATGGGCCGAGACTATACCGCGCCCGATACCCGGGAAATGACGCGCACCACGGTTTCGAGATGATTCCGGAAGCCTATCTTCTCGTACAAGGCCCGCGCTCCGGTGTTGGCGGTCATGACGTGCAGGAAGGGCGTCAGCCCGCGGCCTAACTGCCGGTGGACCAGTTTCAGCGTGAGCCGGCGGCCGAGCCCCCGGCCCTGGAAATCCGGATGTGTGCAGATGCCGCTCACCTCGCGCAGTGAACCGGCTTCCATGCGTTCGCCCGCCATCGCGATGAGCCGTGGTCCGTCGAAAAACCCAAAATATTCACCGAGTTCCGGCGTGCGCGGTCCGAAGGGCCCGGGATTGAGTTGCTGCGCCAGCGCGTGCGCCAGCGGAAAATGCCCGGGACGCAGTTGCACCGCATCCGGCGCCGCATCGTCGGTCGGCGCCGGCGCGCCCCACACCATCTTGAGCATCATCGCCTCGCGCTCGATCCGCCAGCCCGCGGGTGGATCGCCGGTCCATTGATCGCAATAGAATTGTTCGCCGGGCTCGCAGTAGTTCGAGAGCAAGGCGAAGTCCGGCGCGCGCGGATCTTCGAACCCCAGGATGGCCGAAAAGCCGGGCGAATAACGGCGCACGCCGCCGGCGCCCGACGCGAACCTGGCGTGCGGGCCCGACAGGCAGTTCCACATGATGTTGTCGAGGAGACTCAACACGGGGCGATTTTGCGCGCGGGCGAGCGGACCGGCCACCCGGATCCGGCCGCGGCGGCAGTCAGTCCGGTTCGCGGCTCACGAAAACGATCTGCTTGCCATCGGGCGACCAGGGCGAGGCGCCCAGCGACCCCGGTCCTCCGAAAAAGCCGGCGAGCTCGCGGGCCGGGCCGCCGGCGGACGGCATCTGGCGCAGTAGATAGTCACCCGGCGCGATTCTGCCTTCTTCCGGCCGCGCGGTTCCCGAGAGGAAGACGAAAGATTCGCCGGCGGGTGCGAGACGGGGCTGCCAGTTCTGCCATTTGTCCTGCGTGATGGGACGCGCAGTGCCGCCGGCGTCGGTCCGCCATATCCGGGCATGCCCGCCTTTCACCTCGTGGGTCAGCCGCAGCGCCGGCGACGATGCGGCCGCGATCGCGCACAGCTCGGCATTCTGCGGTCCGACGGTCACCGGTTCCGATGAGCCGTCGATCACGAGGCGCTGCAGTTGGCCTTCGCCGCGAAAGCAGATCGCATCGCCCGTGGCGGTGAAACTCGGCGCGTCGATCGAGGTGCGCGAGATGTAGACGATGCGGCGATTGAGAGAATCCACATCGAGGACCTCGATGGCCGAGAGGCGTTCTTCGGCCGGCTCCGCCGGAGTGCCGATGGCGACATGTCTGAATTCGGCGGATTCGTACGCGGCATCGTCATGCGCGCTCACCACGAGTCCGGCGTGGAAACCGCCGCGCAGCGCGAGGCGGAGGCCGCAACCCGATGCGCTGAACAGGCCCACATCGTTCGCGAGCGACAACTGGATGTAGTCGCCGCGTTTCTCGAGCCGCACGGCGAACGGCGCTTCCGTCGCGCATTGGATCTCGCGTGTGACCCCACCGGGTTCGGCGCGGTATTGCAGCGACGTGAGCCCGTCACCGTGCACGACCACATCCACGTACGGCGCGCCGGGGTCGAGCGACTGGCGAAACATGACGCCCGCCTTGCGATGCGGATGTCCGCCCTTGCCCGTGAGTTTCACGCTGGCCGCGAACGCGACGTCGCCGCGTACCTGTTTCCACAAATAGCCGAAGGCGTCGCGCGTGCCCCAGATGTTTTCGCCGGCCGCCGCGAGCGTGTACGTGCCGGTCAGCGGATCGAGCGCGGCGGACATCGGGCGACTGACCGTGCCGACGTCGCTGGCCTGTGTGAACAGCGTGCCGATGTTCCCCGCCAGCGCGGCTGGAGCGAGGAGGGCGATGAACACGGACAGGCGAGTGCGCATGGGGCAGGCAGTTTATGGCGCACACGGCACCCGGACAATGGAACTACCTGGTGAGGTCGGCGCGCTCCCGCTCTTCTAACTGGAGCGAAATCCGACCTTGGCGTGTGTGCCGTCGCAGAACGGCTTGGTGTTGCTGTGTCCGCAACGGCACAACGTCGTCGACTCGAGCCGCGACACCACGCGTCCGGTGCCGCTGATGATTTCCATGTTGCCGCGGATCTGCAGCGGTCCATCCAGTTGCGGATCGATGGCCAATGGTCCATCGCGCACGGCGAGCATGTCTGCCTTGCCGGTCGGCGGCTCGCCGCTCGCGGAGAACTTGATCTCGTTGTGCGAACCATCGCAGAACGGCTTGTTCTTCGACGCGCCGCAGCGGCACAGAGTCAGCCGATGGCTCACGGCCGGTGCGCCGTCCAGCCGGATGTCCGCGCGGATCGCATACGGACCATTTTCGCGCACCGAGATCAGGTTCACCGGCGGCGGTTGTTCGTCGGGATGGCCGTCCTTGCGCTTGTAACGGATGGCGCCCGAGACGCAGACGTGCGCGATCTCGACCAGCGCATCGGTCGGCATGTTGTCGGGATTGATCCACGGACCCTTCACGTTCGCGATGAACACCTTCGGTCCCCACGTCACACAGAAGCGCGAGTGAATGCACTTCTTGCCTTCGTAGATGAGCGTCATGTCGCGGCCTTCGATGTAGTCGACGCCATCGACCGTGCGCGGCGTGGGCGCGACGTTGCCGGGTTCGATGACCGCGGCGCCGGGACTGGCCGCGGCGGTCACGGGCGCGGCGGTCGCGACTGCTTGCGGCATGGGCGTGGGCGCGGGGCCGCCCGCGCTCAATACGACCGGCGCCTCGTGCGCGATTCGTTCGAAGTCGCGCGTGGCGCGCGTGGTCAGGTCGTTGAGTATCCGCAGCGCCTGCGTGGTGCGCGTATTGCTCGGAAGCGTCGCCGTCGCCGCGGACAATTCCCGCAGGCGTTCGAGGAAGAATCGTCCGGCGCTGACGCCGGGCGGCAAGGGCGCGGCGTCGCGCAGCGCCGTGAACGACATGCCGGCGTGGCACTCCGGATTCGAAGGCCCGGCGGGCAGGCGCGCGGCGGCTTCCGCCAGCGGCGTCATCGCACGCATGAGTCCCAGCGCCAGGTCGGTACACAGGGATTTCGCAGGATGTGGCCGCGGCAGTAGATAGGAATGCGCGATCAGCCGCAGCATCAGCATGTAGGCCGAGTTCGCGACATCGACGGTGGCCGCGGCTTCCTCGTTCTCGATCCATACGCGCAGACCCGCGCGCACCGGCCGGCGCAACACGGGATTCACCGCCGCGGGAAAGGCCGGCTCGAACGACGGATTGGCCGTCTTCAACGCTTTCAGTTCTTCGCGGATCGCGACGAACCTGGCGAAATGACACTCGGCGCACTCGTGCGCGGCGCCTTCGCCCTGGCTCACGATGGCGTCGAAGGCCTTGAGCGCCGTTTTCAGGCAGATCACGGGTTCGCAACCCTGGAAATCGATCTCCTTGCGCGAGATTTGCAGGTTGCGGTCGCCGCAAAAAGCTTCGCTCTCGCCCACGCGCGCGACGAAAGCGCGCAGGTTGGCGGACAACGTCTCGTAGAACACGCCGACCGTGTCGTAGTCGATCGGCATCGGCGTCACGCGCGGCGCTGCAATGCCGCGCCGGAACTGGAATTCGGCGACGAATCCCGCGCCGTCCGGTTCATGCGAATCCTTCGGCCGCTCGAGGAAGATGAAGTGCTGGAGCACCGCCTCGCTGAACGGCTCGAGCCTGACTACCACACTGGCAGGCATTCCACCCGTGTCGAGCGGAAAGTTCATCCGGCCGAAACGCGGACTGCCGCCGAGCGCCGAGGTGATGTTCCACACCGCGGCGAGATGCCCCATCTCTTCGATCGCGACCTTCAGGATCGCGCGGCGCCAACGCGCGGTGGCGTCCGCTTCGAGAGGGGACAGGCCTTCCTCCACGCCGCTCTTGAGACTGAACGCCGCGTAGAGATACGTGCACATGAGGTTGTGCTCGAGCTCGGCCGCTTCGTACAGCTGGTGCACGAGCGATTCGCGCGACACGTACGCAGCGATAGCGGGATCGGCGGCGGGAGTCATGACAGTGCTCATCGGTTGGCCTCTTCGTTGACCCTCTTCGTTGACAATGGCGACGCCCTCCCTCAGCTTTCGCCTGAGCGCCGATTCTCAGCCGTCAACGCGCCGCAGCGCAATCTGTCTTGCGGGGGAGCCGTCAGACCGCGGGCTCGCTCAGCAGCCATCGGGACAATTGCACCCATGCGGTGCTGCGAATCGCGATCAGCTCGATCGCGTGTACCGCGACCATTACTCCACCCGCCCAGATATAGACAGGATGAACGCGCTTGATCACGAGGTAATCGCGTGCAATGGCAACCAGCAGCAACGAATCCGCCAACACCGAAAACGTGACGAAGGGATCCGGAACCGCGGGGAGCAGGTGGCGGAACCGCAGCCAGGCGGGCGCAAGCGCCGAAATCGTCGCGAGAAGGAGGAGACGTTTGTGAGACTCGCCATCCCGGCGCATGACGATCGCAGCCGCGACCAGCGCGCCGAACAGCAGCATCTCGATCAGGATGTTCACGAACTGACCCAGAACGAATTCGTCACCTCCGGTAGCGAGGTCCCTGCGAGTCACATGGAGCCCGACGAGAACACCGGAGACCACGATGGCGCCGCATATGACCGCACCCACGACGCCGAGTTGGCGATGGGTGACGAAGCGGCGATCGTGGATCAGCGACGATTGCAGGATGAAAAGCAGCAGCCAGCCAAAAAGCAGCGCGCCGTGGATGTGAATGATCGCGGGCGCACTGAAGGTTCCGCGCGACAACGGAACGAAGTAGGTAGTCGAGAACCCGATGAGCGCGATGGCCAGAAACGCGCAGGCCATGTACAAGAAGAATTTGCTGCGGGAGGCGGCCTTCGTCATGGGTCGGGCTGACGCAGGATTTTTTCCATGGTCCTGCCCTTCGCGAGCTCGTCGATCAGCTTGTCCAGGTAGCGTATCTTTTTCATCAACGGGTCTTCTATCTCTTCCACCCGGATCCCGCACACCACGCCCTTGATCAGCGAACTATTGGGATGGATCGCCGGCGCCTGGGCGAAGAATGTCTCCAGGCTGGTTTCGCGTTTGATCTGCTGGCGCAAGCCAGCCTGGGTATAACCCGTCAACCAACAGATGATCTGGTCGACTTCCTTCTTCGTCCTGTTCTTGCGTTCCGCTTTCTGAACGTACAGCGGATACACCTTCGCGAAGCTCATCGTGTAGATGCGATGTTTGCCGGAATCGGTTCCGCGCGGCTTCATGCGCGGCGTCTCGAGAACCAGGCGTGAATCAGCCCGGCCTGATAAAACGGCACCGGGCTCTCGAAGCCGCCCGATTCGATGATGGATGCGACTTCCGCCGGGGGCAGTATCGCCACGTCCTTCTTCCACGCGGCCCGCATCTTCTCCAACGCTTCCGGCGGCACATCCGCCGCGGCCATCATGTTCATCCACGCATGCACGAGCGCGTCGTGCTCGCGCGAGCCGACTTGCGAGGCCAGGTCCGAGCTCGCCAGGAGGCCGCCAGGAGCGAGCCGGGCGGCGATGGACCGGAAGAAGCCGGTGCGCTCGTCGCGATCGAGAATGAATTGAGAGACGAGAAAGCAGGTGGCGGCGTCGTGCAAACTATCGCCCTGTAGTGAGTCGACGTAACCCTCGTGGAATTGACAGCGCGACTCGAACCCTTCCTTCACGGCCCGCTGGCGGCACTGCTCGAGCATCGCGCCGGATGGCTCCACGGCCGTGAATTTCCAGTGGGGGAATTTCCTCGCGAGGTGCGCCAGTTCCGCGCCCGTTCCCACGCCGACACAGAGAACACGGGCGCGCGCCGGCAAATCCGCGAACACCGACTCGAGGAGAAAGTGCAATCCGTCACGGAGCTGCGCCAGCTTCTCCCATTGCCGGTCGTAGCCCGCGGCCTGCTGATCGAACGCGGCTTTCAATTCATCGCTGCGCATCGGAATCCCCTGATGCCGGCGCGTTCCACAGGATCGCGACGCCCACGATGGCCGACAACACCGACGCCGCGAATACTGCGATCTTCGCCGCCGCGAAATCCTCGGCCACGGAAAACGCCTGGCCCGCGATGAACAGCGACATCGTGAATCCGATGCCCGCAAGCGCGCCGGCGCCACACAATTGCCGCCATGAATACGCGGCTGGCTTTTCCGCGATGCCCGTCTTCACGGCGAGCCACGATGCGAGCATGAACCCGACGGGTTTGCCGATCGCCAAACCGCAGACGATCGCGGCCATCAGGACGCCATGCGGGCCCCACGTCAGTCCGGCGAACACGACGCCGGCATTGGCGAGCGCGAACACCGGCAGCACGAGAAAACTCGAGCGCGGCGCGACGTTGCGCAGCAGCCGATCGGCCGGGGATTCGAGCCGGTCGAAGATGGCGTCGATTTCGCGCAGTGCTGGTTCGGACGGCCCCTGACGGAATTGCTCGCCGCCGTGACTCGCTTCGGCGCTGAGGATCGCGTCCGCCTGCGTGATGAGCGAGTGATAGTCAGGCGGCGGGCGGGTCGGTATGAACGCGGCGAGCAGCACTCCGGCGAGCGTCGCGTGTAGTCCGCCGCCATGCACGCAGATCCACAGCAGGATTCCGACGAAGACATAGGGCGAGACGCGATACACACCCGAGCGATTCAGCAACGCCAGCAGACCCACCGCGGCCACCGCGCCCGCAAGCGCCGTCAGGTTCAACTCGCCGGAGTAGAAGATAGCCACGACGATGATCGCCCCGATGTCATCGACGATGGCGGCGGCGGTCAGAAAGATTCGCAGCTCGATCGGAACCCGCGCGCCCATCACGGCGATCAGCGCCACCGCGAACGCGGTGTCGGTGGCCATGGGCACGCCCCAACCGTGTTGCCACACGCCGGAAGGTATCAGCGACACATATATAAGAGCGGGCACGACCATGCCGCCGATCGCCGCGGCGATCGGCAAGGCGGCGCTGCGCCGGCTCGCCAGGTGTCCGACCGTGAATTCGCGTTTTATTTCGAGGCCCACGACCAGGAAAAACACGATGAGCAACGCGTCGTTGATCCAGTGCAGCAGCGACATGCTGAACCCGGCGCTACCAAAGCTCAGCCCCACTTCGGTGTCCCACAACGCGGCGAACGAAGCGCCGATGGGCGAATTCATCAACACGATGGCGAGCACGGTGGCGAGCAGCAGCATCAATCCCGCGGACGGCGCCCAGCTCGCGAAATCGAGCGCGGCGGTGCGCACCCGATGACCCAGCGACCCGAGCATCGCGTCCGTGAACGAAGCTTCGTCCCACGGGCCGTCATAACGTTGTGAATTGATGAAGAACGTCGGCGTGAACCGCACGCCGCTCGCTTGCGAACTTGCGATGTCCGCATCGACGCGCGACTTGGCCTCGGCGGCCACGGCGGCGCACATGTCGGGCTCGAGCTCGGACAAGCGCAGGTCGTTCGCGACGACGCGCAGATCGTCTTCGGTGAGCGTGCGCGACCGGGTCATCAGCGAGACGTGCGCGGCCCAGAACTCATCCGGCGTAGCGGCCTGCTCGACGAGATCGGCGGCGCGGCGCGCCAGTTCACTTCCCGTGATAGGTCGATGCCGGAACACGTATCGCACGCGCTCACCGAGCTGGCCGCGAACTTCCGAAATGCGCGCGTTGGCCGCGCGGCAATGGGGGCAGTCGTAGCTGCCGTATTCGACCAGCGTGATGGCGGCGTTGTCGGTGCCGAGAATGTGATCTCGAGCGGGGTCGACCGGCCGGTCCAGACGATTGTTCATAAGTTGCCAATCATAGTGGGAGGCCGCGTCATTCGCGGTGGAGTATCCTCGCTGCCCTCGAGAGGCAGTGGGAGGTGCGATTGGACGCCAAAGCGCAGCTGCATCCCGGCCGCGACTTCCTCATGGCTTTGGGCGTCACCGCCATTGCGGGCGCCGCAATATTTTCGGCGCCGGGCCCGGGTTTTCCCGTCCTGCACACCATTCTCAACACGGGCATCGCCCTGACGACGGTGGCCGTGTCGCTGCTCTTCTGGGATCTCGGCTGGCGCGCCGGCGAGATACGCGTGCGTTTCCTCGCCATCGTGTTCGCCATCGCCGGTGTGCTCGAGGTGCTGCACGTGATGGCGGCGCTCGAGCCGTCCACCGCCTCGGCAAGTCTCAACGAGGTGGCGCGGAGCCTTCGCTCCGGCACCTGGGCGCCGCCCGCCTATCTACTGCCGCTCGGCTCCGCGCTGGTCCTGTGGTGGCGCCCCACCGAGAAGACTTCCAAACTACTGTTCGCGCTCGCCACGCTGGCGGTGGCTGGCGGGCTGTTCGCCTTGTTCCAGTGGCTGCCGCGATACGCCGAGCCCGGGGCCCTCGGGATCATCCGCCCGACACTGCTGGCCATCCCGCTGCTGTGGATTCCCGTCGGCCTCAGTCACTGGCGGCACCGTCACGGCGACCGGCTCTCGCATGCGCTCGCGTATTACGCGCTGGCGACGGCGCTGTCTCACTCGCTGATGCTGTATTCGGTGGAGGCCACCAGCAAATTCGCGATGACCGCGCACTTCGGCGTGTTCGCGGGCGGCCTGTTGTTGCTGTTCAGCCTGATACAGATGGGTTCCGCGGATACCGCGCGGCGCATGAGCGCGGAAGAGGAACTGCTGTCGATCAACGAGGCGCTCGAAGTGCGCGTTGCCGCCAGGACCGCGGAACTCGAAGCGGCAAACACGGACCTGCGCCGCGAGATCGGCGTGCGCCAGGCCGCCGAGGGCAGCGCGCTGCTGCAGCTCGAGCGGCTGGGCCTGTTGCAGCGGATAACCCGCGCGATCGCCGAGCGGCAGGATCTCGCCAGCATTTTCCAGGTGGTCGTGCGCAGCCTCGAGGAGCACCTGCCGGTGGACTTCACCGCGTTGTGCAGCTACGAGGCGCATACCGGCGTGCTCACCGTGAACCGCGTCGGCGCGCGCAGCGAGCCGCTCGCGCTCGAACTCGCGATGTCCGAAAGTTCGCGCATCGAGATCGACAGAAATGGCCTGAGTCGTTGCGTCGCGGGTGAACTCGTATACGAGCCCGACATCGCGGCGGTGCCTTTTCCATTTCCGCGGCGGCTCACCCGCGGTGGCCTGCATTCCATGGTCTGCGTGCCACTGATGGTCGAACAGCGCGGCACCGTGTTCGGCGTGCTGGTCGTCGCGCGGCGCGTCGTCGATGGATTCAGCGCGGGCGAGCGCGAATTCCTGCGCCAGCTCTGCGACCACGTTTCGCTCGCGGCCAACCAGGCGCGCCTGCATGATTCGTTGCGCCAGGCGTATGACGATCTGCGGCGCACGCAGCAGGCGGTGCTGGAACACGAACGGCTGCGCGCGCTCGGCCAGATGGCGAGCGGCATCGCACACGACATCAACAACGCGATCTCGCCGGTCTCGGTGTACGTCGATGCGCTGCTCACGCACGAAAAGGGATTCAGCGCGCGCGCCCGCGATCAGCTCGGCATCATCCAGCGCGCCGTCGATGACGTCGCCAACACGGTGGCGCGCATGGGCGAGTTCTATCGCAAGCGCCCCGCGCAGCTCACGCTTGCCCCCGTTTCCGTCAACCGCACCCTGCGCGACGTGCTTGATCTGACGCGCGCGCGCTGGAGCGACATCGTGCAGCAACGCGGCGTGGTCGTCGAAGCGGGCATCGAGGCCGCCGACGACGATCCGGAAGTCATGGCGATCGAAGGCGAGTTGCGCGAGGCGCTCGTGAATCTCGTCTTCAACGCGGTGGATGCGATGCCCGGCGGTGGGCGCCTCACGCTGCGCTCGGGCCGCGTGACTCGCGCCGGATCGCACCGCGTTTTCGTCGAAGTCGCGGATACCGGTGTTGGCATGGACGAAGAGACGCGCCGCCGCTGCCTCGAGCCGTTCTTCACGACCAAGGGAGAACGGGGATCGGGGTTGGGCCTGGCGATGGTCTACGGCATCGCCCAGCGTCACGGCGCCGATCTCGAAATCGTCAGCGCGCTCGGAGCGGGCTCCACGTTCCGCATCCTTTTTCCGGCGGCCGTCGCGGCGCCCCAGCCGATCGTCAACGCCCCGGGAGCAAGCGTGCCGCGCAGTACGCGAATATTGCTCATCGACGATGACCCGCTGCTGCTCACATCCCTGGGTGAGGTGCTGAAACACGACGGGCACGAGATACACACGGCGAACGGCGGTAAAGCCGGTATCGAAGCTTTCCTGGATGCGCTTGACGCGGGCCGCGCGTTTCCGGTGGTCATCACCGATCTCGGCATGCCGCATGTCGACGGCAGAGCCGTAGCGGCGGCCATCAAGGCCGCGGCGCCGGGCACGGCGATTTTCATGCTCACCGGCTGGGGCCAGCGGATGATCGAGGAAGGTGAGACACCTGAGGGAGTCCGCGCGGTACTCACCAAGCCGCCCCGGTTGGCGGAGCTGCGTCGTTGCCTGGCCGCTTGTAACGCGCCCACGGCGGACGCGGAACCCACGGAAAAATTGACTTCGCGAGTGTTGCCCTGAGTGGCCGGGAGGGCTGCTTGACGACTTACGGGGTCATGCCTTGTACTCGCCCGTCCAGAACTTCCGAGGGGTCGTGAAATGCTGAGCCGTCGTTCCTTTCTCGTGTCCGCGGGTGCCGGAATGGCGGCCGGGGCACTGATGTCGCGTGCCGCGTTCGCCAGCCAGGGCGGCAAGGTTCCGCTGGGCATCCAGCTTTGGACCGTGAAGGACGAGACGGCGAAGGACCTCGAAGGAACCTTGCGCAAGGTCTACGCCGCGGGATTCCGCGAGATCGAGTTCGCCGGCTACTACGGCAAGAACCCCGCCGATCTCGCGAAGTTCATGCGCGACATCGGCTTTTCGCTGGTGAGCACGCATTCGAGCGCCAGCGATATCGCGAAGAACGGTGACCAGATCATCGCCGACGCGAAGGCGCTGGGACTCAAGTACGTCGTCGCGTCCTCGCCCGGCGTTTCGCCCGAGAAGGAAAAGCTTCCCTGGGAAGAACGCATGAAGTCCGTGGATCTCACGGACTGGAAGTGGAACGCGGACCTGTTCAACAAGTTCGGCAAGCAGGTCAGTGAGGCCGGCATGGCCTTCGGTTATCACAACCACAGCGCCGAATTCAAAAAGTTCGCCGGCCAGACGGCCTTCGACTATCTATTCGCCAATACCGATCCGAAGCACGTGAAGATCGAGCTCGACGTGGGTTGGGTGGTGGTGGCCCAGCAGGATCCGGTAGCGCTGTTGAACAAGTACAAGGACCGCGTCATCGCCCTGCACGTCAAGGACGTGGGCAAGCGTGGCGCCGATGGCAAGGATCCGGCGTCGGTCGCTCTCGGCGAAGGCACCATCGACTGGAAGTCGGTGATCGGTGTCGCGAAGGCGAATGGCACGAAGGCGTTCTTCTACGAGCAGGAGGCGCCGTTCACCCGGCCGATCCTCGACTCCGTGAAGATCAGTGGCGATTACCTCACTCAACTCCTGGTCTGAGCATGAAGACAATCAAAGGTCCGGCGATTTTCCTGGCGCAGTTCGCGGGCGGTGGTCCGCATCTGCAGAACTTCAACGACATGTGCAAATGGGCCGCGGGCTACGGCTACGTCGGCGTGCAGCTGCCGAGCTGGGACGGCCGTGTCATGGATCTCGCCAAGGCCGCCGAGAGCAAGACGTATTGCGACGAGCTCAAGGGCGTCGCCGCGAAACATGGCATCGAGATCACCGAGCTCGCCGCGCACCTGCAGGGCCAGCTCGTCGCGGTGCATCCGGCATACGACCTGCAGTTCGACAACTTCGCGCCGAAGGAAGTGCACGGCAATCCTGCGAAGCGCCAGGTGTGGGCGGTCGAGCAGATGAAGCTGGTCGCGAAGGCCAGCAAGAATCTCGGCCTCAAGAACTGCGCCGCGTTCCCGGGCGCGCTGGCGTGGCCCTATCTATATCCGTGGCCGCAGCGGCCGCCGGGCCTGATCGAGGCCGCGTTCGACGAACTCGCGAAGCGCTGGAAGCCCATCCTCGACGTGTTCAAGGAGAACGGCCAGAACTGCTGCTTCGAAGTGCATCCGGGCGAGGACATCTTCGACGGCGAGACCTTCGAGATGTTTCTCGAGCGTGTGAAGGGGCACGAGGCCTGCCAGATCCTGTTCGATCCTTCGCACTTCGTGCTGCAGCAGCTCGACTATCTCGCGTACATCGACATCTACAAAGACCGCATCAAGATGTATCACGTGAAGGACGCGGAATTCCGTCCCACGGGCAAGCAGGGCGTGTACTCGGGTTATGCCTCCTGGACGAATCGCGCCGGCCGTTTCCGTTCGCTCGGCGACGGACAAGTGGACTTCAACGGCATCTTCTCGAAGATGGCCGCCAACAACTTCGAAGGCTGGGCCGTGCTCGAGTGGGAATGCGCGCTCAAACATCCCGAGGACGGCGCGCGCGAAGGCGCCCCGTTCATCAAGAAACACATCATCCGCGTCACCGAAAAGGCGTTCGATGATTTCGCGGCGGGCGGCGACAATTCGGTCGCGCTGAAAACGCTGGGCCTCGCCAAGTGAGACCGCTCCGCTGGGGAATGATTGGTGGCGGCGAGGGCGCGTTCATCGGCAACGTGCATCGCATGGCGGCGCGCGTCGACGGGCGTTACCAGCTCGTGGCCGGCGTGTTCTCTTCCGATCCGGAGAAGTGCAAACGCTCGGCGATCGCGCTCGGCGTGGATGCCGCGCGGGCGTATCCGACGGTCGAAGCGCTGGTGGCGGGCGAGGCGAAGCGCCCCGACGGCGTGGAAGTCGTCTCGGTGGTCACGCCGAATCACGTGCACTACGTGCAGTCGAAGACGCTGCTCGAGGGTGGACTCGACGTCATCTGCGACAAGCCGCTCACGACGAATCTCGCCGATGCCGAGAAGCTGGTGTCGCTCGCGGCGGAAAAGAAGCGGTTGTTGGGTGTGACGTTCAACTACACCGGCTATCCGATGATCCGTCATGCGAAACAGCTCATCGCCGACGGAATGATCGGCGCCCTGCGTGTCGTGCAGGCCGAGTATCCGCAGGGCTGGCTCGCCACCGCGATCGAGAAGACCGGACAGAAGCAGGCCAGCTGGCGCACGGATCCCAAGCAGGCCGGCGCCGGCGCGCTGGGTGACATCGGCTCGCATTCGTTCCAGCTCGCGGAATTCGTCACGGGCGCGAAGGTGGCCGAAGTCGCGGCCGACGTGACCGCCATCGTTCCGGGCCGGCCCATCGACGACAACGTCAACGTCCTGCTGCGTTTCGCCAATGGCGCGCGCGGCAGTTTGTGGGCCAGCCAGGTTGCCATCGGCCATCTGAATTCGCATCGACTGCGTGTGTACGGCGAGACGGGTTCCATTCAATGGTTCCAGGAGCGGCCGGAAGAGTTGCTGGTCGTCGAAGCGGGCGAGGCGCCGCGCTGCGTGCGTCGCGGCGATCCGGGCACGCCGACCAGCTCGGTGGGTTTGCCGGGCGGACATCCCGAGGGCTTCATCGAAGCCTTCTCGCAGCTCTACACCGATTTCGCCGAACGCGTGACCGCAAGACTGGAGTCACGCTCGCCGAAGGCGGCGTCGCTGTTCGCGCCCGATGTCGTCACGGGCACGCGCGTGATGGCGTTCATCGAGGCCGTGTTGAAGTCAGGCCAGGCGAACAGTGCCTGGACCCGTGTCTGAAAGAGCGGGTCTGGATCAAATAGATAGATTCACGATTGGGGGGAAGATAGACCATGAGTACAGAAGCCACTATGACCGGCGCGGTGCCGGCGTCTGCCGAGGCCAAGAAGATTTTCGCGGTGTGTTTCGCCGCGCTCGTCGCGACATCCTTTTGCTTCATCCTGCGCGCGTTTTCGATCGACGCGTGGGGACTGGAGTTCGGATTGTCCGAAACACAGAAGGGCGAGTTGTTCGGCGTGGGCCTCTGGCCGTTCGCCATCAGCATCATCCTGCTCTCGCTGATCATCGACAAAATCGGCTTCAAGGCCACGTTGTGGTTTGCCGCCGCTTCGCATGTCATCGGCTTCATTCTGCTGGTGCGGGCCGACGGCTACTGGGGCCTGTACTGGGGCAGCTTCGTGTTGTCGCTCGGCAACGGCGCGGTGGAGGCGGGCATCAATCCGCTGATCGCGCGCGAGTTCCGGCACGACAAGACCACGTGGCTCAATCGCCTGCACGCGGGCTGGCCCGCGGGCTTCGTCATCGGCGGCATCCTCGCGCTGGCGCTGCCGGGTGACATGGGCTGGCGCTACAAGATGGCGCTGATGCTCATCCCGGTCGTCACGTACATCGTGATGCTGCTGCCGCGCGTGTTCCCGCAGAGCGAACGTGTCGCCGCGGGCGTGTCGTATCGCGAAATGCTGGCCGAGGCCGGCTTCGTCAGCGCGTTCATCGTCGCGGTGCTGATGGTCCTCGAGCTCGGCCGCGTGTTCGGCTGGTCGTCGACGGTGGAGTGGGCGCTGATCGCGGCAATCACCATCGGCTACGGACTGTGGGCGCGTTCGCCGGGCAAGCCGCTGTTCATCGTCATGATTCTCGTGATGATTCCGCTGGCCGTCACCGAACTCGGTACGGATGGCTGGATCACGGCGATGATGACGCCCGCGATGGCGGAAATCGGCTTGTCGGGTGGCTGGGTGCTGATCTACGCCATGGCGCTGGTGCTGGTGTTGCGCCTGTTCGCCGGTCCGCTGATCCACAAGTTCTCGCCGCTGGGGCTGCTGGCCATTTCAGCGGCCATCGCGGCCGTGGGTCTGTTGATGCTCTCCAAGACCACGGGCGTGATGTTGCTGGTCGCGGCCACGGTATACGGCATCGGCAAGGCCTTCTTCTGGCCGACGTCGCTGGGTGTGGTTGCCGAGCAATCACCCCGGGGTGGCGCGATCACGCTGAACGTCGTCGCCGGCGTCGGCATGCTGGCGGCGGGCATCGTGGGTTCGCCGGTGATTGGTGGCGTGCAGGATCGCGCGATGGTTCAGCACATCGCTGAACACGACGCGACGAACGGCACGCAGCTCTCCGCGGCGGTGACCACCCAGAAGGACGGCATGTTCGGCACGTACACCGCGGTGGTGCCGGAGAAGCGCGCTGAACTGGCGGCGGAAGACAAGGCGATCGTCGACAAGATCGACGCCGAGTCGAAGCTCGAGGCGCTGCGTACGATCGCGGTGCTGCCGCTGATCATGCTGCTCGTCTATCTAGGCTTGATCCTCTGGTTCCGGAGCCGGGGCGGCTACAAACCCGTCGTGCTCGACATCAAGAACTAATAGGGACATTCCTCGTTTGCTAGCAAAAGGGGCCGGACCTGAAAAGTCCGGCCCTTTTTTCGTTTGGAGGCCTGATGAGCCAGGTGAAGTTCACATCCATCTGTCCGATCTTCCAGGTCGCGAATCTCGAGCGCAGTCTCGACTTCTACACGCGCGTGCTGGCCTTCGAGCCCGGCTGGAAAGCGGGTGAGCCGCCGGACATCGCGAGCGTGTGCCGCGATGCCGTTGAAATCATGATTTCGGTCTACGCGACGCCAGTGCGCTCGCACGCTTACGTGCAGGTCGATGGCATCGACGCGTATTTCGAGCGCGTCGTCGCAGCCGGCGCGAAAGTGATTGTGCCGCTCGCGAACCGGTCTTACGGCATGCGCGACGGACGCATCGAAGACCCTGACGGCAATCAGCTCTCGCTTGGCGAGAGCATTGAGCCCTGAAGTCAGCCAGGCAATTCACTGAACGGCAATCCAAACTCGTGTTTCTACCCGTTCGAGGTGTTGCAGGCCTGCATGACCAGCTTCCAGCTCTCGCCGGGCGGCGATTTCATTGGCACGATCCGGCTGACTTCGCCGATCGCCGTCATCAAGCGGGTCGTGGCCGGCTCGGCGCAGGGCGCCTCGCGGATCATCGGGCTTCAGTACGACAACCTGTAGGGTAGCCGAGCCTGTAGATAGTCGCAGCTATCTACCGCAGCGCAACAGACTGCGGAACAAAGTCACACTTTCGCCGGCCGCGGGGTTCCGTCCGCTTGCCGGTGCGCGCCGCGCGCGCAGACTCGGCCGGCGACTGTGGGATTCCAATGGAAGGGAGAACAATAATGAACAAAACCCATGTCTACGCCTGCCTCGCGCTCGCCGCCTGCCTCGGGGCGCCCGTCAGCGCTGATGTCATCGACGCTTCGGCCTATGCCGCGGGGACCAACGTGTCCAATGCGGCCCCGGGTGTCACGCTCCGGCTCATCTCCAACGATCCGGCCGCCCCAAACAACTACACGCCTGTCTACTCGCCCGTCCTGGTCACGCCCTGTGGCGCCGAAGCCTGCAACTCGGCGGGAGAACCGCTCGGCCTGGGATTGCCAGTCATCAACGGCATGGAGTGGGAAAGCTGCTACGAACGGGGACAGCTCGGCCTGCCTGCGCTCGACTGCAACGGCAGTTGGCGTGTGCTCGAAGTGGCCTTCAACGAAGACATCAGCCAGATATCGATCGAGTCCGTCTGGACGATCGATCCGCCCAGCATGATCGCGCTCGATTCCTCGGGTAACGAAGTGCTGAGCTGTCTGTCGATGGGCCCGGGGAACCCGAACCCGCAGCCCTCATCGCCGGCCGGGTGCCTCACGTACACCCAGTTCGGATCGTTCGGCACGTTCGCCGGCACGGCTTCCCTCGATGTCACGGGACTCGACGTCGCGCGAGTGATCTTCGCGTCGTGGACCGGCTTTGGAGTGGTGACGAACGTGTCCTATTCGGTGCCCGAGCCGGGAACCCTGGCGCTGATGGTGCTGGGACTTGCCGGAGTGTTCGGCGCGCGGGCGCGCAAGCGTCCGCAAGTGCTCGCAGCCTGAATAGCTAGAAGGGGACAGACTTTGAAGTCTGTCCCCCTCGTCATCAGAAGCTGAACTTGACGCCCGCGCGGGGCAGGATGCCGCGCGCTTCGTTGCCGATGAACTCTTCGTAGCGTTCGTCGGTGAGATTGTCGACGGCGAGCCAGGCCTGGAGCTTCGGCGACAGCTGCCACGCCGCGCTCACATCGACGCGCGTGTAGGAAGGCAGGCGCATGTCGCCGGTCGCGATCGACGAATCGAGCGACGTACCCACGTAGGTCGCCGCGGCCGAAAGCTCGAGCGCCGCGAACGGCGTCCAATGCGCGCCGACGCCGCCGCGCCACTCGGGCCGATTGCGCAACTGCGCGTTCGTGCCCGCGATGCGGCTCTCGGCCTGCGTCACGCTGGCGTCGAACTGCCATTGCTCATTCAGAGCCACGCGTCCCGCGAGTTCGAAGCCCGTGGTGTCCACGCGATTGCGATTGACGAGCATCGGCGGCGGACCCGGATCGAAATCGATCGCGTTGCGGAATTCGCCGTTGAACCAGGTCGCGCTGAGCCGTCCGGCGCCGTCGAGAATTACCTGCGAGAGTTCGAGCTCGTACGACTCGCCGCGCTCCGGCACGAGATCCGGATTGCCGACCAGCGGATGCCCGAGGGCATAGAAACTCGGCAGCTTGAACGCCTTGCCCCACGCGGCGGCCACGGTGAATCCGGAATCGCCCGCGGCATACGCGACGCGGACTCGCGGACTCGTGACCGAACTCGCGCCATCGGGCTCATCGACTCGCACACCGAGCTGCGATGACAGGCCGAATCTCGTCTCGAGGCGCATCTCCGCGAACGGCGCCCAGGTCGTGCGGGTCAGTTCGAAAGAAGTCGGCAGCATGAAGCCGCCGCCGAAGTCGAGCGCGCCGTTGCTCGCGCCTTCCTCGCGCAACCAGTCGACGCCGTAGGCGAGCGTCATCCAGTCCGAGAACTTCTGCGTGCCCGTCAACGTGGCCGAATATCGCGTGAGTTTCGTATCGACGATGCTCGGCGGGATGCCGAAAGGATCGCGGACGCCCGGCGCGACGCCCGGTGAATCGATGCGATCGTCGCGATCGAAGTAACCGAGCGTGAGACCGAAGGTGGCATCGCCAACACTCGTGTTCACGCCCGCGCCGAACAACATTTCGTCCGCCTCGCGGTGTTCCGTAGCGCGGATGTCCGCGTATTCATAACCGCCGCTGTCATCCGGCCAGCCCTCGCGCTCGGATTCGGAATAACGTCCGGTGACGAACAGCGAGGTCGCGTCGCCGATCCGCGTATCGAAGTTGCCCGACACGCGCTGCGATTCGAATGAGTTGCCGCGCACGACTTCGCCCTGGTTCGCGTCGCTGGCGCCGAGCGACCAGTTGCCGCCGCCCGTGTTTCCAGGAAGGGGGCCGCCCGCGGAGACCGCGAGTTCGCGCGTGTCGTACGCGCCCGCCGTGGCATCCAGCGAAGCCGTCGTTTTGTCTCGCGGCGCATGCCGCGTGATGATGTTGATCACGCCCGCGAGCGCATCACCGCCGTAGACCGCCGAATACGGACCGCGTGCGATTTCCACGCGTTCCACGTCGGCGACGTCGAGCGCCGAGAAGTCGAAAGAGCCGCCGCGCGCGTTCGTGGGATCGTTCACCCGCACGCCGTCGACCAGCACGAGCGTGTAGTTAGGATCAGCGCCGCGCACGTACAGGGAACCCGTGCCGCCGCGGCCGCCGACCTGGTCCAGGTGCACGCCGGCCACGCGCCGCAATATGTCCGACAACTGGGCCGGCTTTTCCACGTCGAAGTCCGCTCGCTCGAGCACGGTCACGTTGGCGCCCACGTCATCAGGGTCCGTAGCAACACGTGAGCCGGTGACGACGACTGTTTCCGCCGGAGCGGAGGCCGACGCGGGTGTTGCGGATTGCGGGGGCAGGGCGCCGCCATTAGCGGCAAGAAGCGTAAGGAGCAAGCTCATTTTGTGTATGGTTCTTGTACGGGGTAAATCGGTTTCAGAAGGGGAATTTTCGGTTAGTGTAGCCGCCTCGGAGGGGGTTCCATGCTGAAGTTTTCCCACCGCGCCGCTGCGGTACTGACCACGCTTGCGCTCGCAAGTTTCCTCGTCGTCCACGCACAGAGTTCCTCGGGACCTGGGCCAGAGTTTCGCGGCAGCGACGCCTGGAGCCTCGCGGACGGTGTCGTGACCTTCACCGGCACACCCTCGCGTGAAACACCGCTGAATACGCGCTTCGCGTTCGCCGACAGCGTCACCTCATTCGAATTCCGCTCGCCCAAGGGCGCGAAAGCCAACGCCTACCTGCAGGGCCGTTACGGCATCGAACTCAATGGCACCGGCGAATGGCAGCGCGTCGCGGTGCGCTTCCGCGGGCCGCGCATGGACGCGGGCTTCAACAAGGTCGCCAACGCGATGATGCTCGAGGTGCGCGTCGGTGACGACGTGCGCCGCAACGTCGTATTCGAAAAGGCCAGTGAAGGCGCGCGCTGGGAATCGGAGGATTTCCGCGGACCCGTCGTGTTCTACGTCACGCAGGGCACGTTCGCGTTGCGCAACATGTCGCATGAACCGGCCGACTTCGGCCCGGTCACCGTGCCGAAGGTTTCCGGCGGTGAAACGAACGAAAAAGAACTCTTCGATTCCGTCGCGCTCGGCAAGGAAACCTTTCATTCCGTGGGCTGCGAGGCCTGCCATCTCGTGGCGCCCAGTGAAACCGCCGTGAGCTCGGGTCCGATCCTGTTCGGGCTGCTGCGTCCCGAGGCGCGTGCGCGCGAGGTTGCCGAAGGCGAGGGCCATCGCTTCCAGGTGAAGGCCAATCGCGACTACCTGCGCCGCTCGATCCGGGCGCCGGCCGACCAGCTCGCGGTCGCCGAAAGCGGTCCGACGCGCGGCCAGGCCTATCTACCTGTGATGCCAGCCTTCCCGGCCGAGGTGCTGAGTGATCAGCAGATCGATGCGCTCGGCGACTATCTCGCCACGCTCAATGAGCCCGGCAATCGCGGTCCCGCGGTCAAGCTCATGGATCAGACGCCAGCGGCGCCCTACGATCCGATGGCCGACAACCTGCAATGGCTGGTCGGCGACGAGGTGCGTCTGCAGCGCGGTCCACTCGTCGGCACGTCGGGCCGCAGCATCCACGTGGGCAATCCCAGCGGCATTCATTACTCGTTCGATCCGCGCCTGCTCGCCGTCGTGAAGATCTGGCAGGGCGGCTTCCTCGACATGTCGGGCGAACTCGTGGGCCGCGGCAACCGCGGACTCGCGCTGGGCCACGACAGCCGCGAGATTGCGCTCGGCGAACGCGAATATCTGGTTGCGCCGCTGAACGCCGCCGGCAAGCCGGTGGACTTCTCGTTCAAGGAAGGCAAGTTCGCGGACACCGCGACGTTCAAGGCGGCGTTGAACAATCCCCAGGATCAGCTCGCGCTGATCGCCGCGCAAGACGCGCAGTTCCTGGGATATTCGCGCGACTCGCGCGACAAGCTGGCCGCGCCGGTATTCAAGTACCGCATCGGCAAAAACGTCGTTGCGACCTCGACCGTGATATCCGCGACCGGCGAGCTCACCGTGCGCGTCAGCGGCAAGCTCGCCACCGCACAATCGTTCGCGCTGAATCCGCTGCTGCTGAAGGGCGCGACGGTGAGCGGCGGCAAACTCGAGAACGATCGCTGGAATTTGCCGGCGGGCGCCACCGACGTGACGTTGCACGGCAAGATCGCGGTCGCGGCGAATGCGTGGAAACCTGCCGCGTCAAACTACTCGTACAAGCGCGCGCCGCTGAGCAAGGCCGGCGCGAAGGCGACGCTGCCCGCCGGTTACAGCATCGAGGACTTCTACGCGCCGAAGGACAACTACGGCCGCGACCAGTTGTTCGAGGCGCTGGGGCTCTCGCTCGCGAAGGACGGCACGATTGTCGTCGCGACGCGCACCGCCGGCATCTGGCGCATCGTGAACGGCGAGTGGCGCCTGTTCGCCGAAGGACTCTTCGACAGCCTCGGGGTCGTCGTCGAAGACGGCAAGGGACTCACCGTCGTGGCCGGCCAGAAGGCCGAACTGACGCGTATTTCCGATACCAATGGCGACGGCATCGCGGACAAATACGACACGTTGTTCGACGCGCACTCGTTCCACGCCAACTACCACACGTACATGCACGGACCGGTGCGCGCGCCGGACGGGTCTTACTACTTCGCGCTCAACCTCGTGCACGACGGCTCGGGTTCGACCTACAACGCCGGCAGCAACACCATGGGCACGTGGGGCGGCTTCAACGGCTGGGCGATTCGCGTGAAGGCGGATGGAACGTCCGAGTTGTTCTCGAAGGGTCTGCGCAGTCCCGCGAGCCTGGGCGTCGGTCCTGACGGACGCGTCTGGTATACGGACAACCAGGGTGATTTCGTCGCCACGTCGAAGTTGTTCGTGTTGAAGAAGGATGCGTTCTACGGCCATCCCGCCAGTCTCGTGGATCTGCCGGGCATGACGCCCGCGTCGCCGGAGATTGCGTACGACAAGTGGGCCGACAGGCGCGAGCAAGCCACCGTCCTGTTCCCGCACAACCGCGTCGCGAATTCGCCGGGCAACCCGGCCTGGGTGACCGGCAAGAAGTTTGGCCCGTTCACGGGACAGATGCTGATCGGCGACCAGACGCAGTCGAACCTGCTGCGCGTCTCCCTGCAAAAGGTGGGCGACCGGGAGCAGGGCAGCGTGATGCCATTCTTCGAAGGACTCGAGTCGGGCGTGATGCGCCCGTTGTTCCTGCCCGACGGCAGCTTGTTGTTAGGCCAGACCGGCCGCGGCTGGCAGGCGAAGGGCGGCAAGGTCGCGGCGTTGCAGCACGTGCGCTGGGATGGAAAGACCGTCGCGCCGGCGGTGGTGGCGATGTTGGCGACGCCGAAGGGGTTCAAGCTGCAGTTCACGCAGCCGCTCGGCAAGGGCGTGAGCACCGAGCTGCTCAAGACCGCGTTGTCGCTCGAGTCGTGGACATATCGCGATGCGGCGGATTACGGCTCGCCAGAGCTCGATCTGCGCAACGAAAACCTCGCTTCGATCAGCGTCAGCGCGGATCGCAAGAGCGTGGACGTCGTGCTGACTTCGACCGAGGTGCCGCAGGTGCATCCTCGCCAGACCGCGCGCGTGTATCACGCGAAGCTCGCGTCGCAGACATTGTTCGATGCGAATGCGCCGGGTGAGATGAATGCGTATTACACACTGTACGTGTTCCCGGCCAACTGACGCTCGGCCGGTCACAGGTCGGCGGTGAAACCTGTCCCTCGGCGTTCCCGCGCCGAGGGATTCATGAGCTGGCGCAGCGTCGCGAGCATCGTTGCGATCTGTTTGTCGTGACCCTGGTATTTGCGCTCGAGCGCGTCCAGCTGACGAGCGAGATTCTCGTTGGTCGCGAGCAGCTCTCGAAGTTGAACGAATGCGCGTACCACATGGACGCCCATCTCAATGGCTCGCCCGCTGTTGACCACATTTGCAGCTTGAATCGCACCGTGTTCGGTAAATGCCCACGGCGGTTTTCGATGTCCGCCGCGCCCGATCTTTGATGTCGCAATTTGCGACATCAAAGTTGCGTGCTCTTCGGGGCTCAATCGGAATGCGAAGTCATCCGGGAATCGGGCTGAATTCCTTTTTACGGCCTCATTCAGGCGCGCAGTCGAGACCCCGTACAGGGTCGCAAGGCTTCGATCGAGAATGACGCGTTGGCCGCGCAACTCGAATATCAGGCGGCGAACTTCACCCATGCCGCTGGGGATTGGCCTGGTCATGCACGTCACTTTGGACGGGCATCGCCGGAATCGCGCGCCGAGAATTGGACGTATTCGACGAGAAATTGCATCGATTCGCCGGGGGAGATGCACCCCTAGGTAGTGGTTGAACGGCGTATCTTTTCGACCGTTCGCACTTCGTGCTTCAATCCGCTGAACGAGCCCTTCGACCATCCAGCGGTGACGCCATGAGCGAGACGAAGTGGAATCTTCACGGCCGCGAATTCGCGAACTGCAATTGCACCTACGGCTGTCCCTGCCAGTTCAATGCACTGCCCACGAACGGCAACTGCTGGGCGGTGGTCGGCATCCAGATCGATCGCGGCCGGCACGGCGACGTCGATTTGAGCGGTCTCAAGATCGCGGGCATCTTCAAATATCCCGGCGCGATCCACATGGGCAATGGCGAGGCCGTGCCGATCGTGGACAAACGCGCGGACGACGCCCAGCGCAATGCACTGCTGCGGATCATGAGTGGCCAGGACACGAAGCCCGGGGCGACCATGTTCCAGGTGTTCTTCTCGATGTTGAGCAAGGTGCACGACCCCGTGTTCGCCGACATCGATTTCGAAGTGGACATCGACAAGCGGCGCGCGCGCATGCGGGTGCCGGGTTACATCGAACAGCGCGGCGAGCCGATCGTGAATCCGGTCACGGGCAATGAGCACCGCATCCGCATCGAACCGGTAGGCGGCTTCGAATTCAAAGTTGCCGAGATCGGCCGGGGCTGGACCAAGACCTCCGGCCCGATCACCTACGAGCTCGCGGATTCATATGGACAGTTCGCGGAGCTGCACCTGAGCCAGGACGGCATCATCGCCTGATGCGCGATCGCTGGCTCGTCGTCGGCGCGTTGTTCGCGATCTCGGCGCTCGCGCTCGGTTACACATACTGGCTGGCGACCGGCTTCGACATGTCCGCCATGATGTCGCCGGACTTCATCCCGTGGTCGGCCGGGCATTTCGCGTTCATGTTCGCGATGTGGGCCGTGATGATGATCGGCATGATGACGCCGTCCGTCGCGCCGATGGTGCTGCTGTATGAGCAGATCGCGCGGCAGGGCGCGGCGCGCGGCACGCCGTTCGCGCCGGCCGGCTGGTTCGCCGCTGGCTATCTACTGGCCTGGACCGCGTTCGCGCTGGTGGCGACGCTGCTGCAATGGCTGCTCGAATGGCGGGCGGTGGTCACGCCGATGATGGCGGGCACGGGCCGCGCGCTCGGCGGCGCCTTGCTGATCGCAGCGGGCGTCTACCAATGGTTGCCGGTGAAAGACCGCTGTCTCGCGCAATGCCGGGCGCCATTGTCATTCGTGCAGCGCCACGGAGGATTCAAGCCGGACGCGCGCGGTTCGGTGCGGCTCGGTGTGTTGCACGGCCTGTATTGCATCGGCTGCTGCTGGGTGCTGATGGCGCTGCTGTTCGCGTTCGGCGTCATGAACCTGCTGTGGATCGCGGGCTTGATGATCTTCGTGCTTGCCGAAAAGGTCGTACCGTTCCCGCGCGTGTTCACCCGGGTGGCGGGAGTGATCGCGCTTGTCGCGGGCGTCGCGTTGATCCTCTGAAACGAAACGGCCGCGGAAGCATTACGCCTCCGCGGCCGTGATCGGCGAACGATCTATCTACGGTCAGGCAGCTTTCTTGAGCAGCCCTTCCGCTTCCAGGGCTTCCTGCACTTTCGGCCGCGCGGCGACGCGGGCCTGGAAGTCCTTGATGGCCGGATACTTCGACAGGTCGACGTTGAGGAAGTTGGCCCAGTTGAGTACGACGAAGAGGTAGGAATCGGCGATCGTGAAGTTGTCGCCGGTCAGGTACTTCTTGCCCGTGAGCTGCTGATTCAGGTACTCGAACTTCTTCGTGAGATTGTCGAGTGCGTACTGCTTGACGGCAGGGTCCGCCGTCGGATTCCACAGCGGCGAAAAGCCCTTGTGCACTTCGCTCGTCACGTAGTTGAGCCATTCCTGCACGCGGTAACGCTCGAACGAACCGTTCTTCGGCGCCAGGCCCGATTCGGGCTTCTGGTCGGCGACGTACTGCATGATCGCAACGCCTTCGGTCAGCACCTGGCCGTTGTCGAGCTTGAGCGCCGGCACCGCGCCTTTGGGGTTGATCGCGTAGTAGTCAGAGCCGTCCTCGAGCTTCTTGGTCTTGGTGTCGGCGCGCTTGAGATCGAAGGGCAGGCCCACTTCGCGCAGCGTGATGTGGGAAGCGAGAGAGCAGGCACCGGGGGAATAATAAAGCTGCATGACGTACTCCATTGCGTTGTTGTCGAATCAGGGGCGCAAGTGTGCGCAGTGGGCACCCGGGACACAAGTACTTACCTGCTGGTAAGTATGTCGGAGGATGGTACTTACCTTTGGGTAAGTATGGCCGTGCGGGGAGCGCCGTGATAATTTTGCGCCATGCCGAAATTCAGGCCACCCGCCGATGTATTCAATGCAAAGTGCCCTTCGCGGCACGTCATGGCGGTGCTCGCCGAGAAATGGACACTGCTGATCGTCGCGCAGCTCGCGAACGGCCCGATGCGCACCAGCGAGATCCGCCGCGGAGTCGACGGGGTTTCGGAGAAGATGCTCATCCAGACGCTGCGCAAACTCGAGGCCTTCGGTCTAGTTAGCCGCAAGAGTTATCCAGAACTGCCGCCGCGCGTCGAATACCGCCTCACGGCGCTCGGCCGCTCGCTCTCGCGGCTTGCCGGACTGTTCGGCCGCTGGATCGAACGCAACGCGATCACCCTGCTCAAGTCCGAACGCGACGCGGCTTAATGGGGACATTCCTCGTTTCCTAGCAAACGGGGACAGGCCTCACGCCTACGTCGAATGGCGTATGCACGCTGCTCGCGCGTGAAACATCCGCCTGAGGGGGCTGCCCATTCGAGGTGCGTCCCCTTTTGCCAGGAAACGAGGAATGTCCCCATTTCTTGCAGACCCCCTCGCAGCCAGAGCGGTTCTGGTGCGGACTTTCCGCTGAATCGCCATTCCGAAGGCCCCGCTTCCACTGCGGCCGAAACGCGCGTTGTGGCATAGCGCTTGCTTTAGCTAGCTCGAACCGACAACCGGGGAGCTACGCAAGAAAATGTCTGACCAACCTTCGCAGAAGATTTCGCGGCGGCAAATCATGAAGGCCGCGGCCGCCACCGCCGCGGCGACCAGCATCGGCGCGTTGCTGCCGAAGCCGCTGTACGCCGCGACCGGCGCGCCCGAAACCACGAAAGCCATCCTGGGTTTCATCGCGCTGACGGACTCCGCGCCGCTCATCGTCGCGAAGGAAAAGGGCTTCTTCGCCAAGCACGGCATGCCCGACGTCGAGGTGGTCAAACAAGCCTCGTGGGGCACGACCCGCGACAATCTCGTGCTGGGCTCGGCCGGCAACGGCATCGACGGCGCGCACATCCTCACGCCGATGCCGTATCTCATCAGCACCGGCAAGGTCACGCAGAACAACGTGCCCACGCCCATGTACATCCTGTCGCGGCTGAATCTCGACAGCCAGTGCATCTCCGTGGGTTCCGAATACGCGGACCTGAAGCTCGGCCTCGACGCCAAGCCGTTCAAGGTCGCACTGGAGAAGAAGAAAGCCGCTGGCAGCGCGGTGAAAGCGGCGATGACTTTCCCGGGCGGCACGCATGATCTGTGGATCCGCTACTGGCTCGCGGCCGGCGGCATCGATCCGGACAAGGACATCGAAACCATTGTCGTGCCGCCGCCGCAGATGGTCGCGAACATGAAAGTCGGCACGATGGATTGCTTCTGTGTCGGCGAGCCATGGAACGAGCAGCTCAAGAACCAGAAGATAGGCTACACCGCGATCACCACCGGCGAGTTGTGGGCCAAACATCCGGAGAAATCCTTCGCCATGCGCGCCGACTGGGTGGACAAGAATCCCAAGGCGACGATCGCGCTGCTGATGGCCGTGCAGGAAGCCGCCATGTGGTCGGACAAGGCCGAGAATCGCGCCGAGCTCGCGCAGATCGTGTCGAAGCGCGGCTGGTTCAACGTGCCCGTGCCCGACATCATCAGCCGGCTGCAAGGCAAGTTCGATTACGGCACCGGCCGCGTCGTCGACAACAGCCCGCACTTGATGAAGTTCTGGCGCGACAACGCATCGTATCCCTACCAGAGCCACGAGCTGTGGTTCCTCACGGAGAATGTCAGATGGGGCAAGTTCACGGGCAAGGAAGATTTCAAATCGCTGATCGCGAAAGTGAATCGAGAGGATCTGTGGCGCGCGGCGGCCAAGGAACTCAAGGTGCCGGACGCCCAGATTCCGAAAACGACGTCGCGTGGCGTCGAAAAATTCTTCGATGGCAAAACGTTCGATCCGGCGAACCCCAGCGCGTACCTGGCCAGCCTGTCGATCAAACGAGTCTGAAGACGACGCCACCCTGGCTGCGCGCGATGCGTGCGCGCGCGGTCAGCTTCGCCGCGGTCACATTGCCGCCGGTCATCATGCTGGCGTTGCTCGGTGTGTTGTGGGAGCTGCTGTGCTCTTCGCCCACGGCGACCTTGCCGCCGCCCAGCAAGGTGCTGACCGACACCTGGGAGCTCATCGTCAATCCGCTGTACGACAACGGCGGCATCGACAAGGGCCTGTTCTGGCATCTGTACGCCAGTCTCAAGCGCGTGGGCCTGGGCTATCTATTCGCGTCGACGATCGGCATCGGGCTCGGCGTGCTGATCGGCAGCAGCAAGTGGGCGATGCGTGCGCTCGATCCGCTGTTCCAGGTGCTGCGCACGATTCCGCCGCTGGCGTGGCTGCCGCTGTCGCTGGCGGCGTTCCGTGACGGGCAACCTTCGGCGATCTTCGTCATCTTCATCACGGCGATCTGGCCGATCATCATCAACACGGCGGTGGGCGTGCGGAACATTCCGGAGGACTACCGCAATGTGTCGAAGGTGCTGCGGCTCAATGGCTTCGAGTACTTCATCAAGGTGATGTTGCCGGCGGCCGCGCCGTACATCTTCACGGGGCTGCGTATCGGCATCGGCCTGTCGTGGCTGGCGATCGTGGCCGCGGAGATGCTGATCGGCGGCGTGGGCATCGGGTTCTTCATCTGGGACGCGTGGAACAGCTCGCTGATCAGCGACATCATCCTCGCGCTGGTTTACGTCGGCATCATCGGGTTCCTGCTCGACCGCCTCGTGGCCTTCTCCGGAAAACTGATTGGACGCGGGACGGTGAACGTATGAGTACTGACAAGCCGGTTGAGTATCTGAAGATCGAGCATGTCTGCAAGACGTTCGGCAAGGGCGAGTCGCGCAGCGAAGTACTGCGCGACATTTCGCTGGACGTCGCGAAGGGCGAGTACATCTCGATCATCGGCCATTCGGGTTGCGGCAAGTCGACGTTGCTCAACATCGTGGCGGGGCTGACGGATGCCACCAGCGGCTACGTGTTCCTCGAAGGACGCGAGGTGCACGAGCCGGGGCCGGATCGCGCGGTGGTGTTCCAGAACCATTCGCTGCTGCCGTGGCTCACGGTGTACGACAACGTACGGCTCGCGGTGGACAAGATCTTTTCAGGGAAGAAGACGTCCGCGGAGCGGCACGCCTGGACGCTGCACAACCTCGAACTCGTGCACATGACGCATGCGATGAAGAAGCGGCCCGGAGAGATCTCGGGCGGCATGAAGCAGCGTGTCGGCATCGCGCGTGCGCTCGCGATGAGTCCGAAGGTCCTGCTGCTGGATGAGCCATTCGGCGCGTTGGACGCGCTCACGCGCGCGCATCTGCAGGAAGAAGTGATGAAGATCCATGCCGAGCTCGGCAACACCGTGCTGATGATCACGCACGACGTGGATGAGGCGGTGTTGCTGTCGGACCGCATCGTGATGATGTCGAACGGGCCCGCCGCGCACATCGGGGACATACGCGAAGTGGCGTTGCCGCGGCCGCGTAATCGCCTGGAGTTGATCGCCGATGCGGAGTACATCGCGGCGCGCGGGGCGGTGCTGGAGTTCCTCCACAAGAAGTCCCACTACGTCGAGGCGGCGTAATGGGGACATTCCTCATTTTCTTGTAACAATCGGGAGGGTCACGGGCTAAGCCTTCGACTACCGGACGATTGTTACAAGAAAATGAGGAATGTCCCCATTACAACGGTGGGGCGTCTTTAGGCCACAGCACCCACATCTCGCCGTCGTATTTCATCATGCCGGCCTGCGCGCCGGCGGCCGCGCCGAAGCCGAAGAACAGATCCGCGCGGATGGGTCCGCGGATGGCGCCGCCGGTGTCCTGGGCGACGACGAGCCGCTGCAGCGGTAGTTTGGTGTCCGGTTCGGTGGTGACGAGGAACATCGGCGCGCCGAGCGGCAGGAACGCGGGATCCACCGCGATCGAGCGGCCGGCGGTCAGCGGGACGGCGAGCGCGCCTTTTGGTCCGATGGCCGGGTCATCGAGCGGCGCTTCCTTGAAGAACACCACGCTCGGATTACTGTCGAGCACCTCGTTGAGCCGCGCGGGATTGGCCGCGAGCCAGCGGCGGATCGCCGGCATGTTCGCTTCCTCCAGCGGGAACGCGCCCTGGTCGACGAGATAGCGGCCGATCGAGCGATACGGATGTCCGTTCTGATCTTCGTATTGCAGCCGGATGGTCTCGCCCGTCGGCAGCTGCACGCGCCCTGATCCCTGCACTTCGAGCAGGAATGCGTCGATCGGGTCATCTATCCACACGATCTCGCGACCAGCGAGGCCGGGCGCTTCGCGGGTGCCGCCGCGGCTGTAGTAAGGCACGACCTTGTTGCCTTCGAGCCGGCCGCGGACTCGCTTGCCCTTGAGCTCGGGAATCACCGCGGACAGGTCCACGATGAGCAGATCATCGGGGCGACGGTACAGCGGCGTGGCGAACTGCTGGCTGCGTTCGCGCGCGCCGCGCAGCAGCGGCTCGTAGTAGCCGGTGACGAGTCCCGCCTTTTCCTTCTTGCGCCCGGTCACGCGTATTACGCGATACGGCGTCAGTTGCTGCTGTAGAAACGACCGCACGAAGGCGGCATCCGCCGGACTGGTTGCGACAACGGCGCCGCAGAACGATTGCCATTCCGGCTTCCGGGCGATGACCTTGCAGGACTCGAGCAACGCGGGCCAGGCGGCGAGGGCGTCATCCGACTTCCATCCCGGCAGCTTCGTCCAGCTCACCGGCTCGAAACGCGCCGTCGGCGCGGCGGGCGCGGCCGGTTTTTTGGTTACGCAGCCCGCGATTGCGGCCAGCGTAATGATGGAACACAGCCGGATGGCGAGCGGAAGTGAGTTCAGGTCTGTCCCCTTTTGCTAGGAAACGAGGAATGTCCCCATTACTTCGCGATGCCGGATTGGTCGATGATGAAGGCGTATTGCTCGGCGTATTCGCGGTAGCGCTGGTAGCGGCCGGAGTATCCGCCGTGCCCGGCTTCCATGTTCGTGCGCAGCACGACCAGGCTGTCACCGGTGCGCCGCGCGCGCAGGCGCGCGACATATTTCGTCGGTTCGTAGTACTGCACCTGGCTGTCCCACAATCCCGAGTGTATGAACATCGCCGGGTAGTTGTGCCCGCTCAGCTGGTCGTACGGTGAATACGACAGCATGTAGTCGTAGTACGGCTTCTGTTTCGGGTTGCCCCATTCGTCGAACTCGTTGGTGGTCAGCGGGATGCTTTCATCCAGCATCGTGGTGACGACATCGACGAACGGCACACCGGAGACGATGCCGCGGTAGTCCTGCGGAGCCATGTTGGCGATCGCGCCCATCAGCAGGCCGCCCGCGGAGCGCCCGGAAGCGAACACGCGTTTAGGATCGCAGTACTTGTTTGCGCCCAGCCAGCGTGTCACGTCGATGAAATCCGTGAAGGAGTTGACCTTGTTCAGCAGCTTGCCATTCTCGTACCACGCGCGGCCCATCTCCTGGCCGCCGCGAATGTGCGCGATGACCACGACGAAGCCGCGATCGAGCAGCGACGCGGGCATGTACGAAAACTCCGGATCGTAGGAAATCCCGTACGAGCCGTAGCCGATCTGCAGCAGCGGGGCGCTGCCGTTGCGCGGCGTGGTCTTGCGATACACGATCGACACCGGGATCTTCATCCCGTCACGCGCCGTGGCCCACGCGAACTCGGTGTTGTAGTTAGCCGGATCGTAGCCGCCGAGGACCGGCTCGCGCTTGAGCAGTTCGCGCTTGCCGGTGGTGAAGTCGTAGTCGTACGTGGTGCGCGGCGTGACCATTGACGTGTAGGTGTAACGCAGCGTGTCGCTGTCGAACTCGCGGTTGACGTCGAGCATCATCGTGTAGCTGGGTTCATCGGCCGTCACGAGCAGATCGGCGCGGCCGTCCAGAGCCGTCCAGGGCCGCAGGCGCAGCTTGCGCAAACCCCCGGAGTGCTCCTCGACCGCGAGGAATTTCTTCGATACGTCGAACGCGTCGATGAACGCCGTATCGCGATGCGCGACGACGTCGGTCCATTTCGACCGGTCGGATTCGGCGCCGGGCGCCACCTCCACGATGCGGAAATTCTTCGCCTGCCAGTTCGTGCGCACGATCCAGCGGCCATTGGCGTGTTCCACCTGGTATTCGTGATCCCGCTCCCGCGGCAGGAACAGCTTGAACTCGGTCTTCGGCGCCGCTGCGTCCGCGTACCAGACTTCGGTCGAGACAGTGCTCTGCGTCAGGATGAGCAGGAATTTCTCATCCTTGCTGCGGCTGAGCTGCGTGTAGAAGCTCTGGTCTTCCTGCGTCCAGACCACCGGGTCCGCCGCGACGTCCGTGTGGTTCGCGCTGGCGATGTGATGGCTGCGCACGCGAAAGCCGAGCAGCGTTTCCGGATCCTTCTCGACATAGAAAAACGTCTGGTTGTCGCCCGCCCAGATCACGTTGTTCTCGACATTCGGCAGCGCGACGGCCAGGTCCGCGTGTGTGGTGAGATTGCGCACCTTCACGACGTACTGGCGCCGGCCGACGGTGTCGACCGCGTACGCCAGCAGATTGCTGTCGGGGCTGACGGCCAGCTCGCCGACGTCGAAGAAGTCGTGTCCCTTCGCCAGCTCGTTGACGTTCAGCAGGATTTCCTCGGGCGCATCCTTCGATCCCTTGCGGCGTGCGTAGATAGGGTACTCGCCGCCGGTTTCGAAACGCTTGTAGTACCAGTAGCCGTTCATGAGGTACGGCACGGTGCTGTCGTCCTGCTGCAGGCGCCCGACGATTTCCTTGTACAGCGTTTCCTCGAGCGGCTTGACGTGCGCCATCATCGCGTCCGCATAGGAATTTTCCGCGGTTACGTACGCGAGCATTTCCGGGTTCGCGCGCGAGTCGTCGCGCAGCCAGTAGTACTCGTCCACGCGCGTGCCATTCGGCGAAATGACCGCGTGCGGCCTTTTCGCCGCGACCGGAGGCAGGGCCGCGACCGGTGCGGCGGCGGCGGGCAGATCGGCAAGGGCGGCGGGTGTTTGCTTCATGTTCGTACTGCAGGCAGTCAGGGAAAGGACGAGGACCGTGGCGGCGAGTCGCGGTTTCATGGGAGGGCCAGACAAAGGAGATGCGGGCATTCTAGCGAACTCGAACTCGCCACCTCGAATGCCCGTTGGGGCATCATGCCGGCATGTACGAAATCGGCAATCCCCTGAAATTCGCGGACTTGCGCGATTTGTCGCGCGGCGGTGTCCGGCTGGCGATTTCGGCCGGCGCCTATGCCGCCGTGGATCGCGGCGCCGCGGCCGTTGCACAGATCGTGAAGATCGGCGAGCCCGCTTATGGGGTGAACACGGGCTTCGGGCGTCTTGCGCAAACGCACATTCCGAACGACCAGCTCGAGCTCCTGCAACGCAATCTCGTGCTGTCCCACGCCGTCGGGGTCGGTGTTTCCCTGCCCGCGCCGGTGGTGAGACTGATGCTTGCGCTGAAAATCGCCTCGCTCGCGCGCGGCTATTCGGGCGTGCGGCGCGAGCTGATCGACGCATTGGTCGCGCTCTACAACGCCGACGTGTTGCCGCGTGTTCCCTCGAAAGGTTCGGTGGGCGCGAGCGGAGATCTCGCGCCGCTCGCGCACCTGTCCGCCGTGTTGTTAGGCGTCGGCGAAGTCGAATGCCGCGGCGAGATACTCGATGCCGACGCGGGGCTGAAACGCGCCGGGCTCAGCCGCATAAACCTCGCCGCCAAGGAAGGCCTCGCGCTGCTCAACGGCACCCAGACCTCCACCGCGCTCGCGATCTGCAATCTCATCTCGATCGACAACCTGCTGCGCACGGGCATCGTCGCCGGCGCGTTGTCGGTCGACGCGGCGGAAGGGTCCGCGAGTCCGTTCGACGCGCGCATCCACGAACTGCGGGGGCATCCGGGCCAGATGGCCGTCGCCGCCGCCTACCGCGCGCTGCTCGCCGGCAGCCCGATCAACTCCAGTCATCGCGACTGCGGCAAGGTGCAGGATCCATATTCCCTGCGATGCCAGCCGCAGGTCATGGGCGCCTGCCTCGACCAGATCGAATCGGCGCGCGCCGTGTTGCTGCGCGAAGCGAATGGTGTCACCGACAACCCCCTGGTATTCACGAACGAGGGCGCCGGCACGGCCGAGGTGCTCTCCGGCGGCAATTTCCACGCCGAGCCCGTGGCCTTCGCCGCGGACAATCTCGCGCTCGCGGTGGCCGAGATCGGCGCGTTGTCCGAGCGGCGCATCGCGCTGCTGATCGACGCGACGCTGTCGGGCCTGCCGCCATTTCTAGTGAGGGATGGCGGCGTCAATTCCGGCTTCATGATCGCGCACGTGACCGCCGCGGCGCTCGCCTCCGAGAACAAACTACTCGCGCATCCGGCCAGCGTGGATTCGCTGCCGACATCCGCGAACCAGGAAGATCACGTGTCGATGGCGACCTTCGCCGCGCGCAAACTCGGCGACCTGTGCGAGAACACCGCGACCATCCTCGGCATCGAACTGCTGGCCGCCGCGCAGGGCGTCGACCTGCGCGCGCCGCTCGTGACCTCCGCGCAACTGCAGGCCGTGATGCGCGAGATCCGCGCTCTCGTTCCGCACTACGACATCGACCGCTATCTCGCGCCGGACATCGCCGCGATCACCCAGGCCGTGCACGGCGGCATCATCACCAGGCATTGCCCGGCGATGTGACCGGTCTGCCATGAGAATACCGGTCGAGTTCCTGTTGTTCGGCGCAACGTTGCTAGGTGTTGCGCTGTTTCATGCGCATACGCTCAAGGTGGCGCTGCTCGGGCTGGCGGCGATCACGCTTTACAAGCTGTTCACGACGGGTTTCGCCGGCGAGCCGGGCCTGCTCGGTCTCGCCCACCACCTGCAACACGAGTGGGTGATCCTCACCAACCTGTTCGCGCTGCTGGTCGGGTTCGCGTTGTTGTCGCGGCATTTCGAGGAAAGCCACGTGCCACACGTCCTGCCGCGCGTGCTGCCGGATGACTGGAAGGGCGGCTTCGTGTTGCTCGCATTGGTGTTCGTGTTGTCCGCGTTCCTGGACAACATCGCGGCGGCGATCATCGGCGCGACGGTTGCCGCCACTGTCTTCCGCCACAAGCTGCACATCGGATTTCTCGCGGCCATTGTCGGGGCGTCCAATGCGGGCGGAGCGGGCAGTGTGGTGGGTGACACCACGACGACGATGATGTGGCTCGATGGCATTTCGCCGCTCGAGGTCCTGCCCGCGTACGTGGCCGCGATCGCGGCGTTTCTCGTGTTCGCCATTCCGGCCGCGCGCCAGCAGCAGCGGTATTCGCCGATCATCAGGGACGCCGGCCGGCAGATCTACGTCGACAAGTCACGGCTCGTCATCGTCGTGGTGATCCTGGTGGCCGCGATCGCGGCGAATGTCTACGCGAACACCTTGCCCGCGGAACGCGGCGGCGCCTTCCCGTACATCGGCGCGGCGGTGATCGGCGCGATCCTGCTGCTGGCTCCGTGGCGGCGCCCGGACTTCACGGTGGTGCCGGCGGCGGCGAAGGGTGCGGTCTTCCTGCTGTCGCTGGTGGTCGCCGCCTCGATGATGCCGCTAGATAGTCTGCCGTCTCCGTCACCGCAGTCGACGCTGGGCCTCGGGTTCGTCTCGGCGGTGTTCGACAACATCCCGCTCACCAAGCTCGCGCTGGAGCAGGGCGGCTACGACTGGGGCGCGCTCGCATTCGCGGTCGGCTTCGGCGGTTCGATGATCTGGTTCGGATCCTCAGCCGGGGTGGCGGTATCCAACCTGTTTCCCGAAGCCAAGTCCGTGGGCCAGTGGCTGCGGCACGGGTGGCACGTCGCCGTAGGTTACGTCGTCGGCTTCGTCGTGCTCATGCTCGTCATGGGCTGGAAGCCTGCCGCTCACTGACAGGAACAGCGCCAGCACCCAGTGGAACGCGACCGGGATCGCGCCCTCGCGCCAGAAGTCCGCGCCATTCACGTTGATGTTCACGAGCAGGCGCACGGCCATGAACGTGAAATACAGCAACGCGAATCCACGCAAGGCGCCCGCGATGCGCGGATTGGCGCGCGCGAAGCGGCCCGTGCGGATGCGCCGGTTCCAGGCCACGGCCGACATGATCATGAGCAATGCGATTTGCGCGGGCAGCAGCAGCGAATAGGGCACAAGACCCGAGTACCACGCGCTCATCTCCGGCAGCCATGCGGGCGCGAGCACGAACGCCTCGAATTGCCCGATCACGCGCAGGCCGAACAATACGATGCAGGTCCAGAGGATCGCCGCCGCGCTGCAACCGCGCCGGGTGGTGAGGTGGTTCATGCCAGCAATCCGTCGAGGTGGCGGTACCAGTCGCTCTGGAAAACGCGCTGCGGATCGAGCGCGCGTTTGGTGGCCAGGAACGCGAGCATTCCCGGATGCGCGGCCAGCACCTGCGCGGCGCTCGCGAAGCGGTGATAGGTCAGGAAGTAACTGCCGCCATAACGCAGCGCGTGATCGATGAGCCGGCGGAAGTGCTGCGCGGCCCGCGCGATGTCGTGGGGGCGGTGGTCGATGTGCAGGTTGAAGATCACGCAGGCCCAGCCGTGGCGCGCCCAGGGCAAAGCGGTCTCGCGTTCGGCTTCGATGAGGCGGATGGTCCCGTAGATGAAATCCACGCCATTGGCGCTGAAATCGCGCCGCACATCGTCCATGAAATCGGCGAGATCGGCGCGCGGCACGTACAGCTCGGTGATCATTTCGCTGCCGCGCACCGCGGCGCCGAGCCGATGGTCGAGCGCGCCGTGGTAGTCCTCGAGATAAAGGTTGAGCTGGTGCGTGTCGCTCCAGTAGACCTGGCCGTGGGTCGCCAGGTAGAACTCGGTGAACTTGCGGAACGCGGCGCGCTTGTCGACGTGTGAAAGCGTCAGCAATTCGTTCCAGTCGCTTTGCGAAAGCCGCCGCTGGTTGTCGGGAATCACCTCGTCGGCCGCGACGGGCCGGTAGCTGGACAACACACCGGTGCGCAGGAATTCGGGGCTTCCGGGCGCGGTCGCGAACTGGAAGTCGCCGTACAGGTGTCCGCCCGCGATACGCTCATCGAAGGCATCGATGAGGTCGTCGATGTCGAGCTGCGCGACACACCTCACGACCTTGACCCGCGGCACCAGCCGCAGTGTCACCGCGGTCACCACGCCAAACAATCCGTAGCCGCCGACCACGTGGCGGAACAGCGTGTCGTTGTCCGTGCGGCTGCAGCGCACGACGTCCCCGGTCGCGGTCACGACCTCGAGACCCTCGACGTCGGCCACGAAGGGCTGGGCCGACAACCCGCGTCCGTGAATGTTCGCGGCCACCGCGCCGCCGATCGTCAGGCGGTCGGCGCCGGTCTGCTTCTGCCGGATTCCGTACGCGGGGCCGGGGCCGCGCTGCAGCGCGAGATAACCGCGGATGACGTCGGGCCAGGTGATGCCGGCCTCCACCTCCATGAGCGCCTGATTGCGGTCGAACCAGCGCACGCTCGAAAGCTGGCGCATGTCGAGCAACGTGCCGCCGGCAAGGAATTGCTGGCCACCCATCGCGTGGCGCGCGCCGGCGATGGCCAGCGGTTCGCCACGGGAGCGGGCCTGCAACACGGCTTCGACGACGTGTCCGACGCGGCGCGGTTCGACCACTTTCGCAACCGGTGTGTGATTGAGCGCCGAATGGGTGTCGTTGACCCAACTCGGCGGCGCAACCTTGCGGATCGCCTGCAGCTTAGCGTGCATGGGACGAAGCTCCACCATGCAGCGCCATCCGGCAATACCCTGTGGATGGGTATCACTATGCGATACCGAGGGTGTGGGCTACAAATGGCGCGACTTCGGGCAGAATCGGCGGCCATGGGAGAAACAACCAGGATAATCGTCGCGCTCAAGCGCGGACTGCGTTCGCGCGGCATCACCTACGCCATGCTCGCGAAACGCATTTCGCTGAGCGAGCCCTCGGTCAAGCGCATCCTGTCGCGTGGCAGCCTGAGCCTGCCGCGGCTCGAGCGCATCTGCGAGGCGGCGGGCCTGTCGATGGAAGAGCTGGTGCGGCCGGTCTCCGCGGCGCCCGCGGAGACCTCGAGCACGTTGAGCGCCACGCAGGAAACCGCGCTCGCCGCGGATCCTCAGCTGCTCGCCTGCTTCTATCTACTCACCAATGGTCACACGCCGCGCGAAGTGGCGAGTGAGCTCGGCGCCGACGAGCGCCTGCTGCGCCGCTGGCTGGTGAAACTCGACAACCTGCATCTCGTGGAGTTGCGCGCACGGCTCGGCGCGCGCCTGCGCGTGCAGGCGCCGATCTCGTGGCGCGAAGACGGGCCCATCCGCCGCACCTACGAGCAACAGGTGCGCGAGGAGTTCATGCGTTCGAGTTTTCTCGCCGCGGATGAAACGCTGCTGTTCCGCACCGCGGAGCTGTCGGAAGCGTCGCGCCAGGTGATGCAGCGCAAGCTCGCGCGGCTGTCGGCGGAATTCAACGAACTCGCCGATCTCGATCGGCATCTGCCCCGGCGCGAGAAACGCGCCGTGGCGGTCATGCTGGCGTGCCGGCCGTGGGTGTTTTCGATGTTCGATGGATTGAAACGCCACACGCGATGAGCAGTGCGAACGCCGCGAGCCACACGTAATACCCGGCGAGCAGCTGGTCCGCCTTGCCTTCACGCACGAGCTGCACGATCCAGTAGAGATTTAGGATGAAGCAGGCGATGGCGACGCGGATGAACAATCCCGGCCGCGCGACGTCGTTCCGGTAGAGCAATACGAACATCACCGGAAACACCACGTTCGTGAGCGCGCTCAGCACCGAGGGCACACCATCGACCCAGGGCGCTTCGCGTGGATTCCACACCGGCTCCATCGCGTAACGGAACGCAAGCCAGCCGGGCATCTCCGCGGCCACCGGCAGAAACCACGCGGCGAGCCACGCGATCCCGGCGGCCAGGGTCATGTATCGAACGGCGGTGCGGTTCATCGGGCCGCATTAGAGCAGATTCCACTTGCTAGGACTGGCGCGGAAACTCCGCGTTGATCTCCTGCTCCGAGTCCGAGAGCTGGCAGCGTCCTTCGCCGCCACCGGCCATGCCGCGCGAAGGGCTGATCAGCGTGAAGTTGCAGCGCATGCGGTCGCCGTCGTCCGCGTGCATGTTCGCGAGCACCTGTCCGCTGTACGTCTTGATGAATTGCGAACCGGAATCCGCCGCCCAGTAGCGCCACGAACTGCGCCGGTATGGCCGGCCCCAGCCGTCCCACAGGGGATCGAGCCGATCGACGCGTGTTTCGCTCGTGATCTGGAAGTAGGTGCCCTTGAACACGCGGCCGGTGCCGAACGTCGCCGTGATGTTGCCGGAAACGCTGTCGGTGCTCTGCCAGGTGAAGGCCACGGGTTTGCGCGTGCCGCGCACGTTGCCCGATCCGGTGCCCGCAGTCTGGCAGGCAGTCAGCGCGTACGCGGCCGCGAGGAAAGTCGCGAGGAGGAGATGCTTTTTCATGGCGTGCATCGTCGCGCCGGATGGCGCATGCAAATGCCGGACGAACTACTCAGGGTCTGTCGGCCGATACCCCGCGCTAGTCACCGGTGGGCGAGAGCTTGAACTCGAGCACGGTGGGATTTTCCTTGAGTGTGTGCGCGAGGCGCGACGCCGCGGTCCGGTCGGTGGTCTTGAGCGTCATGCTGTGCCGGAGCACGCGGCCTTCGGTTTCGAGCCGATAACTGAAATTCGCGATGCTGAATGCGTGGCGCTTGATGAGCGCGCGCATGTCGTCCTCCGACAAGGTGCCGTCCTTGGCGTACTTCACGTCGAAGGCGAAGTACGATTGGGTGGGCACGCGCGTCTCGATCCAGCGGAAGACAGACAACACGGAGAGCGTCAGGATGACGGAGACCACCAGCGGTAGATAGAGGCCGGCGCCCGCAATGATGCCGATGGCGGCCGTGATCCAGATCGATGCCGCGGTCGTCAGTCCGCGCACGTTGAGACCTTCCTTGACGATGACTCCGGCGCCGAGAAAGCCGATGCCGGTCATGATGCCTTGCGCCATGCGCGTGGGATCGAGCCGTGATTCGCCGACCACGCGCACCCAGTGATCCTCGTACACGGTCACGAGCATGAGCAGCGACGAAGCCAGGCATACGAGCACGTGTGTGCGCAGGCCGGCGGGACGGCCGTGGAATGAGCGCTCGTATCCGATGCAGGTGCCCGCGACGAGCGCCGCCAGCAGCCGCAGGATCATTTCGATGTCGTGTGTCGTGACAGTCATGAAGGTCATGGAGCGAGACTCGCCCGCGGAGCGCCGGTCGTCAATGCGCCCGGCTGCGCCGGCGGCGCTCGAGTGCCTTCCTGCCCACGCTCAGCCAGTTGGTGAGCGTGAGAGGACACAGGCAGACCAGCATGTCACCCTCGGCATGACCCGGATTGGCCTGCGCGAAGAAGCGGATATCGGCGTCCGCCATTTCGGCCGGAGTCAGCGGGGCGGTTGTGTCGAGCAAACGCTTGCGTCCCGACCGCACGACGACCCCGCGCGCTGGCCGCCAGCCGGGCCCGTAGGTCTCGGTGGCGAGCTGATCGATGAGCGCGCCCTGGTCCTCGGGAGTCGGCTGTTCGTGCCGCGGCCAGTAGGTGCGGAAGTTGCGCGGCAGCAGCAGGTAGCTCTTGTAGCTGAACGTGTCGAAGAACCAATAGATAGGGCGGAACGGGAAGCGCAGGCGCGCGCGCAGGAACATGCGCAAGCCCAGCTTCTGGATGAGATTCTGCCCGCGTGCCTGCTCGCGCAGCAGGACGTGGGAGGTGAGGATGACGCCGATGCCGCGGCCCTGGAACTTGGCGCGATAGATGTCGATGGCCGCCATGCCTGTCAGGCCGCCATTGTGGCGGAACATGGCTATGTACTGGCGCCGGAACAGCTCGTTTTCCGCATACCAGCGTTCGACGTCGTAGAACTCCCGGCTGAGGTCCCAGAGTTCCTGCCAATCCGCTTCCGTGAGCGCGCCCGTCGGCCGGACAATTGTTTCCACGCGGTCATGCCCGTCCATGGACAGAGTCTGCCATGCCCGACCACCCGACGCCGTCTACAATATGCGCAAACCACCAGGGGGCGCTCATGAGCACCGCACCTAACCAGCGAATCGAAGTCGTCGACGTCCTGCGCGCGTTCGCGCTGTTCGGAATCATGGTGACTCACTCCGGCATGGAGTTTCTCGTCGGCCCCGCGCCTTCCAGAAGTTTCGGGCAGGTGCACGCCTTCGACCCTTTCGTGCAGCAGGCCGTCAACCTGCTCACGACCGGCAAGTTCTTCATGATCTTTTCATTCTTGTTTGGCCTGAGCTTCGCGATCCAGATAGACAACGCCGCGCGCAAGGGGACGGCCTTCGCCGGCCGGTTCGCGTGGCGGCTCACCGTGCTGCTGCTGATCGGTCTCGCGCACACGGTGTTTTTCAGCGGCGACATCCTGGTGATCTACGCGCTGCTCGGATACCTGCTGATTCCCATGCGCAAGGTCCGGACGAAGACGCTGCTCATCGTGGCGGGCGTGCTGGTGCTGAACATTCCGATGGTCCTGATCATGCTGGCGGTCGTGAATGGACCGCCACCCACTCCCGAGCAACAGGCGGCCACGGCGGAGTCGACCCGGCAGTTCATCGAAATGGCGCAGCACTTCTATGACGTGAAGAGCAGCGGTACGCTGGCCGAGCTCGCGCAGATCAACACCGGAATGATGTTCGTGATGAAGCTGGGATACGTGTTCGTCACCGGGCGCTTCTGGATCACGTTCGGATGCTTCCTGCTGGGAATGTGCGCCGGACGCGTCGGGTTGTTTGTCGACACGCCGCAGAGCCGCGCGACGATGCGTCGCATCCTCACCCTCTGCGGAGCGATCGCGGCTGTCGGCTCGGTGCTTGCATTGCTGATTCCGGCCAATCCTTCGATCGCCACGTCCGGCAAGGAAGTCCTCGCGATGTTCATCGCCAACGTGCAGAACGCCTCGCTCGCGGCGTTCCTGATCGCGGCGGTGTCGATGCTCTACTGGCGCGCGCCCGACCGCGGACCGCTGCCGGCGCTGGCGCCGATGGGACGGATGGGCCTGACTACCTACCTCATGCAGACGGCGTTCGGACTCGTCGTGTTCTATGGCGTCGGTTTCGGCTTGATGGGCCAGCTCGGCGCGGGCCTCGGCGTGCTGGTCGGGCTGCTGTTTTGCGTCGCGCAGGTGTACTTCTCGCGCGCGTGGCTTTCGAAGTTCACGATGGGCCCGTTCGAGTGGCTGTGGCGCACGCTGACGTATTTCAAGGCGCTGCCCCTGGTCCGGCGCGTATCAGCGCAGGCGGCGTAGGCGGTTTGGCGCGAATTCCGCGCTGATTCAGTCACTTATTCGGGCCGCCAACATACAGTAGTCATGCGTCTGTTCGGCTGTATGGACGCACCCGGCAGCCGTCGTTAAGGTTCGGCTCATGCCGTTGCCGCAGTTTCATCCCGCCGTCCAGGCGTGGTTCTCGCACACCTTTCCGGGCGGCGCCACCGCGGCGCAGCTCGAGGCGTGGCCGGCGATCGCCAGTGGTGGTCACGCGCTGATCGCGGCTCCCACGGGTTCGGGCAAGACGCTGGCCGCGTTTCTCGCGGCGATCGATTCGCTGATGCGCGAGGGAGCGGATGGCAGGCTGCAGGACGTCACGCGCGTCGTGTACGTGTCGCCGCTGAAGGCGCTGTCGAACGACATCCAGCGGAACCTGGACGCGCCGCTCGCGGGAATTTCCGCGGAGCTGATTTCGCTGGGATTGCAGGCGCCCGCGATCCGCGCGCAGGTCCGCACCGGCGACACCTCGCAGGCCGAACGCGCGATGATGCGCCGGACGCCGCCGCACATTCTGGTGACGACGCCCGAGTCTCTCTATCTACTGCTCACGAGCGTCTCCGGGCGGGAAATGCTGTCGACCGTGCGCACCGTCATCGTCGACGAAATCCATGCCGTCGCGCAGACCAAGCGCGGCGCCCACCTGTCGCTGACACTCGAACGCCTCGCCGCGAATGCCACCCAGCCGATCCAGCGCATCGGTTTGTCCGCGACCCAGAAACCCCTCGAAGTCGTCGCCCAGTTCCTCGTGGGAAATGGGGACATTCCTCGTTTCCTAGCAAAAGGGGACGCACCTCAACTGGAGATCGATCTGGGGGGCGCACCGCCTTTGACCTCCGCGGGAGAAATGCGGAACGTTCCCACCATCGTGAACAGCGGGCACGTGCGCGAGCGCGACATCAACCTCGTGGTGCCCGCGGTGCCGCTCGAGGCGGTGATGTCGGGCGAGGCGTGGGGGCTGGTCTACGACCAGCTCGCGCAACTGATCAACGAACACCATACGACGCTGATCTTCGCGAACACGCGCCGCATGGTCGAACGCGTGTCGCGGCATCTCGCCGAAAGACTCGGAGAAACTGCGGTCGCCGCGCACCATGGCTCGCTTTCGAAGGAGACGCGTTTCGACGCGGAGCAACGCCTGAAGGCGGGCTCGCTCAAGGTCATGGTCGCCACCGCCTCGCTCGAGCTCGGCATCGACATCGGTGATGTGGAACTGGTCTGCCAGCTCGGCAGCCCGCGCAGCATCTCGACCTTCCTGCAGCGCGTCGGCCGGGCTAACCACTCCGTCGGCGGTGTGCCGAAGGGCCGCATCTTCCCCGCCAGCCGCGACGAGCTGATCGATTGCACCGCGCTGCTCGATGCGGTGCGCCGCGGCGAGCTGGACGCACTGCGCATTCCCGAGCATCCGCTCGACGTGTTGTCGCAGCAGATCGTCGCCGAAGTGTCCGCGCGTGAATACGGCGAAGACGAGTTGTTCGATCTGTTTCGCGGCGCGTATCCGTATCGCAACCTCGAACGCCGCGATTTCGACGCGGTCGTGCGCATGCTCGCCGACGGCATCGCGACCCAGCGCGGCCGCCGCGGCGCCTATCTGCATCGCGACGCGGTGAACAAGATCCTGCGGCCCCGCAAAGGCGCTCGGCTCACGGCCATCACCTGCGGCGGCGCGATTCCCGACAACGCGGATTACCAGGTGATCCTCGAGCCCGCCGGCATCTTTGTCGGCACGCTCAACGAGGACTTCGCCATCGAGAGCCTCGCGGGCGACGTCTTCCAGCTCGGTAATACGTCCTATCGCATCCTGCGGGTCGAAGCGGGGCGGGTGCGCGTGGAAGACGCCA
This sequence comes from Alcaligenaceae bacterium, assembly GCA_036677145.1. Taxonomy (GTDB): domain Bacteria; phylum Pseudomonadota; class Gammaproteobacteria; order Steroidobacterales; family Steroidobacteraceae; genus CADEED01. The sequence goes on from JAKFFF010000027.1 coordinate 80,976, forward strand.
AGGGACAGCCACCCACGATTCCGTTCTGGCTGGGCGAGGCGCCCGCGCGCACCGACGAGTTGTCCGCGGCCGTTTCGCGGCTGCGCGCGGATATCGAAGCGCTGCTGCCTGAAGTCACCGCCGAAACGCTGGCGCGCGCCATCGATACCGTCGCCGCCCGTTACCATCTGCCGCATCCCGCCGCGCGCCAGCTGGTCGAATACCTCGCCGGCGCCAAGGCCGTTCTCACCAAACTACCGACACTCGACACGCTGGTCTTCGAACGCTTCTTCGACGAATCCGGCGGCATGCAGCTCATCATCCATGCGCCGTACGGCGCACGCGTGAACCGCGCGTTCGGCCTCGCGTTGCGCAAGAAGTTCTGCCGCACGTTCAACTTCGAACTGCAGGCGGCGGCCACCGAAGACGCGATCATCCTCTCGCTCGGCGAGACGCACAGTTTCGAACTGGAAAGCGTCGCGCGTTTCCTCAACAGCAAGACGGTCGAAGACACACTCATCCAGGCGATGCTCGATTCGCCGATGTTCACGGCGCGCTGGCGCTGGAACGCGAGCATTTCACTCGCCATCCGCCGCAGCTCTGGCGGCAAACGCACGCCACCGAATATCCAGCGCATGGCGGCGGAAGATCTCATCGCCGTCGTTTTCCCGGACCAGATCGCATGCGCGGAAAATCTCTCCGGCCCGCGCGAGATCCCGGACCACCCGCTGGTCAAACAGACCTTGCACGACTGCCTGCACGAGGCGATGGACATCGAGGGCCTGAAGTCGCTGTTGCGCGGCCTGGAAAGCGGCGACATCAAGGTGATCGCGCGGGATCTGCCGGAACCGTCACCGCTCGCCGCGGAAATCCTCGGCGCGCGGCCTTACGCCTTCCTCGACGATGCGCCGCTCGAGGAGCGCCGCACGAATGCCGTGGCGCAGCGTCGCTGGCTCGATCCCGAAACGGCAGCCGACATGGGCCGCCTCGATCCGGCCGCCATTGCCGAAGTGCGCGCCGAGGCCTGGCCCGATGCGGCGACGCCCGACGAGCTGCACGATGCGTTGAACACGCTGGGCCTGGTCACCGAAGCCGAAGGTGTCGCCAACGGCTGGACGCGCCATCTCGATGCGCTGATCGCGGCGCGCCGCGCCACTCGTCTCAGCGGCGAGCGCATCTTCTGGGTCTGCGCCGAGTGCCTGCCGATGATCCAGTCTATCTACCCGCAGGACCGGCTCGATCCGCCGATCGACGCGCCCGCGGACCATGCCGCGAAAGCCTGGTCGCGCGAAGAGGCCATCCGCGAACTCGTGCGCGGGCGCCTGCAGGCGCTCGGCCCCGTCACGGCGCGCGACCTGTCCGAATCGCTGGCGCTGGGAAACACCGACGTCGACATCGCGCTGCTGGAACTCGAAAGCGAAGGGTTCGTTTTGCGCGGCCGATTCACGCCCGAGGCCACCCAGCCCGACGCCGCGGGCGATCCGGCGACGCTCGAATGGTGCGAGCGGCGCCTGCTCGCGCGCATCAGCCGCTACACCATCAAGACACTGCGCGCCGAGATAGAGCCGGTGTCGCCCGCCGATTTCATGCGTTACCTGTTCGAGTGGCAGGGCGTGACGCGCACTCCCAAACCCGAGGGCGTCGAGAGTCTCGCCGCCGTCATCTCGCAACTCGAGGGATACGAGATTCCCGCTGCGGCATGGGAGAGCGACATCCTGCCGGCGCGGCTCAACGAATACGATCCGCACTGGCTCGACAGTCTTTGTCTGTCAGGCCGGGCGCTGTGGGCACGGCTCACGCCATCGAAGAGCGCGGGCGCATCACCGGTGCGCACCACGCCGATCGCGCTCGTGACCCGCCGCAACTGGGGACTGTGGAACACGCTGGCGGCCACGGGTGAGCCGCAACTCTCGCACGGCGCCCGCGCGTTGTTCGACTACTTCACCGGACACGGCGCATCGTTTTTCGACGACCTCGTGAGCGGCGCCAAACTACTGCGCTCGCAGGCCGAAGACGCGCTCGGCGAGCTGGTTTCCGCGGGCCTGGTGAACGCGGACAGTTTCAGCGGCCTGCGTGCCTTGCTGATCCCCTCCGACAAGAAACGCCAGCTGGTCGCGCGCCGCCGGCGCGTGGCGCTGTTCGGGCTGGAGGATGCCGGCCGCTGGAGCCTGATCCGCAAGGCGCGTGGCACCGAGGATGCGGCGGCAATCGAGCAGGTGGCCGAAATCCTGCTACGCCGTTATGGCGTGGTGTTCCGGCGAGTGCTGGAACGCGAGGCGGACTGGTTGCCACCCTGGCATGCGTTGCTGCGCGTGTTCCGGCGCCTAGAAGCGCAGGGAAAGATCCGCGGTGGCCGATTCGTCGCCGGCATGGCCGGTGAGCAATACGCGCTGCCGGACGCGGTGGCTGCGCTGCGCGCCGCGCGCCGGCTGGAATCGAAGGGCGACCTGGTTTCGCTGAGCGCCGCCGATCCGTTGAACCTCACGGGCATCATCACCCCCGGCGCCCGCGTGCCGGCGCTCACCAAGAACCGGGTGTTGTATCGCGACGGCGTGCCGGTCGCGTTCCATGCCGGCGGTGCATCGGAGTTCATCGTCGCGCTCGAACCCGGGCGCGAGTGGGAGGCACGCCAGGCGCTGCTGCGCAAACACATGGTTGCAGGCCCCGCCCGCGCGCACTGAGCGCGCCGCGGTAACGCGACCGACTATCTACCCGCGAACCGCAGCCGCGTGAGCTGCTTGATGTGTCCCGGCTGGTAGTACTTGTCGGCCCAGCTGCCGTCCTCTTCCAGCGGCCGCGCCGCCTGCAGCGCGAGCAGCTTCGCGTAGAAACGGAAGCGGTAGTGCTCGTAGAAGCGCAGCACTTCGATGCCGTACCGGTCGGCCAGGTCCGTGTCGCCGCGCATGATGAGGAAATTCTCGTCATTGCCGGTGCTCGCGGAGCCCGACAGGTTGTGGCTGCCGCTGATGACGGTAGGGCTGTCCGTCGTGAAGTTCGTGACGACCGCTTTCAGATGCACGAGCAAGTTGCCCTTCTGCCCGCGCAAGCCTTCCTTCACCCAGCCCTCGAGGCCGTTGTTGAGCAACGCGGGCGTCGTGAATTCCGCGGTGCGGTCCGCGTGGAATCCCGTGATCCGGCTCTTCGTATTCTGGATTCCGAATCGCAGCACGTTGTCGTTCGGCGCGCCGAGCAGGGCATCGAGAATGTTGGCGGGCAGCTCGAACGCCGTCGCGAACAGCAGGTCCTTGTTGGCCGCGTTGATGCAGTTGGCGAACTCGGCGAGATCGCCGCCGCCGCTGCGCGGCGAGAAGCCCGCGAACGTCTTGTTGGCGGCGTCGATGGCGTTGTTGGCGTTGATCCACGCGCGCGCGACGGAAGGGTCGGCCGGCGCGTCCCAGATCACCTGGAAGATCTTCGCGTACGTACCCGCGACCGTCGCATCGTTCGCGACATGCACGACATTCGCCTGACGGTACACGCCATTCTCGGTGAAGTTGGTGCTGCCGCAGAGTACGGCGCGCGGGCTGATCTCGCCATTGGCCTTCTTCTTCCCCAGCACGATGAACTTGTTGTGAAACAGCTTCTTCGTGACTCGCGCGCGCTTTTTCTTGACCGGCAGTTTCTTGACACTTTTTTCATTTTCGGCCGTCTGGTCGTCGCCTTCTTTCGCGTGGAACAACACGCGCACCTGCACACCGCGTTTGTGCGCGGCATTTATCGCATCCACGATGGCCTTCAGCTCGTATTCGTAAATCGCCAGGTCGAGCGTCCATGTGCCGTCCCTGGCACGATTGATGAACGCTTCGATCTGATCCAGTAGTCCGTTTTGCAGCCAGTCACGCGCCTTTTCGCTCGGCCAATCCTCGATCGGCGCGTTCTTGTGAGTCGTGAGCCATTCGTCGACGTCCTTGAACTTGCGCCCGAACGCCTGGCTCGCGGCCACGGCGCGGTTGAAGATGACACGGTGGTCTGCCGGCATGCCGTCGTCCGTGCGCACCTCGACTTCGAGCCGCTCATCGAGGTCGGGTTGGGCCGCGTCGCCATAAGCCAGGTGCACGCGGTACCGGACTGTCTGCCTGGGGTCGAGCCGGTAGTCCGCCCAGCGCATCTTCTGAAAGGGCGCGAGGTTGCTGGGGGTCGCCTCCCATTCCGGAATGGTGTGGGCCTTGCCGGGAAAAGTCAGGCTGTTCCAGAGGAATTCCCACGCCTTGGCGCCGACCTTCCTCTCGATCGCGAAACCGAGCAGGCCGTCGCGGCGCGCTTCGTCGAGATCCATCGCGAGCAGGACGCCGTTGGTGCCGGCGTATGCCTTCACCCGAAAGTCATCCGCCGCATTCGTGACGAGCCTGCGCATACTCAGGAAGTGTCGCGAGACCGGGTTTTCTCCCACCTGGCCGCGAAAAATTTCCCGAGTCTGTGAGGTCGGGTGATCCCGGCGCAAAGCTGCGCTGCATCAACGCTTAGAGCGGAAACGCGGCCTCGTCGTCGTCATTCAGCCGGCTCGACACGCGGAAATACACGCGCCGCCCCGACTTGTTGGGCGAGGTGATGTGAACCACCGCGTAACGTTCCGTACCGATTTCGGTGAACTCATGGGGATCGGCGTCCCAGCCGGGGTAGTTTTTGCGCAGCCAGCGCGTGATGAAACGGTCGACCATGAGGTCGGAAGTGGCATGTATGCGGACCGCGGTGTCGGGAGAGCTGCCCGGCGTGCCGGGTGCCGGCAAATCTATCTGCGCGCTCGCGGCGCCGGCCGCACCTAACAAACTGCAGAAAATCAGCGTGGTTCGAAGCGGATTCATGCGCACCCCCTACCTGCTGAATAGATCACAGCGCCCGAAGGGGCGTCAATCGGCAACCCGGCTTAGGGCCGGCCGCGGCGCTCAGCCGAGGCCGATCTTCCCGGCGGCCTGCTGGAACAGCGACTCGGCATCGGGCGAATAACGGAACGCCCCGAAGAAATCGCTCACCTGGTAGTCGGGCACACGCTCGCGGATCTTCTTCGCGTAGTCGCCGGCTTCGGGTATCCGCCCGGCGAGCGCCAGCGTCAACGCCGTGATGGCCATGATGTGGTGGTGCGCATTGGGTCGGGCGGCGGCCTTGAGGGCCCACTCGGCGGCTTCGTCGTAGCGGCCGAGGCGCGCAAGACCCAGCGAACGGGAAGCCAGCATCGCGAACAGCAGCGGATCGAACGGCGACAGGTGACGTGAGTGGTCGGAGAAGGCGATCGCGGCTTGTGGGTCGCCAGATTGCGCGTGCACGAACGCCAGAGTGTAGTGGGCGGTGGCGTAGTTAGGGCTCAGATCCACGGCGCGTTCGAGCTCGGTGATCGACTGGTCCTGTTCGCCGCGCAGCCACAGCGCCCGCCCCATGGCCCAGTGCGCCGCCGGATCGCGGTCGTCGACCATCAGACTCCTGCCGGCGCAGTCGAAGGCGCGCTCGATCTCCGGCCCCGGCTTCTTCCAGCCGAGAAAGGCGTTCTGGAAATGCGCGAACGACAGGCCGGCGTAGGCGCGCGCGAACGTGGGGTCGAGCTCCACGGCTTGCGCGAAGAACTGGCGCGCGCGTTCGTTGTCGGCCTTGTTGAAGCGGTACATGTGCCACAGGCCGCGATGATGCGCTTCCCAGGCGTCGAGCGAGCTTGGCGCCTTGAGCACGGCGCGATTGCGCTCCAGCATCTCGATTTCGTGCGCAACCGAGGCGACGATGCGGTTGCCGAGTTCATCGAGCACGTCCAGCTCGCCGCCTATCTTCGCGTCGAACACGTCCGCCCAGATGATGCGCGCGGTGCGGGTCTCGATGAGCTCAGCGGTGACATTGAAGCGCTTCTCGCCGCGGCGCACGGACCCGCTGACCACGTAGTCGACGTTGAGGATACGGCCGGCTTCCTCCGGGCCGACACTTCGGTCGCGCAGCGCGAACGTGCTGCCCTGCGCGATCACGAACATGCTGCGCAGCTTGGCGAGGCGCGTCGTCACGTCGTAGGCGAGCGCATCGGCCGCGCCGCCGCGCCGGTCGGCATCGGTGGAGCGATCGACGAACGGCATCACCGCGATCGAGGCGCGCCGCGCCGCGCCGACGGGCGGCGCGATGCGCGTGATCTCGGCGAGGTTGGCGGTGATGATCTGCGTCGGGCCGGGTGTTTCCTGCGCGGCCGCGCTGCCGCGCGCCTGGCGCCAGATCTCGCGCAGCGGCGCGCTCTCGAGTCCGTCCGCGTCGAATAGTTTGATGGCGGTGGCAAGGTGGGCCTCGCCTTCGGCGATGCGATTCTGCCGCGCGAGCGAGGTCAGCAGCAGCTCGTGGGCGCTGCGATCGAAAGGTGTGAGCGCGAGCCACTGCTCCAGGAACGGCGCGGCCTCGGCATGCGGCAACGCGCGCGCGAGGTTTTCCAGCAACACGGTCTGGATGCCGCGGAAGCGGCGCCGCTCGGCCGTGATCCACGCATCGAACATCGGACTGCGCGCGATCTCCAGGCCCTCGAGCAGCTCGCCCGCGAATAGTTGGGCGAGCTCGCGTTGCTGCGCGACACCGAGCTTGCGGATGCCATGTTCGGGCGCGCGCGTGACTTCGAGCGCGTCCACCGAACAATCGGACAGGTCGAGCCGCACGCTCGTGCCGTCGGCGATGACACGTTTGCGCCCCTGGTCCAGCAAGCCGCGGATCTTGGACAGACACCAGCGCAACTCGCCGCGCGGGTCGTTGGGCACGTCCCACAACAATTCGCAGATCTGGCTGCGCGCCACCGGACGGCTGGCGAGCACCAGGTAGCCGAGCAGGGCGCGCACCTTGCGCGAGGCCGGCAGCTTCACAACGTCGCCGCCCAGCGACAGTTCGAGGTTTCCGAGCAGCCGCAGGCGCAGCGATTCCACGGGTTTTTCCACGCTGGCTACCACGCGCAGGTCCTAACGTCGCATCCGTAGATAGTTTGGAGGAAGGGTCGCATGAACGTGAGTCTGAGTCGCAACGTACCGCGGGTCGATCAATGGGCTATCCGCAACCGTCAGCAAACCGCCTGGGCAGGGGGCGATTATGCCGCCGTCGGCAACGCTCTGCAGTTGGTAGGCGAGGAGTTGTGCGAAACCATGGGTTTGCGCCAGGACGCGCGCGTGCTGGACGTCTCCGCCGGAAACGGCCATGCCTCGCTGGCGGCCGCCCGCCGCTGGTGCGACGTGACCTGCACCGACAGCGCGCCCGACCTGATGAACCGTCATGGCACGCGCGGCGAAGCCCGCAATCTCGGGGTGCGGTTCGTCGACGCGGATGCCGAAGCGCTGCCGTTCGGCGATCAGAGCTTCGACGCCGTCGTGTCGACCTTCGGCGCGATGTTCGCCCACGATCAGGAGCGCGCGTCGGCCGAGATGATCCGGGTCTGCAGGCGCGGCGGGAGCGTCGGCCTCGCCAACTGGACCCCCGATGGATTCATAGGCGAGCTGTTCGCGGTGATCGGCAGCTATTCGAACGCCGCCGGCGCGAATCTCCGGGCTTTCGATTGGGGTACCGGAACGCGGCTCGCGGAGTTGTTTGGTGTGTACGGCCGGGTGGAAACCATCGTGAAGAAGGTGGCATTCCGGGCGGCCAGCCCGGCGGAGTGGGTCGAGCGCTTCCGCGCCAGCTACGCTCCCGTGCTCAAGTCGTTCGCGGCGCTCGATGCGGCCGGGCAGCGCGCGCTGTCCGCGGACTTGTTAGAGCTGGTCGCGCGCTTCAATCGTGCGGAAGGCGGCGCGCGGAATGGCGCCCGAAATGGCGCCCGAAATTGCGAAATGGTCGTCGATGCGGAGTACCTGGAGGTCGTGATCACGCGCCGCTGAAGCACCGCAAAACACGTCTGCCGGGCCCTCGCTGATGCAATTTGGCGCGGCGCGCCGGCCGTTTCTCGATATAGGCGCATCGGGTGCGGGCAATTGGAGTATCGTGATGGCGGTTTGTGATACTTCGTCTTGACCGTCCCTGAACCTGCGCGTCGCCCAATGCGACTGCGGCCAGAGTCTGCCACGCGAGCATTCGCGATCCGGCCCGCAGGGACCCCGCGGGTCCACCATTGCATGGGAATTTCCATCATGACGAAACTCTACGTCGGCAATCTGCCGTTCTCCGCTACTGAAGACACTGTGCGCGCGTTGTTCGCCGAGCACGGCACGGTCGAGAAAATCGCACTCGTGAATGATCGCGACACAGGCCAGCCGCGCGGCTTCGGCTTCGTCGAAATGGCGAACGCCGATGCGTCGCGCGCGATGCAGGCTCTGAATGGCCGTGATTTCGGCGGCCGTCCTCTCAAGGTCAACGAAGCGCAGGATCGTCCGCGCGGCGGTGGCGGCGGTGGTGGCGGCGGCGGCGGATACAACCGGCGCTAACCCGGCTCGCCGGGGCATGCTGCGCCTGAGCTTTCGCTCTACGAAAGGCGATGCGCCGACCTGTACGGTCGGCGCGTTCTTCCGTTTCTGCGAAGACGGCACGTTGCGTGGCCCGGAGAATTTTGTAGTCGCGCGCTGCGTGGATGGCGCCTGGCGACTGAGCGGACGCTCGCATCGCGAGCTCGATTGCGAAGGGCCAGTCACCTTGCGCCTCTCGATGGGCGCGCACGAAGTGCCAGTGCTGCTCGGGCCGTTCGCACATGTGCGAACGGCCGCGGGCATGCTGTATGGCGATGAACGTTGTCTCAACGTATTTCTTCCTGGCCGCAATCCCGGCACCGGGGCCGCGTGCCACGTATTGACGATGTTGTCGGCGTCAGCGCTGTGAGCCGGCCGACCGGAGAACCTGACCGTGGCCAAGACTAACTATCACCAGGCGAGACGCCAGAAAGAAACGGCGCGCAAGGCGCGCCAACAGGAAAAGCTCGCGCGCAAGCTGGCGCGCGCCGCGGGTTCCCCGGAGCCCGGCGTGGACGCGCCCGAGACCGATGTGCTCGCGACGGACGTGCCGGCGGACGCTGCGCCCGCGGAGGCCGAGCCCGCCGAATCAGCGGAGCAGCCGTGAAATTCACCAGCACCAACAGCCGCAACCAGCTGCGCGAGCGCCAGCGCCGCAACCGCGCCACGGCACCGGTCTTGCGCAACGCCTATCCGCAGTTCGCGTCGCTGCGTCTCGAGTTCGATTTCAGCGAGCCGGAAACTTCCGCGCCCGCGCCGCAGGCGTTGGTGCTGCATCCGCCGTCACAGGCATATTTCGTGTTTCCCTGTCCCTACGCCGACTGCGACGGTGAGTTCGATCTCACCAGCGTGGTTGCCACGCTCGCGCGTTCGGGAGAGGCGAGCTGCGAAGGCCATCAGCAATGCGGCGGACAGCGGGTGCGCGATCATCGCGGACGACTGCCCTGCCAGCTCACGCTGGACTATTTCATCGCCCCCGCCGAGGTGGCGGAGCACTCGGCACGCTGAGACGCGGCTACTCGCCGATGTCCTCGTTCCAGATCTCGGGGTGCGCGGCGATATAACCGCCCAGCAATTCCTCGCACTCGCGCGATGCCAGGTCGATGACCTTCACGCCGCGTTCGCGCAGCCAGTCGATTCCACCCTGAAACGTACGCGACTCGCCCACGACCACCGTGCCGATGCGAAATTGCACGACGAGTCCGCTGCAATACCAGCACGGCGCGAGCGTGGTCACCATGATGGTCTGGCGGTAGTCGCGCTGGCGCCCGGCCTTGCGAAACGCATCCGTTTCGCCGTGGACGGAAGGATCCCCTTCCTGCACGCGCCGGTTGTGTCCGCAACCTAACAACCGCCCATCCGCGCCGAACAACGCGGCGCCGATCGGAATGCCGCCCTCGGCGAGGCCACGCCGCGCCTCGGTCACGGCGACGTCCAGCATCGCGCCGTAGTCGGCCGATGGCACGCGGACTTCAGACATCATTTGTTCTCCTCACGCATCGTCGGTCGGATCCAGCATCTGCTCGAGCCGCTCGGGATGTTGGGCCAGCGCCGCGCCCGCGGCGGGTGACATCGAAGCGGATGACGGCGCCGGTGCGCTGGTGGCATGTGATGCCGGCGACTTCAACGCGCCGACCAGCGCCACGATGGCCAAGACGAATCCGATGCCCTTGATCGTCGCGACCCACAACGGCGGGATGGCCGCGGGGTCGGGCACATCGAGATGAAGTGCCGATCCGAAGAAGCTCCCGTACGCCATCCCGCAAGCAATGCCCCAGGCGGCCGCGAGGTACTTCGCGTTCGAATACCGGTGTTCCGACGTCAGGCGGGCGGCGATGAGCAGCGCCGCACCGAGCAGGACATCGTCGAGCCACAACGGCAGAACGCCCGCATCACCGAGTTGATTCCAGCGCCGCACCGTTTCGAGAATCGGCAGCGCGATGCCGAAGATGTACGCGAGGCGGCGGCTGAACTGGAACATGCGGGTGGCCCCGTCAGAAGGCGCTTTTCACCGTGCCGCCGTCGACGCGCAGCGCGGCGCCCGTCGTCGCGGAGGCCAGCGGGCTTACGATATAGGCGACGAAGGACGCGACCTCCTGCGTGCTCGCGAAACGTTTGATGAGCGACGTCGGACGCACGTGCTCGAAGAATTCCTGCTCGAACTCGGCCGCGGATTTGCCGCTCTCCCTGGCGAGTGAGTCGACGAAATCGCCGACACCGCGCGAACGCGTCGGACCCGGCAGGATGCTGTTCACCGTGATCCCCGTGCCGGCGACCGCTTCGGCGATGCCGCGCGCCACCGCGATCTGCGCGGCCTTCGTCATGCCGTAATGAATCATCTCGGCGGGAATCTGCACGCCGCTTTCGCTCGAAATGAAAACGATCCGGCCCCAGTTGGCGCTGCGCATCGCCGGCAGCACCAGCCGCGCCAGACGCGCGCCCGACAGTACGTTGACATCGAAGAACCGGCGCCAGTCCTCATCGGGAATTTCTTCGAACGGCTTTGGCTCGAAGATGCCGAGATTGTTCACGAGAATCCCGATACCCGGATGTTTGCGGACGAGGCTTTCCGCGACGCTCGCATCCGACAGGTCGCCCGCGTAGCCGAGCGCGGTGTTTCCGGTCGCCGTACGTATCGACGCAATCGCGGCGTCGACAGATTCCTGCTTGCGTCCATTGACGATGACGCGCGCGCCTTCCGCGGCGAGCGTCTCCGCGATGGCGTAGCCAATGCCGGCCGTACTGCCGGATACGAGGGCGAGTTTGCCGGTGATGTCGAGGTTCATCGCCCGACGATACACCAGCCGGCGTTCAACTCCCGTCAGCGCGCGCGAGGTCCGGCGGCAATTTGACGTTCGCGGCTTTGAGTTCGCGCACTTTTTCGATCACGGCCAGGCGTTTCAGATCGCGCTCGGGTCTCGAATTGCGCGAGGTCACGAACGCCCCGAGGATGGCCACGATGGCGGTGACCAGCGCGCCCACGAGCCCGCTCTTGAGCACGATCTGCGCCTCCTGCAGCTTCCGACTTTCCTCTTCGAGGGCCTTCACCTGGTCCTTCAGCGAGTTGTTGATGCGTTCGCCGTTCGCGAGCGCGTCCTCGAGTTTTCGCAGGCTTGCCTGCGTGGCGGGCGAAAGTTCGCCGTGTGACGCTTCGAGGGTGGCGCGCACTTCCGCCGAGGCTTCGTTGATCTTTTCGATCGCCGCGGGTGCGGCCGCGCATAACGACAGCAATAGCACGAAGCACAGCGTCTGATGTTTCGTATTCATGAACACTCCCTTGCCCGTCGAAACGGGTTCTATTGGCCTGGCCGGAAGCGAACGCGCCGGACAGCTCGTCTCCCTATCCACTTACGTGATCCTGCTGTCCGGAGCCTGCCGCGCGCAAGCACCTCGAAGGCGATTCCACGGGCGCTTCCACGCCGGCTCCCACGCCGCGCTCCTAACGTGGCGGCCTCAACCAGTCCGGGAGTGCAATCATGTTCAAGCGTCTGACGATCTTTCTGTATGGCGTGATCGCCTACGCCGTGTTTTTCGGCTCATTCCTCTACGCGGTCGGATTCATCGGCAATTTCGGCGTGCCGCACACGCTCGACTCGGCGCCCACCGCGGGACTTGCCACGAGTCTGCTGATCAACCTGGGGCTGCTCGGATTGTTTGCGTTGCAGCACAGCGTGATGGCGCGGCCCGCGTTCAAACGCTGGATGACGAGGTTCGTGCCCACATCCGCCGAGCGCAGCACGTATGTGCTCGCGTCCAGTCTCGCGCTGATCGCCATCTTCGCCCACTGGCAGCCGCTCGGCGGCGTGGTGTGGACCGTGACCGATCCGACCCTGCGCGGCGTGATCTGGGGTTGCTTTGCATTCGGCTGGCTGCTCGTGCTCGTGTCGACTTTCCTGATCAACCATTTCGACCTGTTTGGTCTGAGGCAGGTGTGGCTGCAGCTCATTGGACGGCCATACACCGAGATCGGATTCCGCACGCCGGGCCCGTATCGCTACGTGCGGCATCCGCTGTACGTGGGCTGGTTCTTCGCGTTCTGGGCGACGCCGACGATGACGGTATCGCACCTCGTGTTTGCGTTGGCGACCACGGGGTACATCCTGATCGCGATCCAGCTCGAGGAACGCGACCTCGTCGCGCACCTTGGCGAAGACTACCGCCGCTACCGCGAGCGCGTGCCGATGCTGATTCCGTTCACGCGCAAGCAAAACGTCGACGACGCTTTCCTGCGCAGGCAGCGCAACTGAGAAGTGTGACCCTGAAAATGAAAAGGCCGCCTCGAGGGCGGCCTTTTCATCATTGCGGATGGCGTCAGTCTTCGATCAGGAAGCTGCGCAGCTGCTCGCTGCGCGACGGATGACGCAGCTTGCGCAGCGCCTTTGCTTCGATCTGACGAATACGCTCGCGCGTCACGTCGAACTGCTTGCCCACTTCCTCCAGCGTGTGGTCGGTGTTCATGTCGATACCGAACCGCATACGAAGCACCTTGGCTTCACGCGGGGTCAGTTGCGCAAGTACCGAGTGAGTGGTCTCGCGCAGCGATTCCATCGTGGCCTGGTCGATCGGGGACGCGACGGACGTGTCCTCGATGAAATCGCCGAGATGTGAGTCCTCGTCGTCGCCGATCGGAGTCTCCATCGAGATGGGCTCCTTGGCGATCTTGAGCACCTTGCGAACCTTGTCCTCGGGCATCTCCATGCGCACGGCGAGTTCTTCCGGCGTCGGCTCGCGGCCCATCTCCTGCAGCATCTGCCGCGA
>JAKFFF010000028.1:0-2693 GCA_036677145.1 Alcaligenaceae bacterium
GGCCGACACCCAACTGCGCGGCCTCGCCGCCGGCGAAGCGGTGTCCGTGCACGAAGTGATGATTTCCATGGAGCGCGCTCGCATGGACTTGATGCTGGTCGCCGAAGTACGCAATCGCCTGGTAGAGGCCTACCAGGAACTGACGCGCATGCAGCTGTGAGACAGGACTCGTGAACGAACCCAAATCCTTTTATGCCTCGCTCGCGCCGCGCGCCAGGCTCGGTCTGTGGATCGGTGCAGGCGTCATCGTAGTGATCACCGCCGCGATGATCTGGTGGCTGCTGCGTCCGCGCGAGCAGTTGCTGTTCGGCAACCTGCGTGAGCACGACGCGGCAGAAATCGTGGCGCAGCTCGACGAGTGGAAGGTGCCGCATACGATTGTCGACGGCGGCACCGGCATCCAAGTGCCCGCCGATCAGGTGTACGACATGCGGATGAAGTTGGTGTCCGCTGGCGTGCCGCGCGGCGGACATGTCGGATTCGAGCTATTCGACGACGCCGATTTTGGCGTCACCGAGTTTGCGCAGCGCGTGAATTATCAGCGTGCGCTACAAGGGGAGATCGAACGTACGATTGCGGCTCTGCCTGGCGTTGAGACGGCGCGGGTGCACCTGAGCATCCGCCGTCCTGGATTGTTCGTCGGTGAGAAGGAGGCGTCGAAGGCTTCGGTCGCACTGACGCTGCGCCCTGGCGAATCGCTGTCTCGCCAGCAAGTGGTCGGCATTCGCAGCCTGGTGGCGGCGGCCGTCGAAGGACTCACGCCGTCGCAAGTGTCGGTGCTCGATTCCGACGGCAGCCTGCTTGCGGGCGGCAGCGGTGCGCAGGAAGCGGGCCTCGACTCGCGCACGGAAGACGAGGCGCGACTGGAGGTGGGTATCCAGTCGAAAGTGACGGATCTGCTGCACCAGGTGCTGCACGATGAGGAGTTCAAGGTGTCAGTCGATGTGACCTTGAACTTCGACGCCATCCATCAGGTCAACGAGCGTCCGCTGGGGCAGGGCGACGACGGCAATGGACTGGTCAGGCGTAAGCGGAGTCATTCGACGAGCCCCACCGAAGGGACCGCGCCGACGCAGAACGACGAAGAAGCCGAGTACCTGCACGGCACGGCGCGCGAAGAGATCTCGCGCGCGCCCGGGCGCGTGGAGCGATTGTCGGTGGCGGTCATCCTGCCCGCGACACTGGACGAGTTCGAAGTACCGCGCCTGCGTGCGCTGATTTCCGCAGCCGCCGGTGTCGATGAGAGCCGTGGGGACCTGCTCGAGGTTTCGCGATTCGGACGCGCGACGCCGTTTGGAACGATCGTGAGCAGTCCCAGCGAGGTCGCGGCGCCGGAGCAAACGCAAGTATCGCCCACCATCCCCCTGGTCGGAACGTCGGCATCCACGCATTGGACGCGCTGGCTCCTGGTCGGCGTGTTAGGTGTGTTGGTGGGACTCACGATCGCACTGGGCATGCAGAAGCGTCCGCGCAAGCTCAAGCCGCAGGAACGCGAGGCGATTCTGGCCCGCATGCGCGGCTGGCTGGCAGAGGGAAGTGCCGCATGACGACCTCCGGCGAGCGCAAGTGTGCGCTGTTGCTTCTGTCGCTACGTGCAAGCGATCGTCGCGCGCTGCTGGCGCGATTGCCGGCGGCCTCCGCACGTAAGGTGAAGGCGGCGCTGCACGAACTCGAAGCGATGCATCTGACGCGCGAGATCGCCGAAGAATTGCTGGCCAGCGAAGGACTCGTAGACGACTTGCTTGGGTTGACCCCGAGCACGTCGCTCGATGTCGAAGAGCTGGTCCGTCTGTCGCGTACTTTGCCGCCCGCCTGGTTCGCGCGTGTGCTGGTCGTATGGACGGGTGTTGATCAGTCCTTCTGCCTGGCGCTGCTCGACGACAAGGTGGCTGCGGCGGTGCGTCCCGAACTGCCGCGGCTCGCGAACCTGCCGCCAAAACTCGCCGAAGCGCTCCGCGCCGAGACGCACGCACTGGCACACGCGCAGGAGGCTGCTTGATGCAGCGCATATCGCGCAGCGATGTCCGGGTCGTGAGTCTGGAGGCACTGTTGCGCCCGGTCGAAGCGCAGGCCATGGAGGTCGTGGCCGCCGAAGCGGATCCGATGGCGCGCCTCGCCGAAGAACGCGCGAGCGTATTGCAGGCGGCCGAGGAGGAGGGCTACGCAGAGGGCATCGCGCGCGCTGAGGAACAGATCGCCGCCGCAGTGGCGCGCGCCGAAGCGGCGGTTGAGCAAAAGAATGCATATGAGCTCGACCGGCTCCAGCGTGCCAATGCCCGCGTCGTGCGTCTGCTTGAGCATCTTCCGGCGTCGATCCAGGATGCCGAAGCGCGAATGGAAGAGGTCGCGCTGGAGGTTTCCTACGCCGCGGTGTTGCGACTGCTGGATGCTTCGCGCGCCGATCGCACGCTGATCGCCGCGTTGTGCCGTCAGGCTCTGGACGACTACGGGCAACGTCCTTCGAGCTTGCGAGTAGCGCCGTCCGATGCAGACGATATTGCGGCACTCGCCGCGGAAGCGAACGTGCGTGTCGAAGCCGATCCGCGCTTGGCGCCGGGTCAAGTGCGCCTGGCGACGCACAAGGGCATGTATGAAACCAGCCTCGAGATTCGGCTGGAACAACTCAAACAGGCATTCCTGCGTGCGGTCGCGGGCGCGGAGGACAACGCCTCGTGACGCTTGCGGCCCGCATC
>JAKFFF010000029.1:0-9917 GCA_036677145.1 Alcaligenaceae bacterium
CCGGTCTGCTCGATGGGTAGATAGACGCGCGGGTGCGAGTTCCACAGGTACATCTGCGGCATCGGGCACGACAGCGGCAGGTCGCTGGCGTCGACCTTGTATTCGTTTTGCGCGTTGGGCTGGATCAGGGGCTTGGGGGCTGACATGGGCGCGGATTATACGGGGGTAGCGGGAACGGATTCACCCATCGTCGCGGTCCAGATTGCAGTTACCGCCGCACGGGTTTCGGCAAAATCTCCCACTGGCACAACCGGTTCCGCGCCCTCCAGAGAGAGGTGGTGCGAGCGTTCGCGGTAGCCGCGATAGGCATTGACCAGCACGTCGACGGTGGACTGCGGCACCAGGTCGGCGGAGGCCACGGACTCGAGCTGCCGGATGGTGTCGGCGAACATGGCCACGGGCGGGTGGGTCTTCGCGTGCAACAGGGCCCAGTACTGCGCGAGGAACTCGATGTCCGCGGTGCCGCCCGCGTCCTGCTTGATGTCGAACTTGCCCGAGCCGGGTTTGCCGCGCGAAAGTTCGCGCCGCATGCGTTCACGCATGTTGCGCACTTCATCGCGCAGGGTGTCGCGCCGCACGCAGCGTACGAGCAGGTCGAGCCGCACGCGTTCGAACTCGTCGCGAAGGTCGCGATCCCCGGCCACGGCGCGTGCATGCAGCAGCGCCTGGTGTTCCCAGGTCCACGCCTCCTTCTCCTGGTATTCGACGAATGCCCCGATGCGGGTGATCAACATGCCGCCCTTGCCGGACGGCCGCAGCCGCACATCGACCTCGTAGAGCCGGCCCGCGGCCGAATGCATCGTGAGCAGGTGGATCGCGCGCTGCGCGAAACGGATGAAGAACACCTGGTTGTCGACCGGCCGGGCCGCGTCGGTCTCGGCGCCTTCGGTGCCGGAGTCATGCAGGAACACGAGGTCGAGGTCCGATGCATAACCGAGTTCGTAGCCGCCCAACTTCCCGTAGCCGACCGCGCAGATCTTCACCACGCGCCGTGCGCCATCCGCCGAACGATAGTGAGGCACGCCGAATTGCGCGGTCATCTGCCGCCACGCGAGCTGCATCGCCTGCTCGACGATGATCTCGGCGATTTCGGTGAGGTAGTCGCTGACCCGCATCAACGGGATGCGGCCGGTCAGGTCGGCCATCGCGATGCGGAAGATGGCGGCGCGCTGGAATTGCCGCAGCACTTCCACCTGGCGCTCCGGCTCTTCATCTTCGAGATTCGCGAGCCGCGATGCGATTTCCGCCTCGAGCTCGCGGCGCGCCGGCGGCAATCCGCCGACACCGTCGTCGAGCAGCTCGTCGAGCAGCAGCGGATGTGAGGCGATCTGCGCGGCGAGGAATTCACCGTGTGCGGTGAGATCGACGAGCCTGCGGCGCACGGTGGGATGTTCGTTGAGCAGCGCGAAGTACGCCGACCGCGAGCCGATCGCCTCGAGCACCCGCAACACCCGCCGCAGGACATCCGACTGCGCGGACGCGCCGTCCGCCGGCAAATCCGCGATGAGGCCCAGCAACCGCGGCATCAACGCGTCGAGCCGCGCGCGGCCGGGTGCATCGAGCCGCCGCAGCGCACCCCCGTTGCGGAATTCGATGAGCTGCGCCGCCGCCGGGTCCGGCTCCCGGAATCCGCGCGCCCCGAGCGCCGCGACGAACTGTGGGGCGTCCGCGCCGCGCACCCAGGCTTCGACGATGCCGTTGACGCCCGGCACATCGGGCGTCGCCGCTTCATTCCGCGCGAACACCACTTCCTGGAACGCATGCGTGACACGGGCGCGATGCCGGGCGAGTTCGGCCGCGAGGGTTTCCCAGTTCGCCGCGCCCATCGCGCTGGCGATGCGGGAACGTGTCAACGGATCCTCCGGCAGCGTATGGGTCTGCTGGTCCGCGAGCATCTGCAGCCGGTTCTCGAGCCGGCGCAGGAATAGATAGGCCGCCTCGAGCTCCTGAGCCACGCGTCCCGGCAGCAGCTTCCCGCCCGCGAGTTGCGGCAGCGCCGTCAGCAGCGAGGCGGTCTGGAGCCGCCGGTCCTGGCCCCCGCGGATGAGCTGGAATGCCTGCACGACGAACTCGATTTCGCGGATGCCGCCCGGCCCGAGCTTCACGTGTTCGGCGAGATCGCGCCGCGCGACCTCTTTCTCGATCAGCCCCTTCATCTCGCGCAGGCTTTCAAAGACCCCGAAGTCGAGATAGCGGCGATAGACGAATGGCCGCACCGTCTCCGCCTGGATGTAACGATAGGCGTCGACACCGGAAATGGCGCGCGCCTTGATCCACGCGTACCGCTCCCAGTCGCGGCCGTGCGTCTGCAGGTAGTTGTCGAGAAAGGTCGCGCTGACGGCGAGCGGGCCGCTGTCGCCAAAGGGCCGCAGCCGCATGTCGACGCGGAACACGAAGCCCTCGGGCGTGCGCTCGCCGAGCAGGCGGATCACCAGCCGGCCGAGCCGAGTGAAGAAGTCCTCGTTGTCGATGCTGCGCGCACCGGCCGTCACGCCCTTGTCGGGAAAAACAAAGATGAGGTCGATGTCGGAGGAGAAGTTGAGCTCTCCACCGCCGAGCTTGCCCATGCCGAGCACGATGAAAGACTGGGCTTCACCCTCTGCGTTGCGTGGCTCGCCATAGGTGCGCGCGAGATCGCGGTGCGCGTAATCCACCGCCGCGGCGATCGCGGCGTCCGCGAACGCGCTGGTATCCGCCAGGGTCTCCTGGACGGATGCGAATCCGGCGAGATCCCGCCAGGCGATGCGCACCATTTCACGGGTGCGCTGGCGCCGCAGCGCCGCCATGTAACCCGCCACGTCCAATTCCGGCGAGACGGCGGCGGCCAGCCGGTCCGCCATTTCGCCGGGCGCCAGTGGGCGGTCCAGCGCCGCGGCTTCGACGAGCCAGGTGCCTAGCGAGGAATCTCGCTGCAGGCTCATGCAAACGAAGTCGCTGGCGGCGAGCACGCGGGTCAGCGCCTCGCGCTGCGCTGCGGAGGCAGCTTCGAATGGAGTGAGACCTCCCGACTCGCGCAGGCGTGTCAGTTGCTGCTCACAAAAGGTAGCGAGTTCGGGCGTCACGGGCGCGTGACTTTACTAGAAATAGCGCTTGCAGACGCCGTGCAAGCGCCTACGATTGCTCCATGAAAACCCTCGGCGCCTCACTGCTCATCACGGCCGCGCTCACGGTGTTAGCCGGTTGCGGCAAGTACGAAAGCCAGACCGAAGTCGAATGGGCGAAATCGGCGCTCGCGCGTAACCCCGCATTCGAGATTCTCGCCACCGACGCATCGGCCGGCGTTTTCACCGTGCGCGATACGGCGAGCGGTGAAGTCCGGACGCTGCGCGTCGACGACCTGGTGGCCGCGCCGCGCCCAGCCGGCAAACCGACTTCCGCCGCGCATCCCGAACCTGTGGCAGCCGAACCCGCGCCCTCTGTCGCGGCACCCGCGCCCGCACCCGCGGCGCCCGCCGACTACGATGCCGCAGTCGCCGATCAAACTACCGAGCAGTTCGCCGTCGAACACACCGGCAACGGCGCGACGCTTGCCGAAGGTCCCGGTTTCAGCATCACGCGCGGCAGCGAACCTGCGCGCGCGCCGGGTGGCGCGCTCGAAGGCCCCGGATACAGCATCACGCGCACCGAACCGGCCAAGGATCAGAGCGCACCTCGTGCGGAAGCCGTCGCCGCGAACGCGGAACGGCGGTCCGAACCCATCATCTGCCAGGGCGACCGCCTCATGCGCATCGACGGTGAGACACTCGAGTTCTCCGGTGACGCGCTGATCGCCGAAAAGGGTTGCGACCTTTACATCAGCAATGCGCGCATCAAGGCCGGCGGCGTGGGACTCATCGCGCGCCAGGCTCGTGTCCACATCGTCAACAGCACCATCGGCGGCTCGCGCGGTTCGTACGAAGCTTCCGATGGCGCCGAAATCTACGTCGCCCGTTCCACTTTCTCGGGGATCGGCCGGCGATTCGACACCGCTACGATGAACGACCTGGGTGGCAACGAATACGAGCTCACGCACTGAGCAACCCCGCCCGCGCGCCCGTTGGTAGGATGCGTCGTACATTTCAACGGGAGTGGCGATGACTTACTGCGTCGGGGTCCAGGTCGATGAAGGCCTGGTGTTCCTCTCGGACTCGCGCACCAATGCTGGCGTCGATCACGTCAGCACTTTTCGCAAGATGACTTTTTTCGAAATGCCGGGCGAACGCGTGCTCGTGCTGCTGTCCGCCGGCAACCTCGCCATCAGCCAGTCGGTCACCGGGCTGCTGCGCGAACGCGTCACGAGCGCCAAGGGCAGCCTGCTCACGACGCGCACCCTGTCCGATGCGGCGCGACTGGTCGGAGAAGCCGTGCGCGATGTCCACCATCGCGATGCCGCGGCGCTCCAGGAACACGGCATCGAATTCAACCCGACGTTCATCATCGGCGGCCAGATAGGCGGCGAAGCGCTGCGCCTGTTCCATGTGTATTCCGCCGGCAACTTCATCGAGACCACGGCCGACACGCGTTATTTCCAGATCGGCGAGTCCAAGTACGGCAAACCGATCATCGATCGCGTGGTCAAGGCGGACACCGGGCTCGCCGCGGTGGCCAAGTGCGCGCTGATTTCGATGGATTCGACCATCCGCTCCAATCTGTCGGTCGGAATGCCGCTCGACCTGGCCATCGTGCGCCGCGACGCATTGCAGGTTTCGCTGCATAGAAGCATCGGCCCCGAAGACGCCTATTTCAAAGTCATCCGGGACGGCTGGGGCGAATCATTACGTAACGCGTTCCACGCCCTGCCCGACCCCGCCATACCCTAAGGCGGCGGGCGGGCCCGCTCGGCCCGGAACTGGGACTTCACACCGTGCGGCGCGCACGTTTCGGCGTTGCGGAGTTTCTTTCCCGCGGAATCAGGCGTAGGTTGTTTGGCATGTGTGAGAGGCCGACAAAACGTCGCTTGGCCCTGCTGGCTCTTCTCGCCCTCGGTGGCGGCCTGTGCTCTCCCATTCTCTTCGCCGAACCCAACACCGCATCACGCGTACCCGGTACTCCCGAAGATCTCGGCGGCGCGCTCGCGGATCCTGAACCTTTGTTTGCCGCGCCCACGCGCCTCGATCGCATCGGCCGCGTGATGACGCAGGTGATGGTCAACGGCAAGGGCCCATTCCGCTTCGTCATCGACACCGGCGCGAGCCGCTCGACACTCGCGCCGCATCTTGCGCGTTCGCTCGGGCTCAAACATTCCGTGGGCCGCAACGTCATGCTCAACGGCGTGACGGGCGCCGCCGAAGTTCCCACCGTTCCCGTCGACAGCATCGAAATCGGCGCGCTCAAGTTCGAGAACCAGAATCTGCCGGTGATCTTCACGTCGATCATGGGTAATGCCGACGGCATCCTCGGCGTCGCCGGTTTCCACGATCAACGCATCGACGTCGATTTCAAACGCGACCGGGTCACCGTGCTCGAATCCAACGGCCGCCGGCCTCACTACAGCCTGGTGACCGCCCGCGCGCACCGCAATGACAATGGCCTCATGATCCTCGACATGCGCGTCGGCCGCCGCATCAAGGTCAAGGCCGTCATCGATACCGGCGCCGAGCGCACGCTCGGCAACCTCGCGCTGCAGGAAGCCATCAATAAAAACCGCCGCGGTGTCCGCGAAGTGGTCAGCGCGGTCGTGCACGGCGCGACGCCCGACATCGCGGATGGCGACGTGCAGACGATCAAGGAAGCGACCATCGGCGACATGACGCTTTCCAACTTTGAAGTCATCTTCTCGGACTTTCACGTCTTCAAGCTCTGGGAGCTCAACGAGGAACCGGCATTACTCGTCGGCATGGACATGCTGGGCGTGCTCGATCGCCTGGTCATCGACTATCGCCGCAATGAAGTCAGCGTGTACGGCGAACGCAGCGCCACTTCCCGCACCGTGCAGCGCTGATCCGCCGCTCACCGGCGCAGCAAGAATTCCCCAAGTTTGCGCCGCCGCCCGTTGAGCAACGCTTCGACGCGGTGTATGCCGGGATAATGCTTGCGCGTGGTGAGCTGCTCGAGTCCTATCTTCTTCGACAGCGTAACCCGGCCGCGCGCCGGCAGATCCACGGCCTTGAGCTTGAAGGTCTTCGCGCCCGTGCCGCGCGACTTCACGAAATGCACGACGAGATCGGCCATGACGCGTTGACCGCGCGCCGCGGTGCTGACGAGATCGAAAGAGATCCGCACGCTGCCGCCGACTTTCGGCCGCGCGGGCGTTATCTTCACCGCGCGAACGGAAACCTTCGCTTCTCCGCCGAAGCCGAGAGCGCCCAGCGCGCCCGCGTCGGCCCGTTTCACGGCCGAACGCAGCGCATGCCTGATCACCCACTCGCGTTCCGGCGTCGCATCGCGCAGCCAGCGTTTCGCGACCTCGGTCAGCAATGCCGGGTGATCCTTGCCGATGTCATTGAGGTTGTTCGCCACCGAGCGGCGCACGTACAGCTCGGGATCGTCGCGCAACAGTTCGAGTAGTTCGAGCACGGGACGCGGATCTTGCTGAAACGCGCGCAGGCGCGACGCCCAGGGCAGCCGCGGGCGCGTGCCTTCGGAGACCAGCCGGCGGACGTGATGGCTCGGATCGCGGGCCCACTCGCGCAGCGTCGCGAGCGTGCGCTCGGGATGTTTTTCGAGGAACGGCCGTATCGAGAATTCGGCCGTGAAACGTTGCGTCAGCGCATGCTGCGCGCGCATCGACTCCGCGAAATGATCGAGCCCGTGGCGCGCGACGAAATACGTATGCGGCATGTAGAGGAAGGACGACATGCCCCCGGCGGCGCGATGCTCATGCGGCTGCGACGCGGAGTCGAGCAGGATCGCGATGGCCCGGGGATAGTCCGCCGGCAGATGTTTGCGCAGCGCCGCGGCGATGTGCATGCCGCGCGCGGTCAGCGACATCGGGCCGTACCCCTGCGCGACGTCGCGCAGGAAATCGGCGCGCGGGAACTCCGCGTGCACGGCGCCGATCATCTGCGCGATGGCGCGCGGCACACTTTCGCCGAACTGGTCCTTGAGCTGGGACGCCATCTACAGAAAGTTATTAGGCCATGTCATGGTGCGCCACATGTGTGCAACCGGCGATCCGTCGAAGCCCAGCCCTTCCTTCGGCTGCCGGAAGTTCCGGCCGATGATGTCGTCGAACATGTGCACGTCGATTTCAGGTCCGGGCTCGAATGCGTAAGTGTCGAAGATGGTGACCTGCCGCGCGGTCATGTACCACCGATGATTCCTTGCCTCGTCATGAGCTTTTCTTATGTATTCGGGCGGCTGGTAGTCCGCGCCGAAGAATTGCCGGTACGCCTCCGGGTACTGGTAGCCCGCGGACTCATCGGCAAAATATCGCAGCGGCTGGTGGTACCGCACCGCCCAGGCGATCTCTTCGCTGACGTAGGGCGCGATGAGTTGCGCGCCCCAGTAACCATGATCCGTGCGGATCAGCGCGCCACTGGCGATGTCGTGCAGAAAACAGGCCATGACGACCTTCTCGTCATGGCCGGCGTCGAGCGCGAGTTTCGCGGACATGCACAGGTGCCGCCGCGCCATCGGCCCGAATCGCAGTAGATAGAAGTCGAGCAGCGTGGGTTTTTCCGGCATACGCGGCAGCGCCGGGTTGTCGCCCATCATGAACACCGCGCCGCGCTGGTTTTCCTCGAAGAGCTGCGCTTCGAGATCGGGCAGGTCCGTGCCGAGGCGCGCGATCGGCTGCGGCAGTATCAGCCGCTTGCGTCCCGCCTGTGGTTCGTCCGCCATGGAATCACTGCCGCGCCGTCGCGAGCCGCAGTCCCAGCCCGATGAACATCGTGCCGGCGATCTTGTTGAGGACATTCGCGACCGAGGGCCGGCGCAGGAACAGGCCGCGCAGACTCGCGGCCGCCACCGCCAGGATCACGCACCAGATGACGCCGAGTGTCATGAACGTGAGCCCCAGGACCAGGAAAGCGGCGACCTTGCTGGTGCTCGTGGCGCTGATGAACTGCGGCATCAGCGCGAGGAAGAACAACGCGACCTTGGGATTCAATATGTTGGTGATGACGCCCTGCCGGAATGCGGGCCATACCCCCGCGCCGTTGCGTGCGTCTTCGCCCGGCAGCCCGGTTGCACGGCTCAGCAGGGCGCGCACGCCGATGTAGACCAGGTAGGCCGCGCCCGCGAATTTGACCGCCATGAACGCGTAGGGCGAAGTCGCCAGCAGCGCGGAAAGCCCGAGCGCCGCGAGCAGCGTGTGAACGATGCTGCCGGCGGTGATGCCGAGCGCCGCTGCGACGCCGTCCCGGCGCCCGCCCGCGAGACTGCGCCCAAGAATGAAGAAAGTGTCCTGCCCGGGGGTCAGGACGAGAACGACGGCTGTTGCGATGAACAACCAGTAATGGTGGATCCCGAACATGGCCGGCACTTTACCAGCGCCTGAGCCGGCCGCGGGACCCACCCGGGAACCGGAAGCCCTCCCCGGGTTACCCAACGAGGCCAGCCGTCATCTCACCCTCAATACGGCGGGAGGGAACCCCCGGCATGCTTTCGATACTGGTCTGTCATTCCTATTTCCTGAACTTCGACCAGAAGCAGCGGCAGCGCGCGAAGCCCTATCCACCGCTCGCGACACTGCAAGTCGCATCGATGCTGCGCGCCGCGGGGCACGACGTGTCGTTCTTCGATGCGATGCTCGCGGATGATTTCTCGCGATTCGAGCGGCAGCTCGACACGCTGCGCCCGCAACTCGTGTTGTTCTACGAGGACAATTTCAATTTCCTGAGCAAGATGTGCCTCGGCCGCATGCGCCGCGCCTGTTGCGACATGCTGAATCTCGCGCGCGGTCGCGGCGCGCGGGTCATCGCCGCCGGGTCCGATGCATCCGATGCACCGGACAAGTATCTCGGCGCGGGCGCGGATGTCGTATTACACGGCGAAGCGTTGTCGGCACTCGTCGCGCTGGTCGACCGGCTGAACGCCAACCTCGCCATCGCGGCGGAGTCGCTGGCCGCCGGCCTTCCCGACGTGAGTTACCCGACGGCCGCGGGCGCAGGCCGTTCGCACGGCAGCCTGCGCCTGCCCGAGCCGGCGCTCGCCCCGCTGCCCTCCTGGGACCTGATCGACATCGAGAAATACCGCCGCGTATGGCGGCGCGCGCACGGCTTCTTCAGTCTCAACATGGCCGCCTCGCGCGGCTGTTCCTTTCGCTGCAACTGGTGCGCGAAACCCATCTGGGGCAACCAGTACCTGCAGCGCCCGGCGGCCGAAACCGCCGCGGAGATGCTGTATCTGCGCCGTCACTACCGCCCCGATCACATCTGGTTCGCCGACGACATCTTCGGTTTCCGCGTCGATTGGGTGAATGAATTCGCCGCGGCGCTCGAAGCCGGTGGCGGCGGGGTGCCGTTCACGATCCAGCTGCGGGCCGACCTGGTGAGCGCCGGCATGACGAACGCGTTGCGCCGCGCGGGCTGCCGCGAGGTGTGGATCGGTGCCGAAAGTGGCAGCCAGAAAATTCTCGACGCGATGAACAAGGGCACCACCGTCAAACAGAACCTCGCCGCGCGGCGCCTGCTGGGTGAGGCGGGCGTCCGCGTCGGCTTCTTCCTGCAGCTCGGTTATCTCGGCGAGGAACTCGACGACATCCTGGCGACCCGCGCGCTGCTCGACAACGCGCGCCCCGATGACGTGGGCGTGAGCGTCTCCTATCCACTGCCCGGGACACGTTTCTACGAACAGGTGAAGCAACAGCTCGGTTCGAAGACGCATTGGCAGGAGAGCAATGACCTGGAGATGATGTTTTCGGGCACGTATGTCTCCGAGTTCTACCGCGCGGTGCGCAACCTGCTGCACGACCAGGTGACGCATCCGGAATCGCCCGACGTGTCGCATCGCTGGGAACGGCTGCTCGCGCAGGAAGCCGCGTTCCGCAATGGCGC
>JAKFFF010000030.1:0-27744 GCA_036677145.1 Alcaligenaceae bacterium
ACCGTACCGAGCGCGCCGACCGCGACCTCGCGGGCCGCGAGTCCGGGCACCAGCGCGATCGAGATCTGCCAGTTGAAACCGATGGGCGCGAAGATGTGCTGCAGCATCGCGCCGAGGCGGCCCGCGAAGCTGTACTGGATTGCCGGGCCCGTGGCGTCCGGCGGCGGCGCGGGATAACTCGCCAGGAACCACAGGATGATCATCAGCGCGAGGATGATGCCGCCGACGCGGGTCACGAAAATCCGCACGCGCTCCCACAGGCCCAGAAGCAGGTTGCCGGCATGCGGCCACTGGAAGTCCGGCAGCTCGAGCATGAACGGCGAATATTTCGAACCGCCGGAGAATTGCTTCATGACCAGCGCGACCAGCAGCGATGACACGATGCCCGCCGCGTACAGACCGAACAGCACGAGCCCCTGCAGGTTGAAGATGCCAATCTCACGCGACGGGATGAACGCGGCGATCAGCAGCAGGTATACCGGCAGCCGCGCCGAGCAGGCCATGAGCGGCGCGACCATGATCGTGGTCAGGCGGTCGCGCAGGTTCGGAATCGTGCGCGTCGCCATGATGCCGGGAATCGCGCAGGCGTGGCTCGACAGCAGCGGAATGAACGCGCGGCCCGACAGGCCCACCCAGCCCATCAGCCGGTCGAGTAGATAGGCGGCGCGCGGCAGGTAGCCCGAGTCCTCGAGCACCAGGATGAAGAAGAACAGGATGATGATCTGCGGCAGGAACACGAGCACGCTGCCCGCGCCCGCGATGACGCCGTCCGACAGCAGGCTCGCGAGCGGCCCCGGCGGCATGTGGTCCTTGACCCAGCCACCGAGCCAGCCCATGCCCGCTTCGATGCCATCCATGAGCGGCGCGGCCCAGCTGAACACGGCCTGGAACATCAGGAACATCACCACGATGAGCACCAGCAGGCCGCTCACCGGATTCAACAGGATCGAATCGATGCGCGCCCGCCACTGACTCTCGCGCGGCGCGGAGTAACCCGCCGCGGCGAGCAGGCCGCGCACGTCGGACTGCGTCTGCTCCGCGTCCTCGGGCGTGGGCTCGTGCCATTGCGGCGCGGTGACGGCGCGAATCGCGGACCAGCGCCCAGGCTCGATGGCTGCGATGAGCGCATCGGCGCCGCCGCGTTTCACCGCGATTGTCGGCAGCACCGGGACGCCGAGCTCGCCCGCGAGTTGCACGATGTCGATGTTCACGCCGCGGCGCTTCGCGACATCCATGCGATTGAGCGCGAGCACCATCGGCAATCCGAGGCGTTTCACGTCGAGCGCGAGGCGCAGGCCGATCGGCAGGTGTACGGCGTCGACGACGCAGACCACGAGATCCGGCGCGCTCTCGCCCGCGACCCGTCCCAGCAACACGTCGCGCGTGATCGCTTCATCGAGCGTGGTGGGCTTGAGACCGTAGGTGCCGGGCAGATCGAGAATGCGCATCACCCGGCCGTCGAGCGCCGCGCGTTCGCCCTCGCGCCGCTCCACGGTCACGCCCGGGTAGTTAGCGACCTTCTGGTGGCTGCCCGTCAGCCGGTTGAACAACGCGGTCTTTCCGCAGTTGGGCACGCCGACCAGCGCGATACGCAGCGACGGTGTGGAGACGACCGCGTCCATCATTCGATACCCGGGCGCTCAGGCCGTCGCGGCACGGGCGGCGCGGGTGTTGGCGATGGGTTGCTCGCTTTCGGCCGGTTGTTCCTGCACGCGCTGAACGCGCACCGCCGCGGCTTCCGCGCGGCGTAATGCGAATGTCGAACCTCCGATACGCACCGCGATCGGATCGCCACCGAGCCACATGCGCGCGACGATTTCGCAGCGGGCGCCGGCAACGAACCCGAGATCGCGCAGGCGCGCGAGCAGTGCGTCGGTTTCACCCGGATCGGCGGGCGATGCCGAGGCATCGAGGCCCGAGATCCAGGCGATGTCACCGCGCCGCAGGTCTGTCAGCGGAACGGACGAATCCGGCAGCGAAGCTGTTGATTTCACGCTCCAGAGTATGGGGTGGCCAACCGCCGGATGTAAATGCGAGGGGTTCGCATTTGCGTGTAATGTGCGATTGCACAGAGTTCTAGTTATTGACAGTCTGTCAGACGCGCGCTTAGGCTTCGCCCCCATGAATTACATCGCCGAACGCCGACTCGAGGAAAAGGAACGCCGCCGCATCGAAATCATCGACGCCGCGGAGGCCGCGGGCCGCGAAATGGGGCTCGACGCATTGACCATGGACGACGTGGCGCGTCGCGCGCGGCTATCGCGGGCGCTGCTCTATGTGTACTTCCAGGACCGCTCCGATCTCATGTTCGGCCTGGCCGAACGCGCGTTGAGCATGCTGTACACGCGTTTCGTCGAAGCCGCCGAACGCAACCGCTCGGGACTCGACCAGGTCAGCGCGATCGGCCGCGCGTATGTCGCGTTCTCGCAGGAATTCCCGGTGCTTTTCGACGCGCTGGCGCGTTGCGAACTGCAATCGCCGGAGCCCACCGACGGTTCGCCGTCGGAGCAGGCCTGCGCGCTCGGCGGTGACAAGTTGCAGTCGCGCCTGGTCGAGTCGATCGAAACCGGCGTGCGTGATGGCAGCATCCGTGCCGATGTCAGCTCGCCGATGCTGATGAGCGTGACCCTGTGGGGCTTCATGCACGGAATCATCCAGCTCACGACCACGAAAGCGAACGCGCTCGCCCATCACGGCGTCACCGCGCAGTCACTGGTCGAACACGCCATCAGCATGATCACCCGCGACCTCAAAGCCTGATTCGTTCATCCAGAGCCCCAAGAAAAACGCGCCACGGATTAGACATGCGTCCAGCAACTGAACAACTGAAGTCGAGGAGCCGCATTGTCCTTCTGGCGATCACCGGCTTTTCGATCGTGCTCACGTCGTTCGTCGCGCAGGCCCAGGCGCCGGAAGGCGGCGCCCGCCCGCTGGGTGCGGTCATCGACGAATACGTGCGCGAAGGTTTGCAGTCGAATCTCGCGTTGCGCGCGCAGTCACTCGAAGTCGAACGCGCCGAGGCCGCGCTCGATGGCGCACGTGCGCGATATTTCCCCGAGGCGGCGCTGGCCGCGCGTTACTCGCGCTCCGAGGGCGGCCGCAACATCGACCTGCCGCTGGGTGATGCACTCAACCCCGCGTACCAGACGTTGAACGACCTGCTGATCGCGCAGGGCCAGCAGCCGCAGTTCCCCGTGGTGAGCAACGAGTCGATCCCCTTCCTGCGCGAGCGCGAGCAGGACACACGCATCACGCTGCGCATGCCGCTGATCGCGCCGGCGATTCCGGCGTCGGTGCGTGCGCAGCGCGAGTTGCTCGGCGCGACCGAATATGCGCACGAAGCGCTCGGCCGCCGTCTCAAACGCGACATCACCGTCGGCTACCTCACGTATCTGGCTACCGTGCGCACGCGCGGCATCGTCGATGCCAGCGTCGTGTTGCTGAACGAGAACCTGCGCGTCAACGAATCACTGTTTCGCAACGGCAAGGTGACGCAGGACCAGGTGCTGCGCGCGCGCGCGGAGCTGCTCGAAGTCATGCAGCAGTCGCGTGATGCGCAGAATGGCGCGGCGCAATCGCAGAGTTATCTCAACTTCCTGTTGAACCGCCCGCTCGACACCGCGCTCGAGAATGCCGAGGTCTCCGCCAACGTCACCGCGACCACCCGCGCGCTCGCGGATCTGCGCAGCGCCGCGCTCGCGAATCGGCCGGAGCTCGCGCAGCTCCAGGCGCTGACGCGCGCCAGCGAGGCGCAGACGAAGGTCGCCAAGGCGGATCTGTGGCCGACGATCTCGCTCGGCGCCGACGGCGGCATCCAGGGCGAGGAATATGAGTTCGGCCGTGGCAGCAATTTCACGACGGTCTCACTACTGCTCAACTGGACCTTCTTCGACGGCGGCGCACGCCGCGCGGCCGTGCGCCAGGCGAACGCCACGGCGCGCAAAACCGCGACGCAGCGCGATGAATTGACGCAGCAGGTGCAGCTCGAAGTCCAACAGGCGCTCGACCGTCTCAATACCAGCGCGGATTCTCTCGCCACGGCGGAGGCACGTTCCGAGGCGGCCCGCGCGGGCTTTCGCATCGCGAGCCGCAAACGCGACGAAGGCGTGATCAGCCAGGTCGAATTCATCGACGCGCGCTCGAGTCTCACCAGCGCCGAACTCAATCTCAACGTCACCCGCTTCCAGGTGCTCGCGCGCCAGGCCGAACTCGACTACGCGACCGCCGCCGGCACCCTGCCGCTGCTCGCGCCCTGAGGAAGAAACGAATGAACAAGCACAGGTTGTTAGCTCCGCTCGTCGCGGCCGCACTGCTGGCCGGCTGCGGCGCGAACGAGGAACCCGTGGCCGCGAAACCGACGCCGGTGCGCATCCAGCGCGCGAGCAACGGCCCGGCCGTGCCGCCGATCGACACCAACGGAACGGTAGCGACCAAACACGAGATGCGCCTGTCGTTCAAGATGGGTGGCGTCGTGCGCCGCATTCACGTGCAGGAAGGCGACAAGGTGAAGCAGGGCCAGCGCCTCGCCGAGATCGAACTGACCGAGGTCGGCGCGCAGGTCGAACAATCGCGCCAGATGGCGGAAAAGGCGCAGCGCGATTTGAAGCGCGGCGAAAACCTCTACGCCGACCAGGTCATCAGCCTCGAGCAGCTCCAGGACTTGCGCACGCAGGCCGCGGTGGCGCAGGCGGCGTTCAAGTCCGCGCAGTTCAACCTGGGTTATTCGGTGATCGCGGCGCCGCGTGACGGCGTCGTGTTGCGCAAGCTGGTCGAGGAGCGCGAGCTCGTGCCCCCGGGCGCGCCGGTGCTGCTGTTCGGTGAGAGCGACAGCGGCTTCGTGGTGAAGGCCGCGCTGGCCGACCGAGAAATCGTCAACGTGAAGTTGGGCGACAAGGGCGAGATCCGCATGGATGCGTTCCCGGCGCGCACCATGACCGGGACCATCGTCGAGATCGCGAGCGCGGCCGATGAGCGCAACGGCATGTTTCCGATCGAAGTGAAGTTCGATGCGCCGCCGCCGCGGCTGGTGAGCGGACTCGTGGCCCGCCTGCGGCTCACGCCGAATAGTGATGCCCCCGGGCTCACGTACATCCCGATGGCCGCGCTGGTCGAAGCCGATGGCGATCGCGCCAGTGTGTTCGTGGTCAAGGACGGTACGGCGCAGCGCCGCAACGTGCGCGTGGCTTTCATCACCGCCGACAGCATCGCGATCGAAAGCGGCCTCGCGACGGGCGAGAACGTCGTGACCGACGGAGCGTTGTACCTCGAGAACGGCGAAAGCGTCGAAGTGCTGCGCGAGTCCGAGACCACGCGCCAGGCGATCAACGAGCCGCCGCGCGGCGCCGAGAGTTAGTCCGGGAGATCGCGATGTCGCTGCTCGAATTTCCGATCCGCCGCTACCAGTTCACGATGGTGGCGTTCCTGTGCCTGGTGGCGCTCGGTTTCTACGCGTTCAAGAACGTGCCGCGCGAGGAAGATCCTTACTTCAAGATTCCCGGCTTCACCATCGCGGCTATCTACCCGGGAGCGGATCCGAAGGACCTGGAGCGCCTGGTCGCGAAGCCCATCGAGGACCGCCTGGCGGCGCTCGACGACGTGCTCAAGATGGAAACGTCGATCCGTGACGGCGTGTCTTTCACCGCGATTGAATTCCACGCGAAGACCGACGCCGACAAGAAATACGACGAGGTCACGCGCGAGCTGAATGCGCTGCGGCCGGACTTCCCGCCGGAAGTGCAATTCATCGTGCGCAAGTTTTCCCCCGGCCTGGTGAACACCACGCAGTTCGCGCTGGTATCCGACGAGGCGCCGTATCGCGAGCTGGAGGATTACGCCCGCGAATTGAAGGACAAGCTCAAGACCGTCGACGGCGTGCGCAGCTCCGAAAGCTGGGCCTATCCCGAACGCGAACTGCGCGTCGCGCTGGATCTCAAGCGCATGGCCGAGATCAACATCGCGCCCACGCAGCTGATCAACGCGATCCAGAGCGAAAACGCGAACATTCCCGCCGGCTTCGTCGACCTCGGCGCCCGCAGCTTCAGCCTCAAGACCTCCGGCAGCTATTCGTCGCTCGACCAGGTGCGCGATACCGTCATCGCCTCGATCGACGGACGCATCGTGCGCGTACGCGACGTGGCGGACGTCTCCTGGAACACCTCCGCCTACAGCTACACCGGCCGCTTCAATGGCAAACGCGCCGTGTTCGTCACGGCGAACCAGAAGGACGGCTACAACATCCTCGACGTGCGCGAGCGGGTCATGGCCGTGGCCGACGAATTCGCCGCGAACCTGCCGAAGCGCGTGAAGCTCGAGGTCGGGTTCGACCAGTCGCAGAACGTCAAGACACGGCTCAACCGGCTGTACATCGACTTCGGCATCGCGATATCACTGGTGTTGATAACGCTGCTGCCGCTGGGCCTGCGCGCCGCCGGCATCGTGATGATCTCCATCCCGCTGTCGCTGTCCTTCGGTCTCGCGTGCCTGTATTTCCTCGGCTACTCGCTCAACCAGTTATCCATCGCGGGCTTCGTCGTCGCGCTCGGCCTGCTGGTCGATGACTCCATCGTGGTCGTGGAAAACATCGCGCGGCACATGCGCATGGGATATTCGCGCGTCGAAGCCGCGCTCGCGGGAACCCGGCAGATCTTCGTCGCGATTCTCGGCTGCACGGCGACGCTGATCTTCGCGTTCCTGCCGCTGCTCGCGCTGCCGGGCACGGCAGGCAAGTTCATCCGCGTGCTGCCGATGGCGGTGGTGACCACCATCATCGGCTCGCTGCTGCTCGCGCTGTTCATCATTCCGTTCCTCGCGAGCCGCGTGCTCAGCGAGAAATCGGAGGGCCACGAGAACGCGTTCCTCCGGCGCGTGATGGGTGTAATCCACAACTACTATCGTCCCGCGCTGCACTGGTGTCTCGCGCGCCCGAAGCTCACCGTCGCCGCTGCGATCGGTGGCTCGCTGCTGCTGTCGGCTGCGCTGGTGCCGGTAATCGGCTCCAGCCTGTTCCCCAAGGCGGATACACCGCAG
This sequence comes from Alcaligenaceae bacterium, assembly GCA_036677145.1. GTDB lineage: Bacteria > Pseudomonadota > Gammaproteobacteria > Steroidobacterales > Steroidobacteraceae > CADEED01. The sequence goes on from JAKFFF010000030.1 coordinate 7,027, forward strand.
TTCCTCATCCAGGTGGATTCGCCGAACGGCTCGAGTCTCGCCGAGACCGACCGCGCGCTGCGGCTGGTCGAGAGCGAACTCGCGCAGATGCCGGAAGTGAAGACCTGGTTCGCGAACCTCGGGCACGGCAACCCGCAGATCTATTACAACCACATTCCGCGCAACGACGCGTCGAACTACGCGGAAGTGTTCGTGCAACTGCACGAATACGACACCGACGAGACGCCTGCGAAGCTGCAGGCGCTGCGCGAGAAACTCGAGCGTTATCCGGCCGCGCACATCTACGTGAAGGAATTCACCAACGGCCCGCCGATCTCCGCGCCGATATCGATCCGCGTGATCGGCAGCGATCTGGGCGTCATCGAGGCGCTGAGTCACAAGGTCGAGGACATCGTCAAGGCGACTCCGGGAACTCGCGACGTCAAGAATCCGCTCAACGTGTCGCGCACGAACCTCAAGCTCAAGATCGATTCGCGCAAGGCGCAGCAGCTCGGCGTGCAGACCGCGGAGCTCGACCGCGCGGTGCGCCTGTCCGTCGCGGGCGTGTCGGTGGGGACTTATAAAGAGACGACCGGCGAGCAGTACCCCATCGTCGTGCGCACGCCCATCACGCAGCAGGCGGAGTTCGCGGCGCTCGACCAGGTGCGCGTGCCCTCGATGAGCGGCACGACGCTGCCGCTGTCGCAGCTCGCGTCGCTCGAATTCGAGAAAGCGCCGACGCTGATCCAGCGTTTCAATCGCGAGCGCGCGATGACCATCGATTCCGATGCACAGCCGGGCTACAACGTCGGCGAGCTCACGCGGCAGATCAAGCAGCAGCTCGATTCGATGGACTGGCCGCGCGGCTACAAGTACGACCTCGGCGGCGAGGACGAGGCGAGCCAGGAGGCATTCGGCGGCATCGGCATCGCGATCATCGTTGCGATCTTCGGCATCTTCGCGATCCTCGTGCTCGAGTTCGGCAGCTTCAAGTCGACGCTCATCGTGCTCACCGTCGTACCGCTCGGAGTGATCGGCGGTCTGCTGATGCTGCTGATCACCGGCAACGATCTGTCGTTCGTCGCGTCGATCGGCTTCGTCGCGCTGGTGGGCATCGAGATCAAGAACTCCATCCTGCTGGTGGATTTCACCAACCAGTTGCGCGAACAGGGCGTGCCGCTCGACGAGGCCATCGAGCGGGCGGGCGAGATCCGCTTCCTGCCCATCCTGCTGACCTCCGCCACCGCGATCGGCGGTCTGCTGCCGCTCGCGCTGCAGAACATCGGCCTGTATTCGCCGATGTCGTGGGTGATCATCGGCGGCCTCATAACCTCGACGCTGCTGGCCCGGCTCGTGACGCCGGTGATGTACAAGCTCATCCCGCCGGCCGTTGCCGTCATACCCGAGGCCGGTGGTACGCTGGCGTCGCCCGCGGGGCTGGCGCCATCGCCGGCCGCAGGACGGCAGTACTAGCTAGAGGACCGGATGAGAGCAGTTTTCCTGGATTTCGGCACAGTCAGTCACGACGATCTCGACACCGCGGCACTGGAACGGGTGCTGCCCGGAATCACGCTGCATTCCACCTCGAATGACGCCGAGGTGGACGAGCGCATCGCGGGCTGCGAGTTCATCCTGACCAACAAGCTCAACATCTCGCGCACACGCATGCGCGCCGTGCCGGGGCTGCGGTTCATAGGCCTCACCGCGACGGGCACCAACAATGTCGATCTCGAAGCCGCGCGCGAGCTCGGCATCGCGGTCTGCAACATCCGCGACTACTGCACGGTCTCCGTGGCGCAGCACGTGCTCGGGGTGATCCTGGCGCTCACGCACCGGCTGCGTGAATACGGCCAGGCCGCGGTCGACGGCACCTGGTCGCGCTGCGCGCAGTTTTCGGTGCCGGGCGCGCCGATCCGCGAACTCAAGGGCAAGGTACTGGGCGTCGTGGGCTATGGAACGCTCGGCCGCGCGGTGGCGAAGATCTGCAAGGACGCGCTCGGCATGCGCGTGCTGATCGCCGAACGGCCCGGCGGCGCGGCCAACGATGCCACCACGATGAGCTCGCCAGTGCGCGTGACGCTCGATGAGGTGCTGCGCAATGCCGACGTGTTGTCACTGCACTGCCCGCTCACACCAGCGACCACCGGATTGATCGGGCAACGCGAGCTCGCGTTGATGAAACCCGATGCGATTCTCGTGAATACTGCCCGCGGCGCATTGGTGGACCTGCCGGCGCTGGTCGCGGCGCTCAAGGGCGGCGATCTCGGCGGCGCCGCGATCGACGTGCTGCCACGGGAGCCGCCCGTCGATGGCAGCCCGCTGCTCGAACCCGGCATTCCGAACCTTCTCGTGACCCCGCACATCGCGTGGGCCGCGTTCGAAGCGCGGCAACGCGCGGTCGATGAGCTGGCCTCGAATGTCGAAGACTTCCTGCGCGGCGGTCGCCGCGGGCGGGTGGTTTGAGCGAGCAGCGCTCGCCGGCAACTTTCTCACTCGATGACGTTCTGCGCCCAGCGCAACACCGGCCACAATCTCTCCGGCACGCGCTGCTCAGCCGTTAACCAATCACACCAGCGCCATTCGTGGTGCTCAGGCCGCCCGAGTTCCGGGTTGACGGGTAGTTTGATCACCTCGGTAGCGGTGCGAGCGACATAGTAACGCGCCACTTTCTTGTCGCGGCCGTAGGGCGCGGTATCGATGAAAACCTCACCCCACGCGAAATCGAGATCGTCGAGCGTGGTTTCCTCGTGCGTCTCGCGGCGTGCGGCGGTCAGCGGATCCTCGCCCCCTTCGATCACACCCTTGGGGAAATCCCAGTAGTTATAGACCCGGAGCAGCAGCACGCGCCAACCGTCCTCGGCGCGACGCAGCACCACAACACCGGCGGAAATGGGACTTTCAGTCATGTGCAAAGAAAAAGGCGCCCGTTTTGGCGGGCGCCTCATTATCCACGGCCAAATGGGAGGGGAAGGCCGTGGAGGTACTCAATAACCCCTAAGCGGCGAGTTCGGCCGACACGGCCGCAACCGGCGCGCTCTGCTCGAACTCCTGGGTCACCGCGACGGCGTGAATCGTCGCCGCGATGCGCACCGCGCTCTGGATCGCCTCGCGCGAAACCTCGTGCTGACGCAGCTTCTTCTCGTGCGAGGTCACGCACAGGCCGCAGCCGTTCACCGCCGACACGGCCAGTGAAATCAGCTCGAAGTCGAGCTTGTCGATGCCGTGATTCGCGATCACGTTCATGCGCAGCCGCGCGGGCATGGTCTGGTACTCGCCGTCTTCCACCAAGTGCAGGAAGCGGTAGTAGATGTTGTTCATGCCCATGATGGCCGCGGCCGCCTTCGCGCCTTCCACTTCCACGTCCGCGAGATGAGCGCGGGATTCCGCCTCAACGGTGCGCGCGAACGACGTATTGCGTGCAGCAATCGCGGAAGCGAGGGCGATCGACCAGATCTGCTTCTCATTGAGCCCTGGCGCGCCATTCGTGGTGAGAACGGCACCGAGGTTCAGCTTCAGGTCGCGCGCGTAGTCAGGCAACGCGTCGCGAACATTTTCGATCGTCATGTCGTGCTCCTTCGGGAGGGCGAAATGGGGCGGCATTTTCTGCCGCCCCGTGATTCGGACTTCAGGCCGCCTTCAGCGTGTCCTGGCCCTGCTTCCAGTTGCACGGGCAAAGCTCATCGGTCTGCAGTGCGTCGAGCACGCGGAGGACTTCCTCCGGGCTGCGGCCGACCGAAAGGTCGGTGACGTACACGAAGCGGATGACGCCTTCCGGGTCCACGATGTAGGTCGCGCGCTGCGAGACGCCCGCGGCCGCATCGAGAATGCCGAGCTCGGTCGAAAGCTCGCGCTTGATGTCCGAGAGCATCGGGAACGGCAGATTCTTCAGCTCGTCCTTGGTGCTGCGCCAGGCGTGGTGCACATACTCGCTGTCGATCGACACGCCGAGCAGCTGCGCGTCACGCGCCTTGAACTCCTTGTCGAGCTTGCCGAACGCGGCGATCTCGGTCGGGCACACGAAGGTGAAGTCCTTCGGCCAGAAAAAGACTACACGCCACTTTCCCTTGTGGGTGTCCTGGTCGAAAGGCTGGAAAGCCTTGGCCTGGTCGTTGGAAACGACGCCGGTGAGCGAATACTGCGGAAACTGCTTGCCGATACCTAACATGTCTACTCCTGTTGAAACACTGGGCTTCCCGGGTGGGCTGGCCGTAATTCGATGGGGTGCATTCTCCGGGGCAAACCCCATTCCGGCCAATCGATTGATTGGATAAACTCGATAGAGAACATCTATGGCCGACCTCAAACTCAAGGACCTCCGTTACCTGGTCGCCGTGGCCGATACGCGCCATTTCGGCCGCGCGGCCGAGCGCAGCTTCGTCAGCCAGCCCACGCTTTCGGCGCAGCTCAAGAAACTCGAGGAATACCTCGGCGTACAGCTCATCGAACGCGCGCCCAAACGCGTGTCGCTGACCGCGGCGGGCGAGGAGATCGTCGAGCGTGCGCGCCGCATCCTCGATTCCAGCGACGAGATCGTCGAACTGGCGCGCGGGCATCGCGATCCGCTCGCGGGACGCCTCAAGGTCGCGTTGCTGCCGACCATCGGGCCCTATCTACTGCCGCACGTTGCGGCGAAGCTGCGCAAGGCGCTGCCGCGCCTCGAGCTCATGTTGTACGAGTACCAGACGGATCTGATGCTCGAGAAATTGCACGCCGGCGAGATCGACGTCGGCATCCTCGCCCTCCCCGTGCCACTCGACGGACTCGACGTGCACACGCTGTACAAGGAGCCGTTCGCCGTCGCGATGCCCACGAATCATCGCCTCGCCGGCCGGACGAGCATCAAGCCCGCGGACCTTGCCGACGAAACGCTGCTGCTGCTCGAGGACGGACACTGCCTGCGCGACCAGGCACTCGACATCTGCTCCGGCACCGGCGTCCAGGAAAAGCAGGACTTTCGCGCGACCAGCCTCGAGACGCTGCGGCAGATGGTGGCCTCGGGCGTCGGCATCACGTTGTTGCCGGAGCTCGCTGGGCGTGGCGCGTACGGCAATGCCCGCGGCGTCGTGATAAAGCCGTTCGCGAAACCCATCCCGACACGCACCATCGGCGCCGTGTGGCGCAAGTCGAGCGCGCGGCGCCCCGTCATTCTCGCGCTGGCGAAACAGATCGAGGCGCACGCGTTGTGAACGCGGCCCGAAGTCGCAGCATGGATGCAGCGGCGCCGGCAAACGCAACGGCATCAGCGCCGTTGCCGTTCGCCTTGCGATGCGCCGATGGCCGCGAACTCTCGGCGCACTGGTTCGCCGCCGCGCAACGCCGCGCCGTCATCATGATCAGCGGCGGCACGGGATTTCCGCAGACCTTCTATTTCAAGCTCGCGGCTTACGCGGCGGCACGCGGCTACGACGCGCTGGTTTACGACTATCGCGGCATGGGCGCCTCCGCGCCGCCGGACCTCGCGGCGGAACCCACGCGCATCAGCGACTGGGGCCTGTTCGACATGCGCGCCGCCCTCGACGCCGCCGCGACGCGCGCGGGCGAACTGCCGGTCGCGACGCTGGGCCACAGCATCGGCGGACAATTGCTCGGCCTGCTCAAGAATCACACGCTGGCGGGCGCGCACGTGCAGGTCGCGACGTCGGTCGGTTACTGGCGCTGGGAAAACGCGCCGTTCAAGTACCTGGCATGGTGGTTCTGGCGCGTGCACGGCCCGCTCATGCTCGCGCTCAAGGGATACATCCCCACCGGCGGCGGCTGGGCCGGATTGCCGCTGCCGCGCGGTGTGTACGAGGAGTGGAAGCGCTGGTGTCTGCGACCGGAGCACTTCGGTCCGGATCTCGCGACGTACCTGTCAGACAACGTGTTCGCGGAAATCCGCGCGCCGCTGCTCAGCGTCGGTCTCACGGATGATCCGATCGCAACGCGCCGTACGGTCGCGGAGCTGCACCGGTTCTTTCCGAACGCCGCGCGCGAGGTGCGCTGGTATTCGCCCGCGGACGCAGGTTCGCCGCGCATCGGCCACGAAGGTTTCTTCGCTGCGCGGCATCGCGACACCCTGTGGCGGCCGGTGTTCGACTGGCTCGATGCAACACTGGGGCTGAGCGCGCCGGCGGCTGGCACATGAACATCCCCGCCGCGCCGACCGACCATGTGACGCCCTACGACCGGTTCGCGCTGGGCGAACCGGCGCTGGTGCAAATGCTTGCATCGCGCGAGAAACATCCCGAGCTGGTCGAGTATTTCGGTCCCGAGCTGCACGCGGAGCTGGTGCAGCTCGCGCGCGCCACGACGCGCGCGCGCCGGCGAGCGCCAGGCCGGCGTGTCTACGTGTTACCCGGGATCATGGGCTCGCAACTCGGGTTCGTGCGCGGCGACCGCAAACCCAACGACGTCCTGTGGCTCGATCCCATCGACATCGCGTTCGGCCGGCTCACGGATCTGCGCTTGCCGGAGAACTCGCGCGTAGTCGCGCTGGGCGCGATGAGTTATTCGTACCTCAAGATCACGCTGTCGCTGCGCAAGGCCGGCTTCGACGCGGTGTTGCTCGACTACGACTGGCGACGCGACATCGCGACGCTCGGCAAACTACTCGCCGAACGCATCGACGCCGATGGCCGGGAAGACATCGCCATCGTCGGCCACAGCATGGGCGGCCTGGTGGCGCGCGCCGCACTCATGCACGCGCCGGGCGCCAGGGTTTCGCAGCTCGTGATGCTCGGCACGCCGAACTCGGGTTCGCTCGCCGCGGTTCAGGCCATTCGCGGCACGTATTCAGTGGTCCGCAAGATCGCGATGCTCGACCTGCGGCACAACGCGGAATACCTCGCACGTCACGTGTTCTCGAGCTTCCCGGGGTTACACGAACTGCTGCCGGGCAACGATCACGTGGGTGATCTCGATCTGTTCGAGCGCGCTTCCTGGCCGAAGAGCGGGCCAGGTCCGGACAATACGTTGCTCGCCGCCGCCGCGGGCCTGGCGCAGCGGCTCGCGCCCGCGGACCCGCGCTTTCATGCGGTGATCGGCTGCAATCGCACCACCGCCACCGGCATCGCACTGCGCGATGACGACTTCGAATACGAATACAGCCTGCTCGGTGATGGCACCGTGCCCATCGAACTGGCGCGCCTCGCCGGAGCGCGTCACAGCTACGTCGAGTGCGGTCACAGCGAGCTGCCGCTGGACGACAACGTCATCGCCGGCACCATCGACCTGCTGAAAACCGGCGCGTCGCAACGCCTCGCGTCTTCGCCGCCGTTGCGGCGTGGCGCGCTTTCGCGGGTGCGCGACGCGGAGCTGCGCGAGCAGTACCAGGGAAAGATCGACTGGCCGCGCATGACGCCGGCGCAACGCCGTGAATTCCTCGACACGCTCAACGAACCGCCGCGCGGCCGTCTGCACTCCCGCCCGCAGCGTGCGTCGAACGCGCCGCCGCTCACCGTGCGTGTGCTGATCGGGGACATCGCGAATTCACGCGCGAACGCGACGGCCGTCGCGATGTTGCGCGGCGTGCCCGCCAAGGGCGCGGCCGCGGACATCGATCAGCGCCTAGGCGGCGTGATCGGCGACTGGCTGCAACACCGTGTGGTCAGCGGCGACGCGGGCAGCGTGACGCCGATTCCGCGCAGCCTGCAACGGCGCGGCGGCAACCCGCGCACCGCCTATCTACTCGTCGGACTGGGCCGCTTCGACCGCCTCGGCCTGGACGTGATCGAACTGGCGGCCGAAAACCTCGCGCGTTTCTCCGAGGTGCCGCCGTACCGCTCGCTCGCCACCGTCGCCTGGGGCGCGCGCAGCGGCATCGAACCCGCCGATTCGTTCGCCGCGCAGCTGCGCGGCTTCCTGCGTGCGCGCGCGGCCGGAAACACGAAGCTCGCGCGGGTCGACCTGCACGTCCTCAACCGCGCCGATGCACAGCGCGTGCAGGCGCGGCTGGTGGACTTCATCGGTGCGCGGCCGGCCGCGGCGTTGCGGCTCGCGCCGCTCGCTGCCGCGCCCGCGCGTGTCGTCACCCGCGCTCGCAAGGTGCCCGGCACCGCGCACCTGATCGTGTCGGCGGATGCGCGGCGCGGCGGACGGGAAACCTGGCGTGCGTCGCTGCTGACCGGCGGCACATCGGCCGCGATTTTCTCGCAGAGCCGGCAGTTCACATCCGAAGCACTGGATGCACTGGATCGCGAGTTCACGGACGTTTCACTGACTCCCGCGCGGGTGACTGCGCTCGGCCGCAAGCTCGGCACGCTGGTGCTGCACCCCACCCTCGCCGCCGCGCTGATGACGACGCGCCGCCAGTCGCTCTCCGTCGTGCACGACGCCGCCGGCAGCCGCGTGCCATGGGAAGCGCTCAATCTGCGCGGCTGGATACCGGCGCTCGAAAGCGGACTGTCGCGCCGTTACGCCACCGCGGACCTGGTGCCGGCGCGTTTCGACGCGGAGCGGCGCTCGCAACGCGAGCTCGGTGTGCTCGTGATCGCGAATCCCACGCGCGACCTGCCCGGCGCCGAACTCGAACGCGAACGCATCACGGAAATTCTCCGTCGCGCGCGCAACGTGCGCGTCACCGAAGTGGTTGGCGCGGCGGCAACACTCGCGCGTGTGACCGCGGAACTCGATGCCGGCCGTCACGATGTCATCCACTACGCCGGACACGCGTTTTTCGACGCGCGACGGCCCGGAGAAAGCGGGCTGGCGCTGGCCGATGGCGAGCTGACCGGAATGACCATCGCCGCGCTCGGCCGGTTGCCGCCGCTGGTGGTGTTCAACGCCTGCGAATCCGCGCGGCTGCGGCGCGGGGCGCGCGCTACTCACCGCGAACATGGCATGCGAAAGAACCTGAGTCTCGCGGAATCGCTGCTGCGCGCGGGACTCGCGCATTACGTCGGCACTCACTGGGCGGTCGACGACAGCGCCGCGACCGCCTTCGCCACCGTGTTCTACCGCGAGCTCCTGCGCACGAACATCGGCAGCGCGCTGGTGAAGGCGCGGCGCGCGGTGCATGCGCGACGTTCACCCGACTGGGCTGACTACGTGCACTACGGCGACGGGGAATTCAGGCTCAAGTCGCCTTGAGGATTTTCGCGGCGACGTCGATCGCCGCACGGTCGCCTCCCGCCGGAAACACCGGGGCACGCAACACGCCGTTCGCATCCGATTTGAGCTCGATGGGTTTGCTCCACACGCCGGTGCGCGGATCGAACCATGTCCAGCGATACGCGGTGTTGGCATCGAAACCCTTTAGCCGCGCCCGCAACGCCGCGTTTTCGAAATAGGCCAGCGCGAATCCACGATCGGCGGTGCGCATCAGGAACGACCAGCCGTCGAGTCCATCCGCGAGCGCATCGGGAATGCTGCGCGGATCCAGATCGCCCGATGCCAGCGCGAGCTGCTGATAACGATCGCCCTCGGACATCACGAAGCTCGCAAGGTGACGCATCTGCGCGCCGGATTCGTATTTCAGCGCGGTCCAGATGTGCGGCCGCCAGCCGGCAGGCTCGCCCGTGCTCGTAACGTCGTAGGCCGCGGTGCCATGCACGTGGCCCGCCAGCGCGCCCGACAGCACCGAGCCATACATCATCGCGCGCGCGAAGTAGTTGTCGCGCGCGGAGTTCTCCGCGGGAGTCTCCCCGCCGGGCCGGTTGATGTTGTGGTTCCAGCCCGTGTAGTAAGGCTCGAGATTCGCCGCGGGCATCGGCGGCGTGAGCCGGAACAATTCCTCGATCGACGAGTAGATAGCGTGGTTGCGCGGATTGTTGCCGACGGTGTGCATCGTCAGCCACGGCGCCTGCGCGCCATGTCCGAAGGCCTTGTAGGTCGAGCGGTCGATGAGCGTCGTGTAAGGCTGACCAAAGGGCAGCGGGCCGTACTTCTGGTAGTGATAGGTCAACGCCGCGTTGAATTCGTCGGCGGTGAGGCTGAAGTCCTTCGGAATCCAGTCGAGGTGGATGCCGCTGAAGACCATGTTGAACGCGCCGTACCGGGCGATCAGGTACTGCACGAAGCGCGCGTACGACGTGTTGAAGTCGAAATACGCCTTCCACGAGGGCGCGTTGTCGCGGCGCACGGTCTCGAAGAACGGCACGAAGCCTTCGTCGGAAAGATGCCGCATCTTGCGATCCAGGCTCGCGAAGTAGCGTGGGTTGATCCGGTCGAAGTTCGCGAGGCCCTCGCGGTCGGCGAACACTTCGAACGGCCGGTTGCCCTGTTCGTCGTGCATGTCCTTGGCGGTGGTGGTGGCGCCGTCGGGTGTCGAGATCTTCGCGTTCGGCGCCCAGTGACCGAACTTCTCCCACGCATTGCGCAGGAACACTCCGTCCTTGTTCGCGAAGGTCGCGCCGCGATGATCGGCATCCCAGTTGGGGAAAGCCGCGATGAAGGAGATCGAGTTGAACCCCTGGCGCTTGCGCCAGGCGACCGCTTCCTCGAACGAGATGCCCGGCCCTGGTACGTAATCCGCCGCGGCTTGCACACCCCGCCACGGCAGCCGCCATGTCGACGCGGCGAGCCAGGTGTCCCCGACGAGGAAGAACGGAGTGCCGTCGGCGTAGCGAAGCGCATGTCCGTTCGCGCTCGCGCTCACGAAGCCGCGCCGGTTCGCGTTCTTCTCGATGTCCGCTGCCTCCCAGGCGACGGCGCGGAACGAGCCCGCGCCGCCGTTCAAACCGGCGTCATCGGCCTGCGTGGCCGCGGCGCGCCAGCTCCAGTCACCCGGCTTCGTCGCGACGAAACGCACCTTGAACGTGCGGCCGCCATCCCAGAAGCCATAAACCCGGCGTTTGAAATCCGGCCCCGAGAGCTCGATCCAGTTCGTGACGTCGACGTACGGATTCGCGTAGTCGCGCGCGGCTTCGAGCGTGATTTCCTGGACTTCCCATACCCGCACTTCGCCCGACTGCAGGCGCGCATGCGCGGCGGCCGTCAAGCAGATTCCAATAAAAAAGCTCGCGATCCAGCGATAGCGGTGACGCATGACCATACTCGTTTCCTCTAATATGGCGCCCACCCATGGACGCACTCATCTCGCTTCTGTCCGATCCCCAGGCGTGGATCGCATTCTTCACGTTGACGGCGCTCGAGCTCGTGCTCGGCATCGACAACATCATTTTCATCTCGATCCTGGTCGACAAGCTACCACCGGAGAAACGGGAAACCGCGCGGCGGATTGGCCTCTTCCTGGCCATGTTCATGCGCGTGGGCCTGCTGCTGGTGCTGTCGTGGATCGTCGGTCTCACCGAGCCGCTGTTCACCGTGATCGGCGCGGAGATTTCGGGGCGCGATCTCATCCTCATCGCCGGCGGCGTGTTCCTGGTGTGGAAATCCACGATGGAAGTCCATCAGCTCACCGAGGGCGAGGAAGGCCATGCGTCCAGCGCGGTGAAGGCGAGCTTCGGCGCGATCATCCTGCAGATCATCGTCATCGACATGGTGTTTTCGCTCGACTCCATCATCACCGCGGTCGGCATGGTCGACGAGGTCTCGGTGATGATCGCGGCGGTGATCGCCTCGGTCGGCCTCATGATGCTGTTCGCGCGCGGCATCGGCAACTTCGTCTCGACGCATCCGTCGATCAAGATGCTCGCGCTGTCCTTCCTGCTGGTCGTGGGCGTCATGCTCATCGCCGAAGGTTTCGAGCACAAGGTGCCGAAGGGCTACATTTACTTCGCGATGGCGTTCTCGGTCGCCGTCGAGATGCTCAACATCCGCATGCGCAAGAAGAAGTCCAAGCTCGCGCCGGTCGAACTGCACGAGCCGTACACCAAGGACTAGTCGGGCCGGGGGAGAGGATCGTGATATTCGGACTGCTCCGGTTGGCCGGCGTCATCTGGCTGCTGGGTTTCATCGTGCTCGCGCTGGCCGCCACCTCGGGCTATCTGTATTCGAACGAAGAACAACCGGCGCGCGCGGCGCGCTGGCAAACGCGCCTGCGCATGTCGCTGATCTGGCCGATCGCGCTCATGTCGCCGGCCGGCCGCGCCCGTCTGCGCAACGGCTAACAAGGGGAGAGGAATCATGGCTTTCGTCACACCGATCTTTCGCGGCGGCAACAATTCAGGCGGGCCCCGCGTTCCATTGCCGGTTGGCCGCATCCTCATGTGGGGTGCGGTCGCCGCCATCGCGATCATCCTGTTGAGCGTCGCCGGTTGCGGCATCAAGATCGTCGACACCGGCCAGCGTGGCATCAAGACCACCTGGGGTGAGGTTGTCTCGGAATCGTTGCCCGAGGGTTTTTATTTCTTCAATCCGATCTCGAGCAAGATCGTGGAGATGGACACGCGCGTGCAGCGCCAGGACGGCGAGACGGATACCTACACGCGTGACGTGCAGCAGGCCGTGATCAAGTACACGCTCAACTACCGGTTGCAGCAGAACGCCGCGCACCTGATGTATCGCGACATCGGCCGCGACTGGGAGCAGAAGCTGATTCCGCAGGTGGTGCTCGGCACACTCAAGGAAGTCGTCGGCAAGTGGGACGCGGTGGATCTCATCTCCAATCGCGACAAGGCCACTTCGGCCGCGTTCGACGCGATCCGCAGCAACCTGGGCAAATACAACGTCGAGGTGTCGCGCTTCGAGGTCACGGATATCGCGTTCACGCGCGAGTTCGAGAATTCGGTGGAACAGAAGGTGATCGCGCAGCAGAAGGCGATCGAAGAACAGAACCGCACCAAGCAGATCGAGGAGCAGGCGCGACAGAAACTGCTCTCGGCGGAAGCCGAGGCGAAGTCGATGCAGATCCGCGCGGAGGCGCTCGAGCAGAACGCCAAGCTGGTCGAATGGGAAGCGGTGCAGAAATGGAACGGCGTGTTGCCGCAGTACATGCTGGGCGGCGGGTCGGTGCCGTTCATCAACCTGAACCCGTCCAAGAATTGAGATCCGGCCCGTTTCCACTCACATGAGCGACCCGCGCCTGCCGGCCATCATCTTCGACTGCGATGGCGTGCTCGTCGACAGCGAGTACCTGTCGAGCCGGGTGGAGGCCGAGATCCTGAAGGATCTCGGCGTCACGCTCAGCGTCGAGGAAGTGCACGATCTGTTCCTCGGCAAGACCGTGGACGGAGTGCTCGATGCGATCGGCAAACTCGCGGGTACGCGGCCCGGTGCGGGGTTCACCTACAACTGGGCGTTCGCCACCGCGTACACGTTCATGAAGGAGCTGCAGCCCGTCGCGGGCATCGTCGCGGCGCTCGAGGAGTTCGCGCGGCGCGGGCATCACATGGCGGTGGCGTCGCAATCACCGCTCGCGCGCGTGCGCATGTCGCTCGAGATCGCGGGGCTGGCGCGTTTCTTCGGCGACAACGTCTACGTGACCTCGATGGTGGCGCGCCCCAAGCCCGCGCCGGACATCTACCTATTCGCCGCCGCGCGGCTCGGCGCGCAGCCGGCGCAGTGCATCGTCATCGAGGATTCGCCCGCTGGCGCCGCGAGCGCCCGCTCCGCCGGCATGCGCGCCATCGGTTACGCACCGGCGGAAACCCTCGCGGCCATGCAAGCCAGCGGCGCCGAAGTCATCCGCTCCATGACCGAACTGCCGACCCTGGTCGGTGCCGGGTGAGAAAAGACTGAGTTAGCTCCTCGGCGACGTCGGACTGTTCAGTGAAGCTGAGGAGCTAACTCAGTCTTTTCTCACCCGGCACCGACCGCGGCGATGATCTGGGCGCGTTGCTTGTCGTTGGGCAGCGGGCCGAGGGCGGCGCCGAGGTTGTCGACGAGATTTTTCACCTTGCCGGTGGCGGGGATCACGCAGGTCACGGCCGGGTGCGCGAGCACGAACTTCAGGAAGACCTGCGCCCAGCTCCGGGCGCCGAATTCCGCTGCCCAAGGCGGCACTTCCTTGCCCTGCACACGGGTGAACAGGTTGCCGTCTTCGAACGCGCGATTCACGATCACCGCCACGCCCTTGTCCGCGCACAGCGGCAGCAGACGCTTCTCCGCCTCGCGGGTTCCGACCGAATAGTTGAACTGCACGAAATCGAGCTTCTCGCGTTGAATGATCGCGATGAGATCGGGATACGAACTCGTCGTGTAGTGCGTGATGCCGATGTACCGGACGCGTCCCTCGTCCTTCCAGCGGCGCAGGGTCTTCAGGTGCGCGTCGAGATCCACGAGGTTGTGCACCTGCATGAGATCGATCTGCTTGCGCTTGAGCAGCGACATCGAACGCTGCATCTGTTCGATGCCTTTCTGCTCGCCGTGGCCGCCCGATCCCGGCGTCCACACCTTCGTGGCCATGAAGACCTTGCCCTGCTGCTCCGGGGTCAGCAGGTCGCCGAGCACCGTTTCCGCGGTCGAATACATCGGCGAGGTGTCGATGAGGGTCGCGCCGCCCTTGAAGAACGCCTGCAGCACCTCGCGCAGCGGCGCGCGCGCCGCATGGTCGCTGCCGACCTCGAAAGGTCCCGACGTTCCAAGACCAATGGCCGGGATGGTTTCACCGCTCGACGGAATGCGCCGCTTCAGCAGCTGCCCGGCCGGCGCGTCGCTTCCTCCAACTCCTTGGCCTTGCGCGCTTGCGATGTGCGCGCCGACGGCCACGGTGCCCAGCGCGAGGAATTTTCTGCGATCCATGGTCACCTCGGTGTCAGATGAGCGCGGCGTCGGCTCCAACGACCGCATCGCTGCCCTGCGCAATGATCTGTTCGAGCGCCAGCGTCTGCGGCAGCACCTGCATCGCGTAGAAATACGCGCTCGCGATCTTGGCTTCGAAAAACTCGCGGTCGTTGCCGGCGCTGAGTTTCTGCGCGGCGACGGCGGCGGCGCGCGCCATGAGCCAGCCGCCGATCGTGAATCCGCACAGCTTCAGAAATGGCACCGATACCGCCATGGCGCGATCCGGCGCATTGCTCAACGCAAGCAGCAGCGAATCGGCGACGCTCCGCAGCCGGGCAACCGCCGCGAGCGCCGCGTCGCGCGTGCGCAGTGCATCGGGATGCGACGGCGCGAGTGCGGTCAGCGAGGTATTCATTTCGTCGAGCAACGCGCCGAGCGCGGCGCCCCGGTCGCGGCCGAACTTGCGGCCGATCAGGTCATTCGACTGGATGCCGGTAGTGCCTTCGTAGATCGTGGTGATACGCGCGTCGCGCAGTGTCTGCGCGGCGCCGGTCTCCTCGACGTAACCCATGCCGCCGTGAACCTGGATGCCCGTGTTCGCGCTTTCGATGCCGGCCTCGGTGCAGAAACCCTTGACCACGGGAATCAGCAGATCGCCACGCGCCTGCGCCGCCGCGCGCACCGTCTCGTCCGGGTGCGCCGCGCCGAGATCGAGCTGGGACGCGGCGTACAACGCCAGCGCGCGCGACGCCTCGGTGACGGATTTCATGCCTAACAACATGCGCTTGACGTCGGGATGGCCGATGATCGGTGCCGGCGACGAGCTTGTGCCGAGCGAGGCGGAGCCCGCGACCTTCGCGAGCGGCACGGGTGGTTTGCCCTGCACGCGCGTGCGCGCCCATTCCACCGCCTGCTGGAACGCGCGTTCGCCCTGTGCATATCCCTCGAGGCCCACCGAGAGCCGCGCGGCATTCATCATGACGAACATGTATTCGAGCCCGCGATTCGGTTCACCCACCAGCAGGCCCAGCGCGCCTTCGTTTTCACCGAACATCATCACGCAGGTCGGGCTCGCATGGATGCCGAGCTTGTGTTCGATGGAAGCGCAATTCAGGTCGTTGCGCGCGCCGGGAGTGCCATCGGCATTCACCCAGAACTTCGGCACCATGAACAGCGAGATGCCGCGTACACCCGGCGGCGCTCCCTCGATACGCGCCAGCACCATGTGCACGATGTTCTCGGTGAGGTCGTGCTCGCCGTAGGTTATGAAGATCTTCTGGCCGTAGATCCGGTAGTTAGGGCCGGCGGGCACGGCGCGGGTGCGCACCTGCGCGAGGTCCGAGCCGGCCTGCGGCTCGGTCAGGTTCATCGTGCCGGTCCATTCGCCGGTGACCATGCGCGGCAGGAAAAGCTGCTTCTGCTGCGGGGTGGCGAAGTGCTGGATGGCCTCGATTGCGCCCTGCGTGAGCATCGGACAGAGCTTGAAGGCGAGATTCGAAGACGCCCACAGCTCCTCGACCGCCGTGCCCAATACCGCCGGCACGTTCTGCCCGCCGAATTCCGCCTTCGATCGCAGCGCCGGCCAACCGCTCTCGCAGAACTGCTGGTAGGCCTCGCGGAATCCAGCCGGCATCGTCACGCCGTTGGGCGACCAGTGCGCGCCCTCGCGGTCACCGCTCTTGCACAGCGGATCGAGCACGCTTTCGGCGAACTTGGCCGCCTCGCTCAAGATTGCTTCGTTGGTTTCACTGGCATAGTCGACGAACTCCGGGCAGGCGCGGATCTGTTCCGTGCCGATTAGTTCGTCCAACACAAACCGGATGTCCTTGACCGGTGCGCGGTACATGCGGGCTCCTCAGTGTGCGAGCGCCGGCACGATGTTCGCCGCCGCGAATTCCACGAAACTCTTCACGCGGTGGTCGCTCTCGAGACCGGCAGGAAATACTGCGTACAGTGGCGCGGCCGAAGGCGCCTGCCAATCGGCGAGCACCTTACGCAGCTTCGCGGTGGCGACACCCTGGCGGCAGAGGAATTCGGGCAGCAGCCCGATGCCGAGGCCGGCCACCGTGGCGCTGTGCAGGACGGCCGGGTCGTCGACCGCCAGCTTCGGCCGCACGCGTACTTCCGCGCGTGCGGAGGCCTTGGTCATCTGGAAGCGGTATTCCGCACCGTCGGCGGTCGGCGTGAGCAGGGCGTGATCGCGCAGACCTTCCGGGCGATCCGGCGCCGGATGTTTCTGCAGATAGGCCGGCGTCGCGCACAACACCGCGGGAGGTGCGCCCAGCAGCCGTGAACCGAGTTTCGGATCCTCGTTCACGCCGGCGCGGATCGCGACGTCCCACTCCGCACCCTCTTCCGCATCGAGCACGACGTCGAGCGCGATGTCGGGGAAGCTGTCGAGGAAGCGCGGCACCAGCGGCGCCAGCAACACGCGCCCGTAGGTTGGATCGGCGATGACACGCAGCGGGCCGGTACGCGTGGTCGAGAATCCCTGCGCGAGCTGCCGTACTTTTTCGACCTCGACGTGAATG
Source organism: Alcaligenaceae bacterium (assembly GCA_036677145.1). Classification (GTDB taxonomy): domain Bacteria; phylum Pseudomonadota; class Gammaproteobacteria; order Steroidobacterales; family Steroidobacteraceae; genus CADEED01. The sequence continues at coordinate 24,078 of JAKFFF010000030.1, forward strand.
GCGCGTGCGTGCGGCAGTACGGCCTCACCCGCCGCGGTGAGAAAAATCCGCCGGGTGGTACGCTTGAGCAGCTGCACACCGATGGTTTTTTCGAGGTCGGCGATGGCGCGACTGATGGCGACCTTGGGCACGCGGTAGGCGCGGGCGGCGGCGGAGAACCCATTGAGCTCAACCACCCTCGCGAAAACGGCGAGCTGGGCTGCGGACCACAATTCACTCATATGCGCACCAAAGAACTCGTTGGTGCGGCTATTGTTCCACTAAAGAATCGAGAAAGGAAAGTCCCATGAAGATTTCGATGTACGCCCTGAGCCACGACGTATTCCGGAAATCGCTCACGCAGCTCCTGCACGTCATGGATAAGGGCGTCGCCAGCGCGAAGGCGCGCAACTTCGATACGAGCGTGCTGGTGGCGGCGCGCCTTGCGCCGGACATGCTGTCGTTCTCGAAACAGATTCAGCTCACGAGCGACTTCGCCAAGAATTCCATGGCGCGGCTCGCCGGGATCGATCCGCCGAAGTTCGAAGACAACGAAACGACCATGGACGAGTTGATCGCGCGCGTGAAGAAGACGCTCGACTACCTGGCGACGGTTCCAGCCACGGCGCTCGAGGGCAGCGAGACACGCGACATCAAGATCCCGCTGCGCGATCGCACGCTCGAGATGAAGGGCCTGCCCTTCCTGCAGAACTGGGCGCTGCCCAACTTCTTCTTCCACTACGTCACCGCGTACAACATCCTGCGCCATAACGGCGTGGACGTCGGCAAGCGGGACTTCCTCGGAGCCTGACAGGGCAAAGCAGGCTCAAACAAAAAGGGCCGGCCCTCGCGGACCGGCCCCTTTCACACTCGAACGATCAGCGACGAACGAAGATCTTCACGCGGCGATCGGCGCTACGGTTGTAGCCGTCGGAAGCCGACACGTGAATCTGGTACACGCTGGCCGTACCGGCCGCGATGGCCGCCGAATCTGCCACGGTCAGTACCCCGGCCGGGCTGACGGCAAACAGGCCCACGCCGTCACCTGCCGCCACCACCCAGTTGCCGATCGGATCACCGTCCGCGTCCTGACCAATCAGGTTCGCGATGACCGTGCCGTTGGGGGCGCTGGCGTCGATGACGTACTCCTGCCCGATGCTCACTTCGGGCTTCTTGTTGTGCACGTACTTGTGGATGTACTGCATCGCCGGACGCTCGGCGCCTTCTGATCCGGCCTGCTGCCAGACCAGCCAGGCGCCCTGCGCCTGGCGCCAGTGATTGAACTGCCTGTAGCCCCACAACGTGATGCCCGCGACCTGCGGATGATCCCAATAGATCGGGAAGATCTTCTGCATGTTCGCGAGTTGAACGGCGTCTTCGGTACCGTCGACGTCGAGCTCGGTGATGTGGATGGGCAGTCCCGTCCTTTCGGCGATGCGATCGAGGTTCGCGCGATAGGTCGGCATCGGCGCCGCCTCACTCTGCGAGAACGCGTGGCCCTGCAGACCGACGATGTCGATGAGCCCCTGCGACTTCAGGAGCTTCACGATCCCGATGTAACGCGTGGTGTCGTTCGTGTTGTTCTCGATGCTGTAGTCATTCAGCATGAGCTTCGCGTTCGGGAAATACTGGCGCGCCAACTTGAAGGCGTTGACGATCCAGAGCCACTGGCGATCCGGATCCTTCGCCTGCTCTTCCGCGGTGCCGCGACCACCCAGGGCGTCGCAGTAACCACCACCACCATTCTCACGCGTGCACGGCGGATCGTGCAGCGGCTCGTTCACGACTTCGACGATGTCGAGGCCGGGATAACGTGCCGCGACTGCCGCGAACCACTCGTGGATTTCCTCGAGCTGTTCTTCAACCGGCAGTTCGTCGATCCAGTTCGGCTGCTGGTTGCCCCAGACGAGCACGTGGAAGTGGATCGGCAGGTTGTTGTTCTTGGCCAGGTTGTAGGCCGTGTCCATGTCGGTCCAGTTGAACACGTCGCGCTGCGGCTCGGCCGAGCCCCACTTGCCCGCGTTCTCAGGTGAAACCTTGTTGAAGTAGTTCAGGAAGTTGATGCTCGAGTTGCCCGGGCTCCAGGCGCTGCCGAGATACTTCGTCTTTCCAGTCGCGATGGCCGGACCCGGATAGGTGTAAGCCGGGGGCGGCGGAGGCGGGAGCGGCGGGCAGGTGACGGTTCCCGGGGCGCCCGCGTCCAGCTGGGCGACCGAGTAGCAGGTGCCAGCCGGACCGAACGCAAACTTGTCGAAGTTCAGACCGTCTTCGCGGGACGCCCAGTAGAACGTCTGCGTCAGCGCGCCGTCGGGCACGACCCACGCATTGGGACCGGTGCCACCGCCGCGTCCGGGGTGGTTAGTCAGGCGGACCCACTTCCACACCGACGTGCCGGCCGGGTTACCCGCGCCCGGCGTGCCTTCCACGAAGACTGGCGCGGCGGGATTCGTATATCCACCACTGCTGGTGTTGTAGAGCGCACCCCAGTTCTGGTTGTTGAAGCCAACGCTGGAGATATAGAAGCTGTCGTCATTGCCACCGTTCGGTCCGGCATAGATGCGCACGTAAAGATCGTAGTTTCCGGCGGACGGAAACGTGACGTTGTACGAAGCGACCCGCTCCGGAGTAGTTGGAGGCGTGGTGCCGTTCAAACCGGTGATGTACGTGACGCTGCCGAGCGTGCCGATCGAGAGACTCGCTCCGAGAACGTTGGCATTCTCGGCTTCGACGATCACCGGTGCTTGCGCCAATGCCGACATGGGCAGAGACGCGAAAATCCATGCGCGCAGGAGCGCACCTGCTGACATCCTCATCTGATTTCTCCCCTTCGTTTTTATGAACCGCAGTGATGGTCACTGTCGGGCGGCCTGAACATATCGTGGGGAATACAGGACCGATATCAGTATCAACCGTCATTCGTATTTCTGACTTTCTCGAGGCTGCGACCCGCAACATTGGTGCCGCGCCGCATCAAGGCCCTCGCGGGCCTCATTGAACATAACCACGGCGTTTGTTTCTGGACGCCCACGCGTAACGCGAGCTATGTCACGGCGAGCCTGACGTCGATTTGCGACTCTCCAATCCTGCTCGCGCCTTGCTTCTCGTGGGTGAAGGTCTTTTGTGTTTGTTTGGCGCGCGCCCGGGGAAATTTCAGGAATGCAGGCGAGCGCGAGTGTCACTCCATCCGGCGATTCGAAGGCCGCCATCGGCGAAGCCCTGAAACAGGCGCTTTCCGGCAATCGGCTGCAATCGATTTCCCTGCACGACGAACGCGGCGACGTGTTGTGGCTCGACGAGGGCGCACTCGGCCCGGATGAGCACAATCTCGTGTTGGAAGCGGTTTCCTCGCTGAACGCCGCGCCTGACAAGACCTACGTATTCCAGAACATCGGCGATGGCCGCGCGGCGGCATTCCTGCCGGCACGTTCGCCGCTCAACGATCTGCTCGGCCTCGCGATGATCATCGCCGATGCCAAGTTCCTCGATAGCAAGGGTGCGGCGAAGTTCGTCACCCCCACCACGACCAATCTCATGCGCCGGCTCGCGTTTCTGCGCAAGCCTCCGCCGCCCGCGGCTCCCGCCGCACCTCCCGCTCCGCCGGCCAGCACCGCGGCCAGCACCGCGGCCAGGGTAGCTAGTCCGCAAGCCGCGCGCCCCGCGGCGCCCGCGGCCGCCGCGCGTCCTGCTC
>JAKFFF010000031.1:0-18730 GCA_036677145.1 Alcaligenaceae bacterium
GATGCCGGGCGACAACATCAAAATGAAGGTGGAGCTGATCAACCCGATCGCGATGGAAGAAGGCCTGCGCTTCGCCATCCGTGAAGGTGGCCGCACCGTCGGCGCCGGCGTCGTGGCGAAGATTTTGAAGTAAATCGGAGGGGGTCCGCGAAAGCGGACCCCTTTTGAGAGTGGGGCGCAAGCCCCTGACGATAGAAACGGTGAGTATGCAAAGCGTCTGCACACCGAATTGACCGAAACACAAGCTAGGTAACTATCTACCTGGTCGCTCTTTAGAAGGAAATTAGAACCATGGCCAACCAGAACATCCGCATCCGCCTCAAGGCGTTCGACCATCGCCTCATCGACACCTCTGCCCGCGAGATCGTCGAGACCGCCAAGCGCACGGGCGCCACGGTCAAGGGTCCGGTGCCGCTGCCGACCAAGATGGAGCGTTTCACGCTGCTCGTTTCGCCGCACTCCGACAAGGACGCGCGCGACCAGTTCGAGCTGCGCACGCACAAGCGCATCATGGACATCGTCAACCCGACCGACAAAACGGTGGACGCGCTCATGAAGCTCGAGCTGCCGGCCGGTGTCGACGTCCAGCTGAAGCTCAACTAACAAAAGCGATTCGCTGCGGGGTCTGCCTTGAAGCTGCAGCAACTTCGATATCTCGCGGCCGTTGTGCAGAACGGCCTCAATGTCACGACGGCCGCCCAGGCACTGCACACTTCCCAGCCGGGCGTCAGCAAGCAGATCCGGCTCCTCGAAGAGGAGCTGGGTCTGACGCTGTTCGTACGTGACGGCCGCGCCCTCAAACGCCTGACCCCGGCGGGCGAGGAAGTGGCGGCGCGTGCGCTGCGCATGCTGCGCGAGGCGCAGGCGCTCAAGTCTCTCGCCAAGGATCTCAAGCAGTCCGATCGAGGATCGCTGTCGATCGGCACCACACATACGCAGGCGCGCTACGTACTTCCACGCGTCATACGCGATTTCCGCCTGAAGTATCCCGACGTGCAGCTCCATCTGCACCAGGGCACCTCGGACCAGATCGCCGAGATGGCCACACTCGATCGCATCGACTTCGCGATCAACACCGGCAGCCAGGACAAATTCCCCGATTTCGTGCTGCTGCCCATCTACTCGTGGCATCGGCAGATCATCGTGCCGAAGGATCATCCGCTGGCGCAGATCGGCAAGCCGACGCTGCAGCAGCTCGCCGAGTATCCGCTCGTGACCTACGTGTTCAGCTTCACGGGGCCGTCGTCGCTGCATCAGCAGTTCGCGCGCGCGGGGCTCGAGCCGAACGTGTCGCTGACCGCGCGTGATGCCGACGTCATCAAGACTTATGTGCGCCTCGGACTGGGTGTCGGCGTCGTCGCGAGCATGGCGATCGAGCCCGACGACGAGAAGGATCTCGCGGTGGTCGAAGCGGGACACCTGTTCCCGCAACACGTCACCTGGCTCGGCTTTCGCGCGGGCGCGTTGCTGCGCGGCTTCACGTACGACTTCATCCAATTGCTCGCGCCGCACCTCACGCGCGACCGCATCGATCGCATCCTCTCGGCGCCCACGCCCGCGGCGCGCGAGAAACTGATCTCCGCCCTGGATCTACCCCGCTACGACTAATAGGGACATTCCTCGTTTCCTAGCAAACGGGGACAGACCTCATCGTCATTCGTCGCTCGCAGGTCTCGTTCCGGCGCGCCCCGGAAACTCGCACGCGCGGCGTCCATCCCAAGGAGACACCGGAGGTTCCATGAAGACTTTTGCCGCCCTGTTACTCGCCGCCTTACTACCCGTTGTGCAGGCCGCCGACGCGCCGGTCCACAAGACCGCGAATCCACTCAAGATTGGCATCATCGGCACCGGTGACATCGGTGGCGCGCTGGCGCGTCACTGGGCCAAGGCGGGACACCAGCTCGTGATCTCATCGCGCCATCCCGAGCAGCTCCAGCCGCTCGCGCAGGAGTTGGGTCCCAACGTGCGCGTCGGAACACCGCGCGAAGCCGCTGACTTCGGCGAAGTGATCATGCTCGCCGTGCCGTACAACGCGACGCCGCAGGTCGGCCGCGACTATGCCGCCGAGCTCAAGGGCAAAGTCGTGATGGATGCGGGCAATCCTTACCCTTCACGCGACGGCGACATGGCCGTGCGCGATCGCGAGCGCGGCACCGGTGTCGCGGTGCAGGAATACCTGCCCGGCGCCCGCCTCGTGCGCGCGTTCAATGCCATCAACGCAGGACCGCTGCTGCGCGAAGGATTTCGCAATCCGCGCCTCGGCATTCCGCTCGCCGCCGATGATCCGCAGGCGATGAAGATCGCCCAGCAGCTCGTATCCGATGCGGGCTTCGATCCCGTACCTGTCGGCGGTCTCGCGCGGGCGCGCGAGTTCGACTACGGCACGCCGGTGTACGTGCGCGGCATGACGGCCGCGGAAATCCGCAAAACCCTCAAGCTCGACTAGCGGGGTCCTTCGCGGGATTCCACTTGATCTGAAACTCGATCTCTTCGGCGGTCGCGGACCGCTCGTGTTCGAGGTTGTATTGCGCCCGCGCCGGAACGCGGATGCGTTCCCCGCCGATGCTGATCACGAAGCGCTCATCGTTTTCGATGGCGTCCGCGAGCCGCCGCAGCTTCTCGACGAACCGGGCCTTGGGGTAATCCTTCTCGACATCACGTGATTTCTTCTTTGGCATGAGTGTTATGTAGCCGAGGGGCTTGCGTTCGTCACTATCTTGTGACAAATAGTACCTTGCGTCAGGTAGTAGCTCGTCAACGATAGAGGGTCCCGATTGGCGGACGCCAACGAAGTCCAGATGAAACGCGGTGTACTCGAGCTCTGCGTGCTCGCGCACGTGGCCGCCGCGGACAACTACGCCTACGAGATCGCAACGTATCTCGCGCGGGAGATCGGCATGGGTGAAGGCACGATATATCCCTTGATGCGCCGCATGCAGGCGGAGGGGCTGCTCGAGGACTATCTCGTCGATTCGCCCTCCGGTCCGCCGCGGCGTTATTACCGGATCACACGCGCCGGCCGGTCGCGGCTGCAGTCCCAGCGCGAGACCTGGCAGGAATTCTCGCGATCCATCGACCGCGTATTGAGGCACTCGAAATGACACGCGCGGAGTTCCTGCGGCGGGTGGAGCAGGGCTTGCGATCGCTGCCGCCGGAGGAGCGCGCGCGAGTGCTGGCCGACTACGCGGCTTACTTCGCCGATGGCGAGGCGGCGGGACGCGAGGTTGCGGAGATCGCCGCGTCCCTGGGAAATCCCGCCACACTCGCCGCGGAGCTGCGCCTCGCGCACGAATTGCATTCCTGGCGCGCGGATCGGCCGCGCGTGACGCTGCGGATGTTGTCGGCGCTCGGCTCGCTCGCGCTACTGCACAGCGTCGCGTGGCTGCCGCTCGTGCTCGGCTTGCTGCTCATCTTCGCCATGATCGGCGCTGGTCTGTGCGCGCTTTCTTACGGCGGATTCACGTTGATCGTCGAGCCCTTCGATGCGCCGCTCGGCGGTGTGGCCGCGGCATTGGCGCGTGCATTTGCCTGGCTGTCCGCGGGCACGGGAATGCTTGCTGCCGCCGGCGCGAGCGTTTACGCGCTCGCGAAATACTTCGTTCGATTGCAACAACTCAATCGGCGAATCCTTCAACCTTCCACGGAGGTCTCCACATGAACCAGGTCTTCAAACTACTGACGCTCGGCGCGATCTGCGCCGTGGCGTCCCTGTCCTCGTTCGCCGTTGCCGAGTCCCTTGCGGCGAACGACCCGGCCGGCGCCGCGGTGACCCGCGAGTTGCCATGGGACGGGGGCGATTCGCTGGTTGTCGAGGTCCCGGCCAACGTGCGGTTCGTGCAGACGAGCGGCCCCGGAAAGGTCGTCGTGACAGGGCCGCGCCGTTCCGTCGATGGGTTCTCCGTGGAGGGCGGTGTCCTGCGCGATGAGCGCTGGCGCACGGGCACGTCACTCGAAATCGTCGTCCACGCGCCGAAGGTCACGCATTTCTCGCTCAAGGGCAGCGACAAGCTCGTCATCGAAGGCTTCGACCAGCCAGAGCTGCGGATCGAGACCGTGGGCCGGGCGGAAGTGAAGGTTTCGGGACAGGCTGGCCGGGTAACCCTGCAGCTCCAGGGATTCGGTTGGGCGGACCTGAGTGCCCTCGCGGCGACCGAAGCCGATGTGGCCGTAACCGGCTCGCGCCATGCACTGGTCCGGGCCACCGATCGCGTGCGTGTCTCCGGGAATGGCTCGGTGGTGCTCGTAACCAAGCCCAAGACCCTGGATCTCGCCTTGGGCGAATCCGGCCGCGTTTTCACGGTCGGGAGCTGAACGCCGTCGGTGCCGGGTGAGAAATCGCTGAGTTAGCGTCCCAATACGACGCTCTGGCGCCTCAAAATCCGCTAACTCAGCGATTTCTCACCCGGCACCGACCCGGGCACCGGCGTGTAACCCGGCTGTTATCCCTGCATAACCAAAAGTGCTTTCCGGGCGGGCGGTTGCCCTGGGTAAAGTCCCCGGCACCTTGATACGCCGGCCACGCGCCGGCGTTTTACTCTGCCCGGAAAGGTTTGAATGCACGCCCAGAAACAAGCAGTTACGACCCTCAAACCCGTAGCGGGAGGCCGCCGTGCGGCCGGCGTCGCCAAACTGACCCATCTGGCGCGGCTCGAGGCGGAAAGCATCCACATCTTCCGAGAGGTTGCCGCCGAGTTCGCCAAGCCCCTGCTGATGTACTCCATCGGCAAGGACTCCTCGGTCCTGCTGCACCTGGCCCGCAAGGCATTTTTCCCGGGCCGCATTCCCTTCCCGCTGCTGCACATCGACACGGGCTGGAAGTTCAAGGAAATGATCCAGTTCCGCGACGAGACGGCCAAGCGCCTGAACGCCGAGCTCATCGTCCACACGAACGAAGCCGGCAAGGCCGCGGGCGTCACGCCGTTCACGCATGGCGGCCGCTACACCGACATCATGAAGACCGAGGCGCTCAAGGCCGCGCTCGACAAATACGGCTGCGACGCCGCGATCGGCGGCGCCCGCCGCGATGAAGAAAAGAGCCGCGCGAAGGAGCGCGTGTTCAGCTTCCGCGACGCGCAGCACCGCTGGGATCCGAAGAACCAGCGTCCCGAGCTCTGGAATCTCTACAACGGCCGGCTGCGCCGCGGTGACAGCATCCGCGTGTTCCCGCTGTCGAACTGGACCGAGATCGACATCTGGACCTACATCCACTCCGAGAACATCCCGGTCGTGCCGCTGTATTTCGCCAAGCCGCGCCCGGTCGTCGAGCGCGACGGTCTCAAGATCATGGTGGACGACGACCGTTTGCCACTGAATCCCGGCGAGAAGCCGCAGCTCGAAAGCGTGCGTTTCCGCTCGCTCGGTTGTTATCCGCTCACCGGCGCGCAGGTTTCGAAGGCCGTCAACGTACCGGAGATCATCGAAGAGATGCTGCGCACCACCACCTCCGAGCGGCAGAGCCGCGCCATCGACGCGGACTCCGCGGCCGCCATGGAAAACCGCAAGCGCGAAGGATATTTCTAAATGTCCGCCGCGCTAACTACCCCCGTGACCGCCGTGCAGACCTCACCGCGCACGCTGGAAGAATTCCTCGCCCAGCAGCGCGACATCGACCTGCTGCGATTCATCACCTGCGGCTCGGTCGACGACGGCAAGAGCACGCTGATCGGCCGCCTGCTGCACGACACGCGCCAGGTGTTCGACGACCAGCTCTCGGCGGTCGCGAACGACAGCCGCCGCTGGGGCACCACCGGCGAAGTGCCGGATCTTGCGCTGCTGGTCGACGGCCTGCAGGCCGAACGCGAGCAGGGCATCACGATCGACGTCGCCTACCGCTATTTCTCGACGCCGAACCGCAAGTTCATCGTCGCGGATTGCCCGGGCCACGAGCAGTACACGCGCAACATGGCCACCGGCGCTTCGACCGCCGAAGCCGCCGTGGTGCTGGTCGATGCGGAGAAGGGCATCCGCGTGCAGACGCGCCGCCACGCGCACATCGTCGCGTTGCTCGGCGTGCAGAACATCATCCTCGCGGTCAACAAGATGGACCGCATCGCCTACGACCGCGCCCGGTACGAAGCGATCGCCGGCGAGTTCGTCGCCTATGCGCACAAGCTCGGCGTGAGCAATGTCGAAGTCATTCCGGTGGGCGCGTTGCACGGCGTGAACGTGGTTCATCGCGGCACCAACGAAACGCCCTGGTACACGGGCCGCACGTTGCTCGACGCGCTCGAAGGCATCGAGGTCGGGCGCAACGAGGGCTTGAAGGATCTGCGTTTCCCGATCCAGTTCGTGAGCCGCCCGGATGCGAATTTCCGCGGCTACGCCGGCACCATCGCAAGCGGCGAGATCGCCGTCGGCGATCCGGTGCTCGCGCTGCCGTCGCGCAAGTCGAGCAAGGTGGCGGAAATCACCACCGCCGACGGTCCGCTCGAGAGGGCGGGCGCGGCGCAGGCCGTCACCGTCGTGCTCGAGGATGAAATCGACCTGTCGCGCGGCGACGTGCTCGTGCATCCCGATCATCGTCCCACGCTCGCGCGCACCTTCGACGCGCACCTGATCTGGATGGGCGAGGCGCCGCTGCTGCCGGGCAAGCGTTATGAATTCAAGATCGGCGCGCGCTACGTCAAGGGCCTGGTCGATTCGATCCAGCATCGCATCGACGTCAACGATCTATCCACCCGCGAGGCCGACGCGCTGGACCTCAACGGTCTCGCACGCGTGCGTATCGCGCTCGAAGAGCCGGTCGCGATCGACGATTACAAACTCTCGCGCGCCACCGGGTCGTTCATCATCATCGACCTGCTGCACTTCGGCACCGTCGGCGCGGGCATGGTCATCGCGCCCACGCAGGGCACACGCACGAACACCGACATCGTCTGGCAGCCGACGCGTGTCACCGCCGCGACCCGCGCGAACCAGAAGAGCCAGAAGCCGGCCGTTCTGTGGTTCACCGGCCTTTCGGGTTCGGGCAAGTCGACGCTGGCCAACGCGCTCGAACAGGCGCTGGTGCGCCGCGGCCACCATTCCTATCTACTGGACGGCGACAACGTACGCCACGGCCTGAACAAGGACCTCGACTTCTCCGACGCGGGCCGCGCCGAGAACATCCGCCGCATCGGCGAGGTGTCCGCGCTGTTCGTCGACGCCGGGCTGATCGTGATCACCGCGTTCATCTCGCCGTTCCGCGCGGACCGCAACCGCATCCGCGAGCGCATCGGCGACGCCAACTTCATCGAGATCTATCTGTCGACGTCGCTCGAGGAATGCGAGCGCCGCGATCCGAAGGGTCTGTACGTGAAGGCGCGCGCGGGCGAGATCCGCGAGTTCACGGGCATCGATTCCCCGTACGAGCCGCCGATCGCGCCGCAACTGGCGATCGATACATCCAAGGTCGATTTGGGCGCGGCGGTCGATACGATCCTGCGATATCTCGAGAACAAGGGCTTCCTGCATCAGAATGATCCGGGCCTATGAGGACGAACAAGTGAGTAGTGGCGCCGTGATCCTGCAGGGTAACTTTCCGATTCCGGACGATCGCCGGCAGTTGCTGACGCAACTCGCCACCGAACTGAACCGCGAACAATTGCTGTGGCTGTCCGGCTATTTCGCGGGCGCCGCCGCCGCGACGCCGAGCGGCATTCCCGCGTTCCAGGAGTCTTTGACGAATGCGCGCGGGGCGCAGCCCTCGCTGGCGTCGGTCACGTCGCACACCGCGCATGCGCCGGCGCCCGCTGCCGCCGCGGTGGCCGCGCCGACGCTCACGATCATCTCCGCTTCGCACACCGGCAACGGCCGCAAGATCTGCGAGAAGCTGCTGGCCGCCGTGCAGGCGATCGGCGTGCAGGCGCGCGTGATCAAGGCCGGCGACTACCAGCCGCGCGAGATCGCGAAGGAAAAGCTGCTGTACGTCGTGATCAGCACGCATGGTGACGGTGATCCGCCGGACGAAGCGCGTGGTCTCTATGAATTCCTCGGCACGAAGCGCGCGCCGCAGCTCCCCGAGCTGCAGTACTCGGTGCTGGCCCTCGGCGACACGAGTTATCCGAAGTTCTGCGAAGCCGGCCGCGTGATCGATGAGCGGCTTGCCAAACTCGGCGCCAAGCGCCTGCTGCCGCGCGTCGACTGCGACGTGGATTTCGAGAAACTGGCCAAGACCTGGTCGGACGACGCGCTCGCGCGCGTGCGCGAGATTTCCGAGAAGCTGAAGCCCGCGGGCGGCGTGGTCACGCCGATTCCGTCGGCCGCGCCGGCGCCCGCCGTCGTCGAGCTGACACGCGCGAATCCCGCCACGGCGGAAGTGCTCGCGAATCAACGCATCGTCGGCCGGCAGGCATTGCGCGAAGTGCGCCACGTGGAGCTTTCGTTCCCGGGGCTCGGCAATCTGTACAAACCCGGCGACGCGCTCGGCATCATCCATCGCAATCCGGATTCCGCGATCGAAGCCGTGCTCAATGCCACCAAGCTCGATGGCGGCGCGAACGTCTCGCATGACGGCAAGTCGCACACGCTGCTCGAGTGGCTGCGCGATGAACGCGAGCTCACGCGTATCGCGCGTCCGCTGCTGGTGACCGTGGCCGAGCGCAGCAAGGCCGATCTTTCGGATCTGCTCGACACACGCAATCCGCAGGCATTGGCGAAGCTCACCGCCTCGTCACAGGTCGCCGACGTGCTTGCGAAGTACCCGGCCGATTGGACGCCCGAGGCGCTGGTCGCCGCGTTGCGTCCCGTGACCGGCCGCGTGTATTCGATCGCGTCCAGCCCCGCGGTGGTCGGCGACGAGGCGCATCTCACGGTGGCCATTGTCGGCAGCGATACCGATCGCAAACTACTCGCGGGCGCGGCGTCCGCGTTCGTCGTTAACTCACCGGCCGATTCGCAAGTAGGCGTCTGGATCGAACGCAACGATCGCTTCCGTGTGCCGGCCGACGCTTCGCGCGACATGATCATGGTCGGTCCCGGCACCGGCGTCGCGCCGTTCCGCGGCTTCCTGCAGGAACGCGAAGCGACCGGCGCGAGCGGGCGCAATTGGCTGTTCTACGGCGGCCGCTCGCTGTATCACGACTTCCTCTATCAACTCGAGTGGCAGCAGGCGCTCAAGCGCAAATCGCTGCACCGGGTGGACGTGGCCTTCTCGCGCGACCAGGCGCAGAAGATCTACGTGCAACAGCGCATCCGCGAGGCCGGCAAGGAATTGTTCGCCTGGCTTTCGAACGGTGCGTATTTCTATGTGTGCGGTGACGCGACGAGCATGGCGCCCGACGTGAACGCGGCGTTGCTCGATGTCGTGCGCACGCACGGCAACATGGACGCCGACGATGCCCAGGCCTGGGTCGCCGATCTCACCGCTGACGGACGGTACCTGCGCGATGTCTACTGAAGTTCTCGATCCCCCGACCCAAGCGAACGATCTGGCAGCCAAGGTGCATCCGGAATCGCCGGTTGAAATCATCAAGAAGGCGTCGCGCGGACTGCGCGGCACGCTGGTCGAAAGCCTGCACGATCCCCTGACGGGCGCGATCCGCGATTCGGACACGCAGCTCATCAAGTTCCACGGCAGCTACATGCAGGACGACCGCGACCTGCGTGCCGAACGCGAACACCAGAAGCTCGAGCCCGCGTACAGCTTCATGATCCGCACGCGCCTGCCCGGCGGCATCTGCACGCCGAAGCAGTGGCTGGCCATGAGCCAGCTCGCGCGCGAATACGGAATCGGATCCTTGCGCCTGACTACCCGGCAGGCGTTTCAGCTGCATGGCGTGATCAAGAAGGATCTGAAGAAGACCATGCAGGGCATGAACGCCGCGCTGATCGATTCGCGCTCCGCCTGCGGCGACGTGAACCGCAACGTGATGGCGAGCGCCAACCCGGTCGAGTCGAAGCTCCACGCCGAGGTCTATGACTGGGCGAAGAAGCTCTCCGAACACCTGCTGCCGAAGACGCGCGCTTACCAGGAAATCTGGCTGGACGGCGAGAAGCTCGACGGCCCCGCAGAAGTCGAGCCGATTCTCGGCCAGCTCTATCTACCGCGCAAGTTCAAGACGGCCGTCGTCGTGCCGCCGCACAACGACGTCGACGTGTTCTCGCAGGATCTCGGCTTCATCGCCATCCTCGATACGGAAGGTGTCGACGAAGGGGCGCTGCTCGGCTTCAACCTCACCGTCGGTGGCGGACTCGGCGCGTCACACGGCGAGCCGAACACCTATCCGCGCGTCGCGGATGTGATCGCCTTCCTGACGCCCGACCAGATGCTGAAGGTCGCGGAAACCGTCGTCATGATCCAGCGCGATTTCGGCGATCGCTCGGATCGCAAACACGCGCGCCTCAAGTACACGATCGACGATCGCGGCATTCACTGGTTCAAGGCCGAGTTGTTCAAGCGCCTGGGCTACGAGCTCGAGCCACCGCGTGCGTTCAAGTTCACGACGCAGGGCGACCGCTTCGGCTGGCTGCGCGGGCACGATGGCCGCTGGCACCTGACGCTGCGCATCGAGTCGGGCCGTGTCGTCGACAAGCCCGGCGCGCCGTTCCTCACCGGCCTCGAGAAAATCGCGGAGATTCATCAAGGCGATTTCCGGCTCACCGCGAATCAGAACCTCATCGTCGCGAACGTGCCGGCGAGCGAGTGCATGAACATCGACCGCCTGGTCGCGGACTACGGGCTCGGCAAGGCGCTGTTCACCTCGCCCGTGCGGCGCGATGCGCTCGCGTGCGTGGCATTGCCCACCTGCGGCCTCGCCATGGCCGAGGCCGAACGCTATCTACCGGCCTTCGTCGACCGCGTCGACGAAGTGCTCGCGAAACACGGACTGAGGGGCATCCCGCTCACGGTGCGTATTACCGGCTGCCCGAACGGCTGCGCGCGCCCTTATCTCGCGGAGATCGCACTGATCGGCCGTGCGCCCGGACGCTACACGCTGCGCCTCGGTGGAGACGCGGTCGGCCAGCGCCTGAACGTGATCTATCGCGACAACATCGATGAAGCCAGCATCGTGAAACAGCTGGACGAGCTCATCGGCCGTTATGCGGTCGAGCGTCATACGGACGAGCGCTTCGGCGATTTCCTGTGGCGCGCGAACCTGCTCACTCCCGAAAAGCGCCCATGAACGACTCCGCCATCATCGAGCGACCGCCAGCACAGCCCGCGACGGCTGCCGCCGCGCCGCGGCTGCGACTGTCGGCGGCCGAATTCGTGGCGGACGCCACCGAAGCGCAGCGCATCAACGACTGGCTCGCGTCCGTGGATGCCGTGACACGCACGCGCTGGGCGCTGGAAAATCTTCCCGGCCCGCATGCATTGTCGTCGAGCTTCGGCGCGCAGGCGGCGGTGTCGCTGCATCTCGTCACGCAGCTCGATCCGCGGATTCCCGTGATCGTCGTCGACACCGGCTATCTATTCCCGGAGACCTACCAGTTCATCGAACAGTTGCGCAAACAACTTTCATTGAACATCCAGACGTTCGCCGGCGCGCAGACCGTGGCGCAGTTCGAAGCGCAGCACGGCAAGCTCTGGGAGCAGGGCCGCGAAGGGCTCGATCAGTATCTCGAGCTGCGCAAGGTCGAACCGATGCGCCGCGCGTTGCAGACGCTCGGCATCAACACCTGGTTCGCCGGGTTGCGCCGCAGCCAGGCCGCGAGCCGCGCCGCGCTGAATCCGCTCGAAGTGCGCGACGGGCGCTTCAAGCTGCATCCGATATTCGACTGGTCCGATCGCGACGTGTACCTCTATCTCAAGGCGCACGGCCTGCCTTACCACCCGCTTTGGGACAAGGGCTACGTGTCGATCGGTGACTGGCACTCGACCAAGGCACTGCACGAAGTGGATTCCGCCGAAGAACTGCGCTTCGCCGGCCTGAAACGCGAGTGCGGCATCCACGGCCTCGAGGGTTAATGGGGACATTCCTCATTTGCTAGCAAAAGGGGACAGACCTGCATCGCCCCGCGATCGGGCGCGGTGACGATCCGCCGCACCGCGACGGCGCGAACCGCGCAATCCGCGGTGGCTGAAACCGCGTCCGCCATGGCACAAGGCTTGCTATCTCAACGACACCGGATATGACCTTCCAACGCCCCATCGTGTTAGGCGCGCGCGCCAGCGTACTGGCGCAGGTGCAGGCGCGCCTCGTGGGCGCGGCGCTGCAGGCCCGGTATCCCGGGCTCCAGGTCGAATACTCCTTGTTGTCTTCGCCGGCCGATCGCGAACTCGACGCCCCGATGAACGATCTGCTGCGGCGGGGCGGTTTCACCGGCGACCTGGGCGTGGCGCTGCGCGCGAACTCCATCGACATCGCCGTGCATCTCTGGAAAGACGTTCCCTTCATCGGGCATCCGCAGACGCACATCGCCGCGACGCTGCCGCGCGCCGACACGCGCGACCTGCTGCTGGTGAAGAAGAGCTGGCTCGCCGCGCGCGATCGATCCGAACTGCGCGTGTTGTCCTCGTCCGCGCGCCGGCGCACGAATCTCTCCGGCTTCCTGCAGTGGGCGCTGCCGATTCGCGCGCCGCTCGTCACGTTCGTGCTCGCGCGCGGCGACTGCATGGCGCGGCTCGAACAGCTCATGTCCTCCGACTGCGCGGCGCTGGTCGTCGCGAAGGCGAACATCGATCGCCTGCTCGAATCCACCGCGCCGGAATTCTCGGCGGCACGCGAACGCGTGCGCGCGACGCTCGACGCCTGCGAGCTCATGGTCCTGCCGCTCGCGCTCAATCCCACCGCCCCGGGCCAGGGCGCATTCGCGCTCGAGATCTGCCGCGACCGCGCGGATCTCGCCGAGTTGTTAGCCGGCATCAACGATGCGGCGACCTTCTCACGCGTCATCGCCGAGCGCGCACAGCTCGCGCCCACCGGCGATGAGGATCATCCGCTCGGCGTGTCCATCGTCCCCCTGCATTGCGGTGAGGTCGAGTTCACGCGGGGCCAGCGCGGCGGGCAGTGGATCCAGAGCGCGGAGTTGCGCCGTCACGATTCCCCGCTGCCGCCCGCGCGCAGCCACGAAGCGGTCTGGACCGGCGATGTGGGCGGAATCGATCGCTACCGCCGGATCCCGTTGCACGTCCGGCACGATGAGTTCGCCGATGCGCGCATCGGTCTGTTCGTCGCGCGTTCCGAGGCGTGGCCGGACGGTTACACCCCGCGCCCCGGCCAGGTGGTCTGGAGCGCCGGAATCGATACCTGGCGGCGGCTGGCCGCGCGCGGCATCTGGGTCCACGGCAGCGACGAGAGCCTGGGCGAGAACGAAAGGACCTGCGTCCAGGCGCTGTTTCCGCGCATCCAGCGCTGGGTGAAGTTCTCGCACGAGCTGGGCTATGACTCCCCGTTCAGTGAACGTATCGCCACCTACCGGCTCGAACGGGCCGCCCCGTTGGCCGATTTACGCGGCTGCACCCACTTTTACTGGCGCAGTGGCTCCCAGTTTCACGACTATCTGCAGGCCAACCCCGAAATCCGCGGCGCGTGGCACGGTTGCGGACCCGGCAATACATTCAGCATGATCCGCGCCGCCATCGGTGAAGAACGCGTCCGCGCCTTCCTGTCGGCGGAAGGATTCAGGCGGGAAGTAGAGCAATGAAACGACTGCAAAGACTGCGCGCATCGGCCGCGCTTCGGGACATGACATCGGAGATCGGATTCGGCGTGAGCCAGCTGATCCAGCCGCTGTTCCTGAGCGCCGCGGCCACCCAGGAGGAGCCGATCGAAGGCCTGTCCGGCAACTCGCGCCACACACTGGCCTCACTACTGACACAGTTCGAAAAGGACCTCGCCGCCGGCGTGCGCCAGTTCCTGCTGTTCCCCGTTCCCGCCACCAAGTCCAACCGCAGTTTCAACGCCGACTTCACCGGCGCCGCCCTGCAGCAGATGCGCCAGCGCGCCGGCACCGATGCGACCATCTGGGTCGATACTTGTTTATGCAGCTTCACCGAGTCCGGTCACTGCTGCGTGCACGACGCGCGCGGGCACCAGGATCTCGCGGCGACCCACGCCGCGCTCGGGTTGTTAGGCGTGAGTTACGTGAAGGCCGGCGCCGACGGCATCGCGCCGTCCGACATGAACGACGGCCGCGTCGCGCACCTGCGCGCCGAGCTCGACAAGGCCGGCTTCGATCTCGCGCCCATCATGAGTTACAGCACCAAGTTCGCGAGCACGTTTTACGGGCCGTTCCGCGAGGCCGCCGATTCCGCGCCGCAGTTCGGCGACCGACGCAGCTACCAGCTCGACGTGCGCAACCGCAGCGATGCGCTCGCCTCGAGCCGCCGCTGCGCGGAAGAGGGCGCGGACCTGCTGATGGTCAAGCCCGGTCAACCATCGGCCGATCTGATCCGGCCCATTCATGAGCAGACCGGATTGCCCGTCGGCGCCTACCAGGTGAGCGGCGAATACACCTCGCTCGTGCTGCTGTCGCGCGAGAAGTTTCTCGATTTCAATGCCGGCCTGCTCGAGAGCTGGCACAACCTGCGCCGCGCGGGCGCCACGTTCATCATCACGTACGGCGCGCGCCTCGCGAGCGGCATGGGGCTGCCCCGCTGATGCGCTACTTCCCGCTATTCCTCGATCTTGCGGCCAAGCCCGTATTGCTCGTGGGTGGTGGGGACGTGGCCGCGCGCAAGTTCGCGCTGCTGAGTGATGCGGGCGCGAAGGTTACGGTCGTTGCGCCGGAGCTTGGCGCCGAGCTTGCGGCCGCGCTGGCCCGCGGCGCACTCGTACACGTTCAACGGAATTTTGACGCGAATGACATCGACGGCGCCTGGCTCGTCGTCGCCGCGACGAACGATCGCGCCGTGAACGCCGCCGTTGCCACCGCCGCGAATGCCGCGCGTACACCCTGCAACGTCGTCGACGATCGCGAACTGTCGAGTTTCATCATGCCCGCGATCATCGATCGCTCGCCGGTGCAGATTGCGATTTCCACCGGCGGCACTTCCCCCGTGCTCGCGCGACTGATCCGCGAGCGGCTCGAGACATTGCTGGATGGTTCGCTCGGCACCTTGGCCGCGTTTGCCGATCGCTGGCGCGAAGCCGTCAAACGCAAGTTCGCGGATATCGGCGCGCGCCGCCGGTTCCTGTCGTGGATGCTCACCGGACCCGTGGCTGCGTCACTGCGCGCAGGTCGCGAGGGGCGGGCCGAGGAACTCACTCGAAAAGCACTCGAGACCACGGACGCCATGCCGCATGGACACGTCGTGCTCGTCGGCGCCGGTCCCGGCAATGCGGGATTGATGACGCTGCAAGGCCTGCGCGCGCTGCAGGAAGCCGATGTGATCGTGCACGACCGCCTGGTTTCGCCCGAAGTGCTCGAGCTCGCGCGACGTGATGCCGCGCGCTTCGACGTCGGCAAGTTCGTCGGCGGCGGCGGCGCCACGCAGGAAGAGATCAACGAGCTGCTCGTGGAGCATGCGCAACGCGGCGAGTTCGTCGTGCGCCTGAAGGGCGGCGATCCATTCGTGTTCGGGCGCGGCGGCGAGGAGATCGATTTCCTGCGCCAGCATGGAGTTTCTTTCGAGGTGATCCCCGGCATCACCGCCGCGGTGGCCGCGGGCGCGTATTCCGGCGTTCCGTTGACCGACCGGCGCCATGCGCAGGCCGTGCGTTTCCTGACCGGCAACAGCGACGAACAACTCGCGCAGTTCAATTTCTCGGATCTCGCGGCCGGCCGCGAGACGCTGGCGTTCTACATGAGCGTCGGAAGGCTCGTTGCATTGCGCGACAAACTACTGCTGTCCGGCGTGCGCGGCGACATGCCGATTGCGTTCATCGAGAATGCCAGCCGCGCCGAGCAGCGGGTGATCGCCTCGTCGGTCGAAGCGATGCATCGCGACGCCGTGATGCAGAAGCTGAAAGCGCCGGCGATGCTGATCATCGGCGGTGTTGCCGCGAGCGCCGCCGAGCTGCAGTGGTTCGGGCGCGCGACGCTGACGGCCGAGCAGAGCGCCTGACACCCTCCGTCAGAAGACCAGATTCCCGACTAGATAGCTGATGCTCATCGCCAGGATGCCGACCGTGAGCGTCCGGGTGAGCGTGCGCCGCAGATTCATGTGTCCCGTGCGCGCGCCGACGATCGACGTTATCGTGAGTGACACGAGTGCGGCGAGAACGATCAACCACGGTTCCGCGTTCAATGGCGCAGAGATCGTGATCACGAGCGGAATGAGCGCGCCCAGGCCGTATGCGACCGCTCCGCCGATCGCCGCCTGCAAGACTTCACCGCGGGACTTGACGTCGAGAATGCCGTGCTCGCTTTCGAGCTGGGCATCCAGCGCGTCGCGCGACATCAATTTTCCCGAGACCTCGCGTGCCAGCTCTGGATCGAGGCCCTTCGCCTCGTAGTAGGTGATCAGCTGGGCGAGTTCGACGTCAGGCTGACGGGCCAGTTCGAGCACCTCCTCTGCCGCGGCGGTGAGGTGCGCCTCGCGCTCGGCGGCAGCTTCGGCCCATTCCGACCCGCCGGCGCTCACGATTCCCGCGATCGTCGCCGAGGTGGCCGCGGTCACCAGCGTCGCGTGGCTGGCGCCAGCGCCAGCGAACCCCTCGAGGATGCCGGCGGTGGCGATGATTCCGTCGTTGGCGATCACCGTCCACGACCGCAGCGAGTCCGGGTCGGTCATGGCCGCGCGCACGCGCGCGAGCCGGCCGGCAAGACGTTGGCGCAGTGTGTCAATGGTCATGTGGCATTGCGCAATTCGCCTGTGTGCGTGCGAGCAGCCGCCGTTTTCAGCTCTTATACAATGTGCGCTCCGCGGGATTCGATGGGACTAAAAGGTGACCATCTACGAAGCCATTGGAAGTGACGGCCTGCTGAGATTGGCGCACGCGTGGCATCAACGAGTGTTGCAGGACCAAGTCGTCGCGCACGCGTTCAGCCATGGGTATCACAAGCGGCATACCGAGCGGCTTGCAGCGTATTGGGCGGAAGCACTCGGCGGACCAAGGACGTACTCGGAGCAGTACGGCACCGAGACGTCCGTCGTGCGGCTTCACAGCGGGAACGGTCCACACGAGGAAATGGACCAGCGGGCGATCGCGTGTTTCGACCAGGCGTTGGAAGATATCGGGCTCGCGCGTGAGGAGCGGCTCTGGCGCGTTCTGCATGATTACTTCGCCTGGGCGACTACCACTACGATGGCTCGATATCACGAGTCGGCGGACGATGTACCAGATGGTTTGGATATACCGAAGTGGTCATGGGAAGGGCTCGTGGAGGGAGGGCAGGCTTCCTGACCAATGGTCGGGCGTTCGGCGGAAACCTGACCTAGTCGAAAGGGCTGCGCACCGCGTTCTTGCCCGGCGCCATCACGTGCGTGTAGATCTGTGTGGTCGAAACGTCCTTGTGGCCGAGCAATTCTTGAACTGTCCGGATGTCGTATCCGGCTTCCAGCAAATGTGTTGCGAAGGAATGACGAAAGGTATGCGGTGAAACCGGCTTTTCGATTCCAGCGGCGCGTGCTGCGTTTCGAACTTGCCTTTGTACGCTTTCCTCGTGGACATGGTGGCGACGAGTCGCGCCTGATCGCGAATCCAGTGAGGGCCGCGCCGCGGGGAAGACATACTGCCATCCCCACTGCAAATGAGCGCGC
Source organism: Alcaligenaceae bacterium (assembly GCA_036677145.1). Lineage (GTDB taxonomy): Bacteria > Pseudomonadota > Gammaproteobacteria > Steroidobacterales > Steroidobacteraceae > CADEED01. The sequence goes on from JAKFFF010000031.1 coordinate 17,567, forward strand.
GGATACTTGCGCGCCAATGCGTATGGTAGTTCGACGCCGCCATAACCAGCTTCGACCGCGTGATCATGTAACGTACGAACGGTTTTCAGATGAGTCTGCAAGGGTTCTGCGAGAGGCGCGGAAAGGATCGTGACCCGATCCTTCGCGCCCTTGCCATTGCGTACCATGATTCGCCGATGATAAAGGTCGACGTCCTTGACGCGCAGCCGCAAGGCTTCGAGCAGCCGCAGCCCGCTGCCATAGAGCAGCCCTCCAATGAGCCAGTGATAGCCGCGCAGGTGGGCAATCACACGCCGCGCCTCGGATTTGTCGAGAACCGTCGGAAGCCGCTTCGGGCGATGCGCACGAACAACATCGTCGATCCAGGGTAAATCGACATTGATGACCCGTTTGTACAGAAAGAGCAGTGCGGCAAGCGCCTGCGCTTGAGTCGCCGGAGAAACGTGGCGTTCAACCGCCAGATGGCTCAGGAATTCCTTTATCTCGGTTCCACCCATCTCCCGTGGGTGCCGCTTGTCATGATGCAGAATGAAGCGCGTTACCCAGTCGACATAAGCTTTCTCTGTGCGAAAACTGTAGTGCCGCGTACGGATTTCTTTCCTCAGGGAGTCCAGCAGGCGAGGGGTGGGGGTGGGGCTCATGGGGATCAGGCAACGGCGATTGACCGGTTAGACGTCGCGTGATGAAGTGGAAACAAGGACTTACTGAGGGGGCACCTGTGTTATCCGTCACTTTCGACAAAAATAAAAGCCGCATTTCTGCGGTCTACTTATAGTTAGATGACAGCTGAAAACTCAACGCCAGCAATACACGGCACGGAACCGAGCGTCGCGGGAAGGCGCTGCTTTGGCTTAATCTGCGAACAGTTCGTAGCTGAAGGCATTTTGGTGTCCGCTGCGAATGTCACCTTTCTGAATTTGGAAGGTGGTTGGTATCGGCTCGCTATTGATCATCCAACGATTCACTGGCGCCGACTGGCGGATGCGCCAAGCGCATGGTCAGTGCCGGGAAAGGGTTGGGAATACCCGCACATAGATGTTGCGGCCGCCGCTCAACTAAAGGACTCCGTGCTCAAAAGCATCGAATCGGCATCAGATCAACGAAGTACTCGCGTGGCATTCGTCTTTGAAGATCGGCGGCGTGTCGAGATTCGCGGCACCAATG
>JAKFFF010000032.1:0-5135 GCA_036677145.1 Alcaligenaceae bacterium
GAACGAGCCGCCGTTGGTCTCCGCCATGACCTTCGTCAACGCCGCCGTCAACGTGGTCTTGCCATGGTCGACGTGGCCGATCGTGCCGACGTTCACGTGGGGTTTATCGCGTTGAAACTTTTCTTTTGACACGGAGATAACCTCTGAACCTGTTGCCTGTTGCCTGCTGACTAACTAACTACCGAACTCGTACTCAAGACCCGGCTTGCGAAAACTGGAGCTCACGAGCGGGATTGAACCGCTGACCTCGTCCTTACCAAGGACGTGCTCTACCAACTGAGCTACGTGAGCTTTCTGGAGCGGGTGATGGGAATCGAACCCACGCCATCAGCTTGGAAGGCTGAGGTTCTACCATTGAACTACACCCGCCGATGACGCCCAGGCTCACGCCTGACTACCTGTTACACACCAAAAAATCCGCCGCTCACCATCTTCCGAGGTGCACCCATCCGCCCTCACCGGAGTACCTAAGTGGTGGAGGGGGAAGGATTCGAACCTTCGAAGGCGTAAGCCGGCAGATTTACAGTCTGCTCCCGTTGGCCGCTTGGGTACCCCTCCCCAGGAAAAACGAGCCGCGTATTCTCGTGGCGACCCCCCGGAGTGTCAACGGCATTGGCGCGGGTTTTGCTAAGACTTTCGGGCTCTTGAGCCGTCCCTAGGACACCGCCCGCATAAGATCGGGCAACACTATATAGATGTGTCCGGCTCCCATGCGCTCAGACTGCGGAAGATTCGGGCCTGCCGGACCGGCTGGCCAGCCGCGCCAGCTCCGCAATGGCCTTGGGATCCAGACTCTTGGACCCACCTGCGCGTAAATCGCTGGGCAAATCGACAGAACCGTATCGTATACGGGTCAATTTACTGACTTCGAAGCCCTCGTGCTCGAACAACCGCCGCACCTCGCGGTTGCGGCCTTCATGCAGGCAGACCCGGAACCATGAATGGCTGCCTTCATTGGACTCGGCCGCGATCCGGTCGAAACTGGCCGGCCCATCGTCGAGCACGACCCCGCGCCGCAGCCTCTCGAGCACGGCCGTCGACGGCGAACCCCGCAGCCGGACCCGGTATTCGCGTTCGATCTCCGTCGAGGGGTGCATGAGGCGGTGCGCGAGATCCCCATCGTTGGTGAAAAGAAGCAGCCCCGTGGTGTTCACGTCCAGGCGTCCCACGACGATCCAGCGTCCGCTGCCGGGATTCGGCAGGTTCTCGAACACGGTTGGCCGGCCCTCAGGGTCGTTACGGGTGGTCACCTCGCCCAGCGGCTTGTGATAAAGCAAGACCTCGGTTTCTTCAGCACTGCCGCGCAAATCGAGGGGACGGCCATCGAGCCGGACGTCATCGGCCTCCGACGCCCGGTCGCCTAACACGGCGACGCGGCCGTTGACGGTCACGCGACCGGCACGGATCCACTCCTCGATTCCGCGGCGCGAGCCATGCCCCGCGCCCGCGAGCAATTTCTGCAGGCGTTCACTCATATCTACTCATGAGCATAACCAACCGTTATATCGGTATGCCAAGCCCGGCCTCGTCTCCTTTTTGGCACACGCCTAGAGTCGCCGAACCATGATCTACGACAACATCCTCGGCACTATCGGCCGCACTCCCATCGTCCGCATCAACCGCCTGGCTCCCGCCGGAACGACGATGTACGTGAAGTGCGAGTTCTTCAATCCGCTGTCATCGGTCAAGGATCGCCTCGCGATCGCCATCATCGAAGACGCGGAGCGCAGCGGCGCCCTGAAGCCCGGCCAGACCGTGGTCGAGGCGACCTCCGGCAACACCGGCATCGCGCTCGCGATGGTGTGCGCCGCCAAGGGATATCCGTTCGTCGCCACCATGGCAGAAACCTTCTCCATCGAGCGCCGCAAGATCATGCGCATGCTGGGCGCCAAGGTGATCCTCACGCCCGCCGCCGAACGCGGTCAGGGCATGGTGCGCAAGGCGGCCGAACTCGCACAGAAGCACGGTTGGTTCCTGGCGAGCCAGTTCGAAAACCCGGCCAACCCGGCATATCACCGCAACACGACCGGTCCGGAAATCCTCCAGGACTTCGTCGGCAAGCGCCTCGACCACTTCGTCAGCGGCTGGGGCACGGGCGGCACGCTCACCGGCGCGGGCGAAGTCATCAAACTCGCGCGTCCGGACACGAAGATCATCGCCACCGAACCCGAGGCCGCGCAGCTGTTGGGCGGCAAGCCATTCGCGCCGCACAAGATCCAGGGCTGGACGCCGGATTTCGTCCCGGGCGTGCTCAACCGCAACGTTCCCGACCGCATCGTGCCGGTCACGGATACCGAAGCCATCGAGGCATCACGCGCATTGGCGCGCAGCGAAGGCATTTTCGTCGGCATTTCGAGCGGCGGCACGTTCGCCGCGGCAGTGAAGGTCGCGCGTGAAGCGGGCCCGGGCTCCGTAACGCTGGCGATGCTGCCGGATACCGGCGAACGTTATCTATCTACCCCGCTGTTCGAAGGCATCGCCGACGGCGGCGACCCTGAGCCGTGAGCGGACAGCCGCGCGCCCAATTCCAGTATGGCTGGCGTGCGGCTGCTGCACCGGGTCTCGCTGACGTGACGCTCGGCCCCGCGACGAAGTTCGCCGCGCTGCCGGATCCGTTTCATTTCTGGCGCGGCGGCGAGTTGCGCGGCGGCCAGGTTGCGTACGAAACCTGGGGCACACTCAGCCCCGCGCGCGACAACGCCATCCTCCTGTTCACGGGCCTCTCGCCCTCGGCGCACGCCGCCTCTTCGGCGCAAGACCCTTCCACTGGCTGGTGGGAAAAGATGGTCGGCCCGGGCAAGGCCATCGACACCCAGCGCTACTTCGTCGTCTGCGTGAATTCGCTTGGCAGCTGCTTCGGTTCCTCGGGCCCGGCTTCGATCGACCCGTCGACGGGTCTCGCATACCGTCTCGACTTCCCCGACCTGTCGGTGGAAGACATCGCCCGTGGCGGTTACGAAACGATCCGCTCACTGGGCATCGAGAATCTGTCCGCCGTGGTTGGCGCCTCCCTGGGTGGCATGGCGGTGCTGGCCTTCGCGGCGCAATTCGCCGGTGTGGCGCGGCGCGTGATCAGCATTTCCGGCAGTCCCGCGGCGATGCCGTTCGCGATCGCGCTGCGCTCGACGCAACGCGACGCCATTCTCACGGATCCGGATTGGCAGGACGGCCAGTACTCGGGCGAGGTGCGCCCGGTCACCGGCATGCGCATTGCGCGCAAGCTCGGCACGCTCACCTATCGCTCGGCCGCCGAGTGGAAACACCGCTTCGGCCGCAGGCCGGCGTCCGACCGTCACTACGAAACACTGCCGCCGGGCCGCGCTCACTTCCCGGCCGAATTCGCCATCCAGGATTACCTGAATGCGCAGGCTGACAAGTTCGTGACCGTGTTCGATCCGAACTGCTACCTGTACCTCTCGCGCGCCATCGATCGTTTTGATTTGTCCGCGCATGGCGGCTCGCCGGCCAGCGCACTCAAGCGCGCCGCCGTGAGCAGCGCGCTGGTGATCGGCGTCGAATCCGACACCTTGTTCACGATCAACGAGCAGAACGCGATCGCCGATGCGTTCGAGGCCGCGGGCACGCCCACCGAGTTCGTGCGGCTGGCCTCGCTCGAGGGGCACGACGCGTTCCTGGTCGACATCGAGCCGTTCTCCGCCGCCATCGGCCGCTTCCTGCAGAACGTCTGACCGGCGCGCGGCGCCTCTTCTAACTACATCAGGTGAAGCTGACCTTCGGCGCTTCGCGCGCCTCCGGCTTCGAAATCTCGAGCAGCTGCGCGAGGTTGAAATTGAACATGCCCGCGATGATGCTGCCGGGGAACATCTCGGCCTGGTTGTTGTAACTCATCACGGCGTCGTTGTAGGCCTGGCGCGCGAACGCGACCTTGTTCTCCGTCGAGGTCAGCTCTTCGGACAACTGCATCATGTTCTGGTTGGCCTTGAGGTCGGGGTACGCCTCGGCCAGCGCGAACAGGCGCCCGAGTGTCGCGCCGAGCGCGCCCTCGGCGCCGGCGAGCTGCGTCATGGCGGCCGCGTCACCTGGGTTTGCGGCCGCGGCCTTGAGGCCGGAAATCGCGGTGTTGCGCGCCTTGATGACCGCTTCGAGCGTCTCGCGCTCGTGCTTGATGTAGCCCTTGACCGTTTCGACCAGGTTGGGGATGAGGTCGTAACGACGGGTGAGCTGGACGTCGATCTGCGCAAACGCATTCTTGTAGCCGTTGCGCGCGCCGACCAGCCGGTTGTAGAGCGAGACTACGAACCACACCACGACGGCGACGATCGCAATGAAAATCCAAAAACCCATGTCGGAACTCCCTGAAGAGCAGCCCTGAGCCGCGCGTGAAATATGGGTTGGCGGCCGCTGCAAAGCAAGGACGCGCCCGGCAACGCAGCCGTCCAATCCACGGGCCAATGCGATTATGTACGCACGAGTTGAGACGCGGATCACGCTTTGCGGCCGCTCGTCCCCCGCATCAAACCACTCGTCGGTGCGCGCCCACGGTCAACTCGACAGCGCTCAGGATTCCATCCCATATGAAGCGCCAAAGCCGTGGATTCACTTTGTACGAACTGATGATCGTGCTGGCTCTCGCAGCCGCCATCATCGCCATCGGAGTTCCGAACATGCGCGACTTTCAGCGCAACAACCGCCTGACTGTCGCGGCCAACGATTCACTGGGCATGGTGCTTTCCTCGCGCGGCGAGGCGTTGCGCCGGCAGATGACCATCTCGATGTGCCCTTCGGCCACTCCCGAAGCGGACGATGCCGCCTGCGGAGAAGGCAGTGGCTGGATATCTTTCGAAGACACGAACGGTAACTGCGTGCGCGATGGCGCCGAGGAACTGATTGGCGGCGTTCGCATCGACACCGACGTCACTGTGTCAAAAAACAGTGTGTGCATCTCCTTTGCGTCCACGGGCTTCAAACGGCCCGTCGCAGGCCAGCCCACCACCGCGCGCATCTTGTATTGCGACTCTCGCGGAAATGTCGCGCGCGATCTGGGCGCCACGGATTCGACCGCGCGCGGCGTGGAAGTGCTGCCCACCGGTCGCGGATCCGTGGTGAGGGATGTCGCCGCGATCGACTCCTGGGGTGGCGACGGCGGAGTGGCTTGCGAATGAAAACGGGATACC
>JAKFFF010000033.1:0-19760 GCA_036677145.1 Alcaligenaceae bacterium
GCGGTCATTGACTACGACTACGTAACCAGCGTGTGGGTCGATGCCCGGTTCAGACTCATGGAAATGAACCCACCACACGTTCCACCTTGCGACGTACGCTGGGGAATCGGGGAAGTATGAGATACCGACAGGCGCGCACGCCGCAAACGCGTCCCGCGCAAGTGTCAACACGCGGTCCGCTGCAAGACGCGGCTCATTGACGACAGGCGGGCGATCAACGCAAGCAAAGAGGAAACACTGCGCGGAAAGCATCGCAAGCGCTCGGCAAAGCGGGAACGACATGTTGCCCTTCAAGCAAGGCACCTAACAGGTGATCTGAGCGGCGCGCACGCCGCGGTTTGAGGTTGGCGCTTCATCTTTCACGCGTGCGCTCCAGCGATTTGTTAAGCCGCACCGGAAGGTAACTTCGAAAAGTATTGCTTGGCCTTCGACGAAAACGCGAGAACATAGATCCACCAGGCGAGAAGCAGCGGCACGAGCAATCGGCCCAGTTGGCCGCCTGCGCGTTCGGCATCGTTGGCGTAGTGCGTGGTGTCGGTCCGAAAGGCCAAGACTGCCGCAAGGGCGGCAATCAGCGCCACACCAAACCAACGGCTCCATGGGTGTCGGCGATACGCGCTGAACGCGGCAGCGAAGAAAGTGACAACGAGCGTAAGGCGCCAGGCCAGAGTAGCCGCCAATATGAAAACGTTTCGAATCTCGCCCCTATGAGCTGTGACTTCTCCAACATAGCGGACGGCAAATGTAACGAACATCAGCGCAAACACCAGCAGCAGCGCGATCAGAAGCCAGACCGCGAAAGGCCGAGCAACAGCAACAGTCTCTGGTGGACTTGATGCTTCGGTATTTGCTTGTGGCGGAGAGTAGGGATTGTGGTCCATTGACGAGGCTTTCCTATAGATCTCTTGCGACCTAACGGCTGAGCTGAGTGGCGAGCACGCCGCGGTTTGAGCTTGGCACTTTATCTTTCACGCGTCCGCTCCAGCGAGGTGATTGCGCGCCGCACTATTGCGCCCTGATCACGGGATTGACGACTGACCCGTCCATAAGAACGAGCACCATAGACTTCCAGTATGGCTTGGTGACTCCGCCAGCCCGCGGCGAAAACGTAACGCCATAGAACCAGAGCCCTGCAACTGACACATCGTTAACGCGAGTGAGCGTGACACTACGAAGCTCCAAGCTTTCAAGCGCGAGCTGGCGCCGCTTGAGCTCCGCAAGAGCGATGTCCACGGCCTTGCGTTGCGAAAGCGGAGGATCGCCCTTTCTATCGTTCCAGCGAGGCAGCGCGTCGAGTTGGCTCCGCTTCACCAGGAAGGACGCAACACTGGCATTTGCGTCCCGGAATTGCATGATCTCAACTTGTGATTCGGCGGCAGCCACCCGGAATGACAGGAACAAGGCGAGAGCCGTCAATGTGGCGATACGTTTCATGGGGCTCTAACTATTGAGTTGATCGGTGCGCGCGCCGCGGCATGAACTTGGCACTTTATCCTTCACGCGTCCGCCAGCGAGGTGTTAGACGTCAAAGCCGCACCGACCACATGGTGTACTCGCATCGACCGTCACCAGGACTGCACAGAAACACCCATGTGTAGGGTTCTTTAGTGTATTGGTACGCGAGACCGCCCGACTTCACGTGAGTCCGAATTTCTCTCTCAAATTCATCCGTGAACGGGCTTGCCAATTTCGCGAGTGGCTGCACTTTCGATTCGAGCAACGGAAGATCGGACGTGGATACCTCGAACTCGCCCACAGACGTATTCAAATCGACATTGTTGGTGGTGCGAATATTTCGCGCTGAGGGAGGCAACACATCAGGCAACCAACCCCTTTCAAACAGATGATCAGCTCGCGCTTCAGCCAGCGTTGCATAGCGACTGGTGACAATGTCCGATGTACACCCGGCTACAGCTATTGCGGTCACTATGAATGTGAGGCAGCTTTTCACTTGACGTCTAACTAAGAATTAGACCGGCGAAACTGCGGCATAACATGACGCCATCTCGTTGGCATTCCTCATATCGCACGACCCACTCCCAAATCCCCACTCCCAAATCCGACTTCACCACTCGACACAACTCCCGTCAACGAATCGGTTACCCACTGTCAAATCAAAAACATTTCCACTCTTCAATCACTTGCATATCCAGCTTGCTGCATCGCGGACTACTGGTTGGACGCACCGAATTCTCTGCCGCTACCGTTCGCGTCATGACAACCAAACGCAGCAAATACGACCCCCTGGCCACGTCCCGGCAACCGCGCTGGCTCGTGCTCCGCGACATGTTCCACAACGTGCTCGACTCCACCGAGCTCACCCCCGGCACCGACCTGCGCCGTTCCTTCGCGGAAGGCCTGGCCGCCCTCGAGCGCGCGGGCTGGGAAAGCGAAGGGGCCTCGGGCGCGATGGTGTTCATCCGGCGCGGTGCCGAGCGCCGCCTGCTCACGATCTACGAAAACGACCCGCACGAGCCGGTGCCGCTGGGCCACGGCGCGCATTTCGGCCGCTGTACTACCTGCGAATGAGGGGCCGGGCCTCCGGCGCAAGCCTTCCGACTGTGAAACGCGCCGCAGTTCGCGCTCTGTAAAGAACGCGTCGCGGCGCGTTAGACTCGGGGCGTGCAATTCCCGCTCGCCGCGCTCCTGGGTTTCGCGTTCGCGCTTTCCGAAGCGGCGCTGGCGTTTTTCAAGCGTTCGCGCGACGACAGCGTGGACGCGGACAGCCGTTCGCTGCGCATGTTGTGGATCACGAACATGATCGTGGTGTTCGCCGGCGTCGCCGCTTCATTCCGCGTGCCCGAAGCCGCCATCGGCGCAGCCCGGCCGCTGTTCTGGATCGGCTGCGGCTTGTTCGGGTTCGGACTCGCGCTGCGCTGGTATTCGATCTTCCACCTCGGGCGATTCTTCACGGTGAATGTCGCGATCCATTCGCGCCACGAGATCATCGACAACGGTCCTTATCGTCTGATCCGCCACCCCTCGTATGCCGGGGCCTTGCTCGCTTTCCTCGGCCTCGCGCTGTGCCTCGACAACTGGGTCTCGCTCGCGCTCATCGTCATCCCGACGCTGCTCGTGTTCAGCCACCGGATCTCGATCGAAGAACACGCGCTGGCCAACGCGCTCGGCTCGCCGTATACGAGCTACATGCGCCGCACGAAACGGCTCGTGCCGTTCATCTACTGACTAGATAGTCGCACGGGGGACTGCCCCTATCCGCGTTCTCCACTCCTCGCGCGTCTGTCCCCAGGCGTCGACGGGGGTGTTCTCGAATGGAAACGGCATGGTCACGCGGCGCAGCAGCTTCGATCCGAGCTTCTTCGCAACGCCCTGCGACGCGACATTGTCTTCGTGAATGGCGTGGATGACTTCGGGCCAGCCGAGCACATCGAATGCGTAGTCCATGGCGGCGGCGGCGCCCTCGCTCGCATATCCCTTGCCCCAATGCGGCCGTGCGATTCCCCAGCCCACTTCGGGGCCGGGCCAGCCTTCGGGAAACCACGGACCGAGCCGCCCTATCCACTTGCCCGACGCTTTCTCGATCACGGAGAACATCGCGATGCCGGTCATGTGCCAGCAGCCGCACATGCCCATGAAGGTGCGCCACGCGGTGGCGCGTACCTGCACTCCACCGATGTAGCGGGTCGCCTCTTCATCGGCGAGGAATTCCGCCCACGCGTCGAAATCCTCCATGCGCAGCGGGCGCAGGATCAGGCGCGGGGTTTCAATCCGGAGGGTGGCGAGATCGCGGGGCCGCATGCCGCGGAGCATAAACGCTCCGCGCGAAACGCTAAACCTTGAGGCTGCGGCGGGTCTGCTTCTGCGCGATGCGTTTCATGCGCCGGAGCACCGTATCGAACTGATCCTGGACCTGCGCGCCGAGCTGGGCGAGCTGTTCGTTGTACGACTCATCGATGCGCTGCCGGCCGGCGTCGTAATCCATGCGTTTGCTGTCCCGGTAGCGCACCGAATAACTCGTCTCGGTGTACAGGATGTCCACCTCGAAGGAGCTGAAGCGGCGCGCGAACTTCGCGGTGATGTGCCCGGGCGCCACGGTCGTGGCATCGAACTTGTGCCGTATCAGCGCCTGCAGCAGCGCGCGCTGGACTTCGCCGATGGGGATCTTCGTGCCGTCCGTCATCGTGGGGACGGGCTGCTCGACGATGTCCCGGATCGGATCGTCCGCGCGCGCCGGCGCGGCCAGCAGGCTGGCGGCCACGAGAAAAGCGAGGAAACCGGTACGGAGAATGGGCATGTACCCCGACGCTAATGGGGGGTCTCGAACCGGGCAATCGCGCGCATTCAAAGCTGTGCGCTGATTCGCACCCCATCCGGGGATCCGCCTCCGGAACTCCCCGGAGGCTGTTAAGGTCCTTCGTACATGCCAGCCAAAAAGAAACGCCGCCTCGCCGCCGCCCTTGCCGCCTACTTCCCCCTCGCCATCGTCTACCTCACCTTCAGCGGTGAGCTCGGCGCGGCCGACTGGCGCTCCGCCTCGCGTGAGCCGGTGGGCCTGGCGCCGGATCCAGCGACCACTCCCGAAGCCGTCGTCCAGGTTTACTCCGCGCGCGCGGTGAGCTGGCGCGGCTGGTTCGGTGTGCATACCTGGATCGCGGTGAAGCCGGCCAACGCCACCGAATTCACGGTGCACGAAGTCATGGGGTGGCGTCTGAAGCGCACGGGCAGCGCGCTCGTGGCCCGCAACCGTCCCGCCGACGGCCGCTGGTACGGCGCAAAACCAGAGTTGTTAGGCGACATCCGCGGACCGGGTGTCGACGAGATCATCGAGCGCATCGACACCGCGGTGCGCGAGTACCCGTATCCGGATCGTTATCACGTCTGGCCGGGCCCGAACTCCAACACGTTCACCGCCTTCGTGCTGCGCAAGGTGCCGGAGTTGCGGGTTGATCTGCCGCCCACGGCGATCGGAAAGGACTACCTGGGCTGGCGTTCCGTCAACAAGACACCGAGCGGCACCGGCGGCCAGGCGAGCCTGTTCGGCGTGGTGGGTCTGGCGGCGGGAGTCGAGGAAGGTCTCGAAGTGAACCTGCTGGGACTCACCTTTGGCGTGGATCCGAAGAGTCTGTCGCTCAAACTACCGGTCGTGGGGAGAATCGGGCCGAAGCGTGACAACACGCCGGTGCACATCGAGGTAGTGCCCGCGACTGTAACCACGTCGGCTGCGGCGCTCTAACAACGTTCCGGATCAGTCGCCGCCACAGCCGCCCGAGCAACCGCCGCCGTCCCCACCAACGGAATCGCCGCTGCTGCAACCGAGACCGTCCGTGCCGCCGTCGATGCTCGAGTCCGAAAAGTCGCTGGCGCATTGACCGCCGCCCGCGCCACCCGCCCGCACATCGGACGGTGCACGCCGGCAGTCGAGGCTGTACACGAATCCATTCGCGATCCCGAGCTTGCGATCCAACGCGAACAGCAGCGGCAGGCGCGTCGCCTTGCGCGGATTGATGTTCTCTTCGAGGCAGCAGAACCACCACGTGCGCCGCAAGCCTTCGTTATCGGTCTTGACGAGTCCGAGCTTCACTGCCGGCGTGTGGTGAAGGAATTGGCCGAATGCGGTATCGCAGAAGAACTTGTAGTCGCGCGTGAACAGGATGAATTCATGCCACAGGTCATCGACCACCTGCGATGGCATCGCGACGCGTTTGCAGCCGCTCTTGAGGTAGGCGAGGAAAAACTGCCGCAGCGCGCGTGCAACGAGTTGCTGGTCCTTGATCTCGAGACCCGGCCGCGCCTTCGCGAGCTTCTCGAAAAGCCCTCGCGGGAACATGTACGCGCGAATGTATTTCTCGCGATTTGCCCTGACCCGGTTGCTGTTTATCGCGACCAGGCACGTGCCGACCACGGCCGCGCCGATCACGACTGTTGCGAGTACCGCCATTGAAGTTTTCCCCTCTCACAAGATCAAGGGCGCGCCGCTTTCGCGACGCGCCCCCGGTTCTCCTGACAACCCGCGCGCGAGCGCGCGAATCCCCCTCAGGCGTGACCCTTCTCTCCCTTGCTGGTCGCGAACTCTTCTTCCGGCGACAGGATGAGCTGATTCCGGCCGTACAACGCGAAGTACAGGATGCCCAGCACGTAGAACGCGAATACCGCGAGCACGGCCTTCTGATACACGGGGTCCTGCAGCTGGTAGTACAGCGTGACCACCGCGACGACGATGGTGACCACCGCGCCGGGCACGCCCACCGGGCTGCGATACGGCCGCACGATGTTGGGCATGTTCTTGCGCAGCAGGATGAACGACAGTCCCTGCATCGCGTACGAGATCATCGCGCCGAACACCGCCATGTTGAGCAGCGTCGAGCCGATGATCGCGCCGCCCTTCTCCGAACCGAGCACGTACCACAGGATCATCATGGTGCCGAAGCCGAGCAGCGAGCCGGCGTACAGCGCCATGTGCGGCACCTTCTTTGCGTTCGTGAGCGACATGAACGGTAGATAGTAGCCGGCACGCGCCAGCGAATAGATCTGGCGGCCGTAGGCGTAGATGATGGTGTGGAAGCTGGCGATCAGGCCGATGACGGCCAGGAAGGCCAGCGTGTTCGCCGCGGCATTGCCGTACAACACGCGGAATCCGTCGAGCAGCGGTTCAGCCGAGGTTGCCAGCGAGAACGACCCGTGCATGCCGTCGGCCTTGCCGATGCTCGCGTTCAGGTACGTGATGAGCAGCGCGGACACCATGAGCGTGAGCATGCCGGCGATCAGGCCCTTGGGCATGTCCTTCTTGGGATCCGCCGATTCTTCGGCCGCGAGCGGCAACTGCTCGATGGCGAGGAACAGCCATACCGCGAACGGCAGCGTCGCGAGTACGCCCTTCCAGCCGAACGGGAACCATTCGCCGCCGCCTTCGGGTAGTTCGATGGCCTTGCCATCCGCGCCCACGCCGATGTTCAGCGCCCAGCGCTCGAAGTCCGCCGACGGCAGCGCACTCACCCAGAACACGGCGAGAATCGCCAGCGCGGCAACCGTGACGAGCACGGACACGCGGAACGACAGTTCGACGCCTAACAAGTTGAGCAGCAGGAATACGACGTACGCACCCGCCCACCAGACCGGTTGGAACTGGGGCCCGGTTTCGAATATCGCACCCAGATAGGAGCCTATGAAGAACACGATGACGGCAGGTGTCAGGATGTATTCGATGCTCTCGGCGAGACCCGTGAACATTCCACCCCAGGGACCCATCGCGCTGCGTGCGAAGGAATATGCGGCGCCGGTGTGCGGCAGCGCGGGCGACATCTCGGCGAGGCTGAAGATGAGTCCCCAGTACATGGCCGCGATGATGAAGAGCGCGACCAACATCGAACCCCAGCCGTTTGCGAGGCCGAAGTTCCAACCCGAATAATGACCCGAGATCACCGCGCCGACTCCCAGCGCCCAGAGTGACCAGACTTTTGCGTAGCGCTTCAGGCCACGATTGGCGAAATAGTCCGCGGTGACTTGTTTATAGCTGACGCCGCCCGACGATGCTGGCTCGTTCATGCAAGACTCCCCTGAACAGTTTTTTCTTATGATCAGCCGCGGCCAGTATAGGCCCAGCCCTCGCGGGGGCTGCAAGAGCGGCAGATAGACGGCGAGCGCACCGGATGGCGTCGACGCGCGCTGTGATCCGGCACCCCGATGGGGCATGCCGCGCAGCGCGGGTGCAACTACCTGTTTAGGCTCATAAATTACGCGTAGGCAGGGACGCTCATGACGCGCTTGCGGGGATGCAGGTGACCGAAGAACTGCTCGGTGGCCGCACGCCAGGTGAACTGCCCTGCCCGCGCAATCGCGTCCTCGCGCCTGAGTTTGAGTGCATCCAGGCAGGCGACGCGCAGGTCCTCGCGCAGCGCACCAGCCGGCGAATCACCGATCACGTCGCGCGGGCCGGTCACCGGGTACGCCGCCACCGGCAAACCACACGCCATTGCCTCTAACAACACCAGTCCGAAAGTGTCGGTCTTGCTCGGGAACACGAACACATCGGCCGCGGCATACACCTTGGCGAGTTCCTCGCGGTCGAGCAGTCCGAGGTAGTTTGCCTCGGGATATCGCGCGCGGATGGATGCGAGCGCCGGACCCGTGCCTACCACCCACTTCGAGCCCGGCAGATCGAGCTCGAGGAACGCTTCTACGTTCTTCTCCACCGCGACGCGGCCGACGTACAGGAATATCGGCGGCGCGCTGTTCAGGCTCTTCGACGGTTGGGGATGGAAGATGTCGGTGTCCACGCCGCGCGACCACAGGCGCACCCGCTCGAATCCATTGGCCACCAGGTCGTCGACCACCACCTGGGTCGGCGCCATCACCGCCTGCGATTTGGCATGGAAGCGACGCAGCCAGGCGTAACTCCAGGCGAGCGGCAGACGCAGGCGCGCCTGCACGTACTCCGGGAAACGCGTGTGGTATGCCGTCGTGAAGGGAAAATCATTGCGCAAAGCGAAGCGTCGCGCGGCCATGCCGAGCGGCCCTTCGGTGGCGATGTGCAACACGTCCGGATCGAACTCGCGGATGTGCTGGTTCACCCCGCTTTGCGGAAACAGCGACAGGCGGATCTCCGGGTAGGTAGGACAAGGCAGCGTGCGGAACTGCAAGGGCGTCAGGAAACGCACCTCGTGACCCATCGCGGTGAGTTCGCGTGCGGTGGTCTTGAGCGTACGCACGACTCCGTTGACCTGCGGCTCCCAGGCATCCGTGACCAGCAGAATTCTCAATGAACCGCCTTCAAGATTGCTTTCACTGGGAGCGAGCTTGGCCGCCCCACGTTGCAGCGATATGAAGGTGGTGCCTATCGGCGGACTTGCTTCTCGAGCCAGTTGCGGATTTCGGCGAGGCGCAGGTTGGAATCGGTCACGGAGGGGCCGACACCGAAGCGCCACGCCAACCGTGCGTCGTCGGGTTTGTCGTTGAACGCGACGAGATCGGAAGTCAGGCCATCGAGTTCGCCCGCGTCCTTCACGAGGCCGTCGCGGATCAGCACGTCGCGGTAGCGCCGCGCCATCGCGGCGATCTCTGCGATGGAATACTCCGGGTGGTACTGCACGCCCCAGAACGTGGTCTTCGGCAGGCGGATCTCGGCGGCCTGCAATCCGTTGTCGTTGTGCGCGAGCGGCGTCGACCCTGGCGGCAGGCTTTCAACGGTGTCGACGTGCACGGTGCAGGCCTCGAACACTTCCGGCTTGCCCTGGAACATCGCGTGATCGCGGCCGAGCGCACTCAACATGATGCGGCGCGCGAAACCGAACTCGCGGCCGCGCGGATTGCGCACCACGGTGCCGCCGGCGGCGGTCACACCGACCTGCAATCCCCAGCAACTGCCGAAACACGGCACGCCGGCCGCGAACACGGCCCGGGCTAGCTCGATCTGCCGTTGCACCGCGGGTTCTCTCGAATACACATTGAGCGCCGAACCGGTGATCACCGCGCCGTGGTAATCGCCGAGCGCGACCCCGGCCGGTAGTTTGGGCTCCTCATCCGCGGGCCGGACGATGTCGCATTGGAGGTCGGCACGCATGCGTTGGAGCGTTGCCGCATATCCATCGCCGGAGTCGGTGCCGCCGACCGCCACATGTTTCGCGCGCGTCGCGGATTCATTGCCATCGATGACGAGGATACGCGTCACCGGAACGCCTAACCCTTGAGCGACAGGTCGCCCTTCACGGCCGAACGGAAGATGCGTTCCAGCGTGGCTGCATCCACCGGAATCGGGTTGCCGCCGGCCGAAGGATCGATGGCCGCCTCGCGGCCGATCTCTTCCGGATTGCGCAGCGTCACGCCGATCTCCGCCAGCGAGTGCGGAATCCCGAGTTCCTTGCGGAACGCCAGCACCCATTCGAGCACGCCGTCGATGCCGGGCTTGGGCAGATCGAGCACCCGCGCGACCACGTTCATGCGTTCGGCAATCGCGTCCCGGTTGTGGACGATCACGTACGGCGTGATGACCGCGTTCGTGAGCCCATGATGCGTATCGAAGAACGAACCCACGGGATGCGCGATGGCATGCACGGCGCCGAGACCCTTCTGGAAGGCGGTGGCGCCCATGCTCGCCGCGGCCAGCATGCGCGAGCGCGCCTCGAGGTCGCCGCCATTCTTCGTGGCGCGCGGTAGATAGTCCTTGATGAGTCGCATGCCCTCGAGCGCGACGCCGTCGGCGAGCGGGTGGAATCCCGGCGCGCAGAACGCCTCGAAGCAATGCACGAACGCGTCGAAACCGGTCGCCGCGGTGATCTTCGGCGGCAGGCCCACGGTGAGTTCGGGATCCGCGATCACGATGCCGGGCATCATCTTCGGGTGAAAGATGATCTTCTTCTGATGGGTCTGCTCGTTGAGGATGACACCCGCGCGCCCCACTTCGCTGCCGGTTCCGGCGGTGGTCGGCACCGCGACGATCGGCGCGATGCCCTGCGGATCCGCGCGCGTCCACCAGTCGCCGATGTCCTCGAAATCCCACAGCGGACGTGTCTGGCCCGACATGAATGCGATGACCTTGCCCGCATCGAGTCCGGAGCCGCCGCCGAACGCGACCACGCCATCGTGACCGCCCGCGTGATACGCCGTCAATCCGGCTTCGACATTCGCGGCGACGGGATTGCCGCGCACATCGGCGAATAGTTTGGCGGTCGGAACGAGCGCGAGCGCGTTGCGGATCATCGCCGAGTCCTTCAGACCCGAATCCGTCACGATCAGCGGCCGCGTGATGCCGAGTTCTTCACAGGCCTTCGGCAATTCGGCGATGCGGCCCGGCCCGGACCAGACACGCGTCGGGTAATTCCAATTGCCCTTCATCGGAAGCGTCATTTCGTACGCACTCTCATGTGGAATGATTTGGGCCGAGTCAGGTGCTCATAACCCACGACCGACAGCGTACAGCCGCGGCCGGAATCCTTCACGCCCGTCCAGGCGAGCGCCGGGTCGAGATAATCGCAGCGGTTCATGAACCAGGTGCCGGTATTGACGCGCTTCCCCAACGCCAGCGCCGCCTCGGGGTCTTCGGTCCACACCGCCGCGGTGAGGCCGAAATCGCTGTCGTTCATCAGCGCCACGGCCTCATCGTCGTCGCCGACTTTCATGACGCCCGCGACCGGTCCGAAGATTTCCTCGCGCATCACCGGCATGCGGTGATTCACGTCGAGCAGCACCTGCGGCGCCAGATACGGCGTGCCCGCCTTGCTGCGCGCGAACGCGCTCTCGGCGATCGCCGCGCGCGCGCCCGCCGTCACCGACGCATCGATCTGCACACGCACACCATCCGCCGCGGCGGTGCGCACCAGCGGCCCCAGCGTGGTCGCCGGATCGGTGGGATCACCCAGCTCGTATTTGCGCGTGAGCTCGACGAACCCCTCGACGAATTTCTGATACACGCCGTGGTGCACGTACACGCGCTGCAGTCCACAGCAGGATTGCCCGGAGTTGAAGAACGCGCCGTCGACGATGTTCTCGATGGCGTGATCGAGGTTCGCGTCATGGCGCACGTACACCGGATCGCAGCCGCCGAGCTCGAGCCCGACACCGATGAAACGCGTCGCCGCGGCGCGCTGGACGGCACGGCCGCCCGCAACGGAACCCGTGAACGCGACGAAGTCCACGCGCGGGTCGCGGATGATGCGGTCGGTGTCCTCATGCGAGGCGTGCAACGCCTGGAATGCGCCCTTCGGCAATCCCGCCGCCGCAAAACATTCGGCGAATCGCTCCGCGCACAGCGGCGTCTGCGCGGAATGTTTGAGGATCACGGTATTGCCCGCCATCAGCGCCGGCACGACGCTGTTCACGGCGATGAGGTACGGGTAGTTCCACGCGGCCACGGTGAACACGACACCAAGCGGCTCACGATGCACGAAGCGCGTGAAATCCTGCTTGGGCCCGGCGTCGACATTCGCGAGCGCCTGGGGACCGATCGCGATCATGTGCCGCGCGCGTTCGAGCGTGCCGCGCACTTCGCTGGGCGCGTATCGCGCGGGGCGGCCCATCTGCCAGGTGAGTTCCTCGGCGATCTGCGCACCGCGCTTTTCGAATTCGTCGCAGAAGCGCGTGAGAATGGCCGCGCGTTCGGCGATCGGCGTCGCGCGCCAGGTGGCAAGGACGTTGCGCGCGGTGGTCAGCGCGGCGTCGATTTCGCCGAGTGTCGCCAGCGGCCGCTCGACGTATACGCGCCCATCCACCGGGCTGACTGTTTTCTGGGTCGTCATCAGATGATCTCGAAGTAACGCGCGAGCTCCCAGTCGGTGATCGCGCGGCGGAATTCACGGTCTTCCCACTCGCGGCTCGCGGCGTAGTGCTCGACGAATTCGTCGCCGAACAGCGTGCGCGCGGCCTTGGATTTCAGCAACCATTCGGATGCTTCGGTGAGCGTGCGAGGCAGCTTGCGTGAAGCCGGGAATTTCTTGTCGTAGGCGTTGCCTTCGACCGCGGCGTCGGGCTCGATGCGGTTCTCGATGCCGTACAGGCCCGAGCCCAGCGCCACCGCGATGCCGAGATAAGGATTGATGTCGGCGGCGGCGATACGGTATTCGACGCGCTGGCTGTGCGGGCCGCCCGGAATCACGCGCAGCGCGGTGGTGCGATTTTCGATTCCCCAGGTGGCGCTGGTCGGCGCCCAGAATCCGGGGATCAGGCGCGAGTAGCTGTTCACCGTCGAGGCAACCATGGACAACAACTCGGGCATCAGCTTTTGCTGCCCGCCGACGTACCAGCGCATTTCATCCGACATGTTGTGCGGATTGGCGGAGTCGTGGAACGCCGGCTTGCCGTCGGACTTCCTCTTGAGGGAGGTGTGGATGTGACCGCTCTGCCCCGGCCAGTCCTTCGACCACTTCGCCATGAACGTGGCCATCATGCCGTTGCGCTGAGCCAGGACCTTCGTGAACGTCTTGAACAACGCGCCGCGGTCGGCGGCTTCGAGCGCCTCGCAATACTGGATGGCCGCTTCCAGAACGCCGGGACCTGTCTCGGTATGCAGTCCCTCGATCGGAATGCGCATGTCGGCGCAGAGCTTGAGCAGCTGATGATAGAACTCGGAATGCACCGAACTGCGCAGCACCGAGTAGCCGAAGAACCCGGGTGTCATGGTAGTTAGATTGCGGAACCCCTTCTCGCGGATCGACTCCGGGGTTTCCTTGAACATGAAGAACTCGAACTCGGTCGCGGCGATGGCCTGGTAACCCATGTCATCCGCCTTTGCGAGCACGCGCCGCAGCGTGGCGCGCGGACACACGGCCTCGGCCTTCTCGGCGAACTCGCCGAGGAACATCACCATGTCGCCTTCGAACGGCACCGCGCGGCAGGTGTCCGGCAGCACGCGCACCGGCGCGTCTGGATAGGCGGTGTGCCAGCCGGTGTACTTCACGTTGTCGTAGAGCTGGTCGTTGGAGTCCCAGCCCAGCACCACGTCGCAGAAGCCGAAGCCCTTGTCGAGCGCGGAGAAGAACTTGTCGCGGCCCATGTATTTGCCGCGCATGACGCCGTCGTTGTCGAAGACACCGACCTTGATGTGCTCGAGCTTGCGCTCCTCGACGATCTTGCGCGCGTCAGCGGCCGTACGGACGTTTTCGGGCTGCATGGGGCACTCTTCTTATTGGAGTTGCCCCGGATGGTACCGGGAAGGGATTCCCGGGAGAAGAAATGCCGGTCAGGGTAGCGCTTTGACCGCCCGCCGGCCTACTTGATAGCCAGACGCAGGTCCTCGATCTCTTCCTTCGCCGTCTCCAGCGTTTCCTCGACGGCCGTCAGGTTCAACCGCAGGCGCGCGAACGCCGCGATCTTCTCGACCGTCATCGACAGGTCCTGCATGCGGCCCGTATGGCCGACGACGAGGAAACTGGTCGCGAGAATGTCCGTGAGATCGGGCTCGTCGCCGACAACTTCGCGATTCAGGTTTTCGTACTGCGTCACCGCGTTGACGACTTCCTCATTGATGCGCCAGCCGCCGAGAATGCTGCGCGCGAACGGCGCGTGCCACTTGCGGTTGATCGCGCCGTACTTCGTGCGGTCACGCAGCACGAACGGGTAATGCGCGGCGCGCGTGAGGATGAATAGTTTGCCGATGCCGTGCATCAGCCCGCCGAGGAACGCGAGATCACGATTCACCTTCGTGAACTTGCGTGCGATCACGAACGACACCGCCGCCGTCCATGCGCTGCGCTCCCACAACGCCTCCAGGTGCGGACGGATGTCCTTGGTGGAATGCGCGTGCGTGAGCTGGCGCAACGCGTATGCGAGTGATGCCGAACGCAACAGGTCGAAACCCACGCGTGTCACGCCGGTGCGCAGGTCGGCGATCGGCTTGCGCGTCGGGTTGAGCGCGGTGGAGTTGGCCATCTGCAACACGCGCCCCACGAGCACGGGCTCATAGTTGATGACGGGAATGAGCTGCGGAATTCCGACCTCGGGGTCGGACAACATCTGCTGCAGCCGCGTCACGATCTGCGGCACACCCGGCAGCGCAACCGGCTGATCCAGCCGGATCGATGTCAGGTCTTTCTCGAGAGCGGCGCCGTCATGCGCGACGATGTTCTCGATGGTGGTTGTCCCTAACGCCATCCCAGGCATGTCATTCTCCCAGTGCGGTTTTGAGTGCCGCGATTTCTTCCGCTGATTCATCGAGCACGGTGTGGCAATCGCGCGGTTGCAGTTGCAGCCGCTTGAGTGCCTTCGTCAGATTCGCATCCGGCGCGCTCATCTCCGCGCCCATCCGGTGACGCTCCATGAGAACTGCCAGTGACAACACATCGGTGAGTTGCACGGGTCCGCGCGCCTCCCGATCGAGATCCTCGTAACCGGCGACGGCCTCGGCGATCTCGTCCGCCACGCGCCAGTTCTCCAGCAGCGCCTTCGCGACATTGCTGTGCCAGTCGCGCACGATCGACTTGTAGGTCAGTGGATCGGCCGCGAGCGAGGGGTAATCGCTGGCGCGAGTCAGGATGTAGATGCGCCCGACGTTGTGCAGCAGCCCGGTGAGCAGCGCCGAATCACCGTTGAGCGAAGTGAAGCGCCGCGCGATCACGTTGCACAGCGCCGCCACCTGCACGCTCTCCATCCACAGCTCATTGAGCGGCGCCTCGATGTCGCGGAATTTTTCCGCGCGGCGCAGTTGCTCGATCGCGAAGGTCAAAGCGGCCGAGCGGACGATATTGAATCCAACCCGCGCGACCGCGGTGCGCAGGTCCGCGATCCGGCGGCCCGCGGAATTGAGCGCGGCGGAATTCGCCATGGTCATGAGTTTGCCGGCGAGGACCGGCTCCGACCCGAGCACGCGCACCACGGTTTCGTTGCTGACGTTGTCGTCGGACAGGGTCTCTTGCAATCGCACGACCACATCGGGAACCGACGGCAACTCCACCTGCCCTTTCGACAATTCGGCGGCGAGGCCCTTCACGAACGCGAACACCACCGTGTTGGGCAGCGCGCGGGCTTCGACGGTCGAAGTCGTGGAAGTTGCGTTCATGACGGTCATGCGCCGAGCGCCTGGCGAAGGCTCGAGATTTCGGCCTGCGATTCGGCCAGCGCCGTGACACAGGCGCTCGCATCGAGCTTCATGCGGCGCGCGGCCGGCATGCCGAGGAACAACATCTCTTCGGGTTGCGGATCGCAGCCCAGCGCCGCCAGCGCGCGGCCCACCGCGAGCACGTCGGTGAGGTCGGTGGTGCCGTCATGTTCGCGACCGTAATCGGCGCACGCGGCGACGGCGACGATAACCTCGTCGGCCACTTCCCAGTTGCGCAGGATCGCGAGCGTGATGCGGCCCTGCCAGTCGGCCACCACGCGTTGATAGGTGGAATGTTCGCTGAGCAGCCCGGGGAAACGCACCGCGCGCGTCAGTAGATAGAGTTGCCCGACGCCGCCCAGCAGGCCGCCGAGCAGCGCGGTATCGGGATTGATCTGCGTGAAGCGGCGCGCGACGACCCGGCTGGTGGCCGCGATCTGGGTCGAATGGCTCCACAGCTCCGTCAACGCGCTCTCGACGCCCTTGTAAGCCTCGGCGCGGCGCAGCTGCGACATCGCGAAGGCGATGGTTGCGCTGCGGGCCATGTTGAATCCGATGCGCGAGATGCCGCCGCGCAGATCCGTAAGCCGCCGGCCGCCGGGATTCAGGGCGACGGAATTGGCGAGCTGCAGAAGGCGCGCGGCGAGCGCGGGCTCGGCGCTCACGACGCGGACCACGTGATCGATGTCCACCTGGTCGTTGGTCAGCGCCTTGCGCACGCGCACCGCGACGTCGGGGAAACTCGGCAAATCGATCTTCTCGCCGGCGAGTTCGATCTCGAGCGCTTCCACGAAACGGGTGACATCCGGTGGGCGTGTCCCGCCACCGGCGCCGCCGCGAGGCGCACCCGAAGTTGGAACGAACTCGAAACTCATGTTTTCTGCGATATCCGGCAATGGGCTACAAGGAGGATATCGGTCACGCGGCGGGACTATTTAATGTCGAGTAGACGTCTGTGACCGCCGCACTGGGGCGGACCAGAAACTGCCGCTGGATATGTCAAACCCGGCCAACGTTTGCCGTACGCCCGCCTCAGAGGATGGCGTCCTCGCCGTCTCCGCCCTTCACTTCGAGCTGCTCGAGGTAACGGCGCTCGCGCATCAGCAGCGTGTCGTCGGAGGTGGCGGTCAGCGGCCGCACGCGCAGGCGCCCGGTCTGCGGGAAATACACCACGCGACGCGCGTGCACGCCGCCCAGATCCTTGCCGGCAGGCCCGAGATGGATCTCGCGCAAGTACTCGTGCACGAACTCGATGTTGCGCGCGCCGATGTCGCTCGTGACCTCCGCCAGCACCCGGCCCCCGCCCACCAGTTTGATTTCGAGATCTTCGCGCCGGCCACCGAGCGCCAGGATGTCGCGGATCAGGTGATCCATGGCGATGTTGCCGTAACGTGTCGCGGCGCCCTTCTCCGAGCTCCACACACTTTCGCCATTCGAGCCGTCGTGCGGCAGCATGAAATGATTCATGCCGCCGATATTGAGCCGCGTGTCGCGCACGCAGGCGGACACACAGGAGCCGAGCACCGTCGCGATGACCTCGGCATGTGTCGTCACGTAATACTCGCCGGGCAGCAGCCGCGCGGCGAAACACTGGTGTTCCACGTGCCAGTAACGCGCGATGTGCGCGAACTGCGGCAGTGCCGGCGGCAACGTCACATCGTCGGGCGCCGCGAACATGCGGCGTATTCCGGTGCGTGTGGTATCTCCGCTCATCCGCGTGCGGCCGCCACCGCCGGCACATCGGCCGACTTCATCAGTCGCATCACCGCCGCCGCCATCTTCGCGATCGGCACGATCTCATCGACCGCACCGAGCTTAACGGCCGCACCGGGCATTCCCCACACGACGCTGCTCGTCTCGTCCTGCGCGAGGGTGGCGGCGCCGGCTTCGTGCATCTCCTTGAGGCCGCGCGCACCGTCTTCGCCCATGCCGGTGAGGATCACTCCCACCGCGTTCTGCCCGACCTTCTGCGCCACCGAGCGGAACAACACGTCGACACTCGGGCAATGACGATTGACCGGCGGGCCGCTGCTCACACGGCAGCGATAACGCGCGCCGTCACGTTCCACCATCAGGTGCCGGCCGCCGGGCGCGATGTAGACGTGCCCGGGCATGATCCACTGTCCATCTTCCGGTTCGCATACGGACAACGCACTCAGGCTGTCCATGCGGCGCGTGAACTGCGCGCTGAAGGCCGCGGGAATGTGCTGCGCGATGACGACGGCCGGGCTGTCCGGTGGCAATTCCGTCAGCAATTCGCGGATCGCTTCCGTTCCACCGGTCGATGCGCCCACCGCGATGATCCTCTCGGTGGTGCACAACATGTTGCTGAGCGGCACCGCGGGCAACACGGCATCGGCCGAATTCTTCGCCGGCACCGCGCCAAGGATCGGACTCGCGACACGCGCGACGACGCGCGCACCGGCGGCCGTGCGGATCTTCGTGAGGATTTCGTCACTGAACTCCGCCAGAGTGCCGGCCACGTCGATCTTCGGCTTCGACACGAAGTCGATGGCGCCGAGCTCGAGCGCCTTCAGCGTGATCTCCGCGCCACGTTCGGTGAGCGACGACACCATGACCACGGGCATCGGGCGCAGCCGCATCAGGTTCGCCAGGAACGTGAGGCCATCCATGCGCGGCATCTCGATGTCGAGCGTCAACACGTCCGGATTCGTCTCCTTGATGCGCTCGCGCGCCACGATCGGATCCGATGCGGTGCCGACCACTTCCATGTCGGCGGCGGTCTTGAGGATTTCCACCAGGATCTGGCGCACCAGAGCCGAGTCGTCCACGATGAGAACCTTGATCTTGCGTACGGGCATGGTTGCTTTTTCTCAGTTGTCCAGCCGCCGGTAGATAGTCCGGCCGATGAGCTCGTAACGGTTGCTGACTCGATACAGACTTTCCGAATGCCCGAGGAACAGGAAATCCCCCGGACGCTGCAGCGCCGCGAAGCGCTCGAACAGCACTTTCTGCGTCGGCTTGTCGAAATAGATGATGACGTTGCGACAGAAGATCGCATCGAACGCCCCGCGCATCGGCCACTCGTTCATGAGATTCAATTGCTTGAACGTGATCAGGCTGCGCAACTCTTCGCGCACCCGCACCTGGCCGGCGAGCGCGCCGCTGCCTTCCTTGAAAAAACGCGAGCGCCGCGCGGGGCTCAGATCCTGGACGCGTTCATGCGGATAGATTCCCGCGACACCGCTGGCGAGCGCGGCCGAATCGAGATCGGTCGCGAGCACCTTGACGTCTCGGCCGGCGAGCGCGGCGGCCGCTTCGCGCAGCACCATCGCGATGGAATACGGCTCCTCGCCACTCGATGCCGCGCAACACCAGATCCGCAATCGGCCCGCGCCCTGAGCGACACGCAGCGGCAACAGCTCATTGGCGAGGTAATCGAAGTGATGCGATTCGCGAAAGAAGGCGGTCAGGTTGGTCGTGATCGCGTTGACGAATTCCTCGAGCTCGCCGCGTTCACCGCGCTCGAGCATGTCGATGTACTCGGCGTAATTGGCCAGCTTCAGCGCGCGCAGGCGGCGCGCGAGCCTGCCCTGGACGAGTTGCTGCTTGGTGTCGCCGAGCGCGATGCCGGAGTGATCGCGCACCAGCTCGCGGATGCGATCGAACTCCGCCCGCGTCATCGGAAACTCGATGCCCGTGAGACGGAACAATCCGGTCGCCGAAATATTCACGCGGCGCTCTCGGCCGGCGCCGTACGTTCGCCCTCGCCCGCTTCGATGGAGGATGTCACCAGGCGGTCGACATCGAGCACCATCACCATCTTCTCGTCGACGGTGACGAGGCCGCGCACACAGGTGCCCGCGGTGACGCCACCGGCGACACCGAGGTCGGGCGCCGCCTTCACCGCGCCGGGCGGCAGGTTGTAGACGTCGCTGACGGCGTCGACCACCAGGCCCACGGTCTTTTCGCCGCGCGTCGCGCGGACCCGCAGCACGATCACGACGGTTGAAGAGTCCGCCGGGCGACGCGCCAGCCCGAAGCGCGTGCGCAAGTCGATGACCGGCACGATCATGCCGCGCAGGTTCATCACGCCAAGTAGATAGGGCGGCGTGTACGGCACCCGCGTGACGCCATCCCAGCCCTTGATCTCCTGCACGCGCAGGATCTCGACGCCGTATTCCTCACCCGCGCACAAGAAGGTGAGGAACTGCGTGGTTTCCGCGGTCTCGCCGGACATCAACCTGTCATTCGCCGCCGTTTGCATCCGTGTGCGCTCAGAATTCCTTCCAGTCGGCGTCGTTGCCGGCACCCGTGG